>NZ_JARWCR020000008.1:0-187655 GCF_029846695.2 Bradyrhizobium nivariense | reverse complement strand
CGATGTACGAAAACAGGCCGCCCTGGTCCTTAAACCTGCCGCGCATGATCGCCTCTGCCGATTCGAGATGGATAAAGTGAATCATCAAGCCCCCTCCGTGGCGAGGGGGTTCTTCAGCAGACTGCTAGGGCTCAATTGCGATGATAGTCGGACAGATTGCGAGATCGTTGTCGCAGCATCATGGAAGTGATTTTTCTCCTGTCGTAGCGGACGTTTGTGGAATGATTATATCGGCGTGGAGGCGTTTGCCAGTCAGAGCTCCTTGCAGACACGACTGACCAGCTCGATGAACCATCGCAGCGCCGGGTCGTTCGTGGCCCGACGCCTGTAGAGCAGGTCGATGGTGAAGGCCTCGACATAATAGGGAACCGGAACGACGGACACACCGGCGCTTGCGGCGAAGCGACGGGCGATACGCTCAGCCATCGTCGCCACGAGATCGGTGCCGGCGATCGCAAACGGAACCGCGACGACATGCGCGAGCGTGATGGCGGTCCGGCGCTTGCGGCCGTGCCGGGCCAACATCGTATCGATAGCGCCCGGAAGCCCGTCGCCGCCCGCCGATGAGAACAGCGCATGCGGGAGGCGGGTATAGTCGTCCTTGGACAGCCTGACTTTTCGCTTGGTCTGGCCGGCGTCGCGGATGCAGACGAAGTTCTCCTCGAACAGCATACAGCGCGTGATGCGAGTCGAGGCAGGGAGATGACCGCCGATCAAGGCGTCGATCTCGCCGTGTTCGAGGCTCGCTACGCTCCTGGCGGCGTCAATGATGGGGCGCACCACGAGATCGATGCCGGGCGCCTCCCGTCGCAGCGCCGCGACAAGCGGCGGTATGACGACAAGGTCGCCGTAATCGGTCACCGCAATGGAGAGGCGGCGGCGGGCGGTCGCGGGATCGAAGCTTGATCCGGGCTCCAGCACGGTCCTGATCTGCCCGAGTGCCTCGCTGATCGGCCGGGCCAGCGCCAGCGCCTTGGCCGTCGGCTGCATGCCCGAGGCAGATCGCACGAACAGATCGTCGCCGAAGAGGGCCCGAAGACGGGTCAAGACGCTGCTCATCGACGGCTGCGCCAGGCCGACGCGTTCGCCGGCGCGGGTGACGTTGCGTTCCTCCATCAGCGCCTCGAAGGCGACCAGGAGATTGAGATCGACGGAAGCTAAATTCATTTAAACAATGGTATGCATATCGAAAATCGATTTCAAGAATGTTTCTTGAGGTGGTTTATTGGCGCGGAAGACCTGATTGGACGAGGCGTATGCGATCCTCACTCCTGCGCCTCATCCCGCGCGGACCGACATTGCTGGCGCTCGGCGTCCTGCTCGGGCTTGCGTGCCCGGCCCTGGCGGACCTGGTCCGTCCGTTGATGCCGGTCACGATCTTCGTGATCGTGCTCGGAACGCTATTGCGCGTCGATGGTCAGGCCGTCGTCGCGACGCTGCGGCAGCCGTCGCTGTCCGTGCTCTTGCCGGCCGTTGTCATGTTCGCCTGTCCGTTGGCGATCGGGGCTGCAGGCCATGCACTCGGTCTTCCTCCGGAACTCGCGCTTGCGATCGTGCTCGCCGTGTCGGCGCCGCCGTCGAGCGGCACCGCCGCGGTAGCACGCATGCTCGGCCTCGACGGCGCGGTGCCGCTGGTGGTGACGGTGCTGTCCATGGTGCTGGCTCCGGTCACAGTCCCGCTGCTCGCCGGCTGGTTCGGAGGGCTCGAGATCAGCGCGCTTGAGCTCGCGCTGCGGCTGGCGTTGCTGATCGGCAGCGCCGAGGGCGTTGCCTTCCTGCTCCGCCGGCATGCCGCGCCGGTGCTGGCGGCCCAGGGCGGCGTGGTCGACGGGATCATCGTCGCGGCGCTTCTCGTCTTCGCGGTGGCGACCATGGCCGGCGTCCGTGAACAAATCGCGGCGGATGCGCAGACTGCAACGCTGTGCCTGGTGCTCGCCTTTGCCTGCAATATCGTCCTTCAGGGTGCGGGCGCGATGCTGTTGCCGGGAACTCTGCCCGAGCGGCTGACGGTCGGACTCATTCTCGGCAATCGTAATGTCGGGCTGGTCTGGTCCGCGCTCGGCGCTGCCGCCTCGCCGCGCATGGCTCTATACTTCGCCGCGACGCAATTCCCGATCTACATCCTGCCGCGTCTGATCGAGATTTTGATCAGCCGTGACAAACGAAAGGCCAGCGCATGACAACGTCCCGTCTCACCCGCGAGCATGCCTCCAATTTCGCCGGCATCGCGCTCGGCCATGTCGGGCGCGAATATCCCAACAATGTCGACCACGCCCTCGCTGAACCTGCGGATGCCCGCACGCCGAGCGAACTGCACCCGATCTTCTATGGCAGCTACGACTGGCACTCCTGCGTCCACGGCTACTGGATGCTGGCGCGGCTGCTGCGTCGCTTTCCGGATGTTGCAGCGGCGTCCGACATTCGCGCGCTGTTCGATGCGCAGTTCGTCCCTGAAAAGGTTGCTGTCGAGTGCGCCTACTTTGCCCGTCCGACCTCCCGCGGCTTCAAGCGGCCCTATGGCTGGGCCTGGCTGTTGAAGCTGGCGACCGAGCTGACACTGCAATCCGACGAGAGTTGGGGTCGTAATCTCGCGCCGTTAGCGGAAGTCATCGCCCAGCGCTTTCGCGACTTCCTGCCGCTGTCGCCTTATCCTGTGCGCGTCGGCACCCATTTCAACACCGCGTTCGGACTGCGGATGGCGGCCGACTACGCCGATATCAGCAAGGACGAGGGACTGGCGAAGCTACTGCTTCAGACTGGCCTGCGCTGGTATGGCGAGGATCGCGATTGCCCGGCCTGGGGAGAGCCCAGCGGCGACGATTTCCAATCCTCGGCCCTGATCGAGGCTGAGTGCATGCGGCGGTTGCTGCCATCAGACGCGTTCTTGCCGTGGTTCGACCGGTTTTTGCCGCGGTTGTCCGAGCGGCAGCCGACGACGCTGTTCCGGCCTGCGTCGGTCAGCGATCGCACCGACGGCAAGATCGCTCATCTCGACGGCCTCAATCTCAGCCGGGCCTGGTGCTGGCGCGCTCTCGGCGATGCGTTGCCGGTCGGCGACGAGCGGCGGGCCATTGCTCACGCCGCCGCGCAGGAGCATCTCGCCGCGGGCCTTCCCCATCTCGCCAGTCACTACATGGGAGAGCACTGGCTCGCGAGCTTCGCCGTTCTCGCGCTCGATGATGCGGAATGAGCGGTGCGGTCCGGGTCGATCATTCGGCAGCGACGATCAGCCGAGGCCGCGGCGCATGTGCGACGTCCGTGACACCTGACGGAATCGAGGCCAGCAGCGACTTTGTATAGAGCTGCTGGGGATTGTCGAAGATCTCGGTGACGGTCCCGTGTTCGACGATGCGTCCGCGGTGCATCACCGAGACGCTGTGGGCGAGCTGGCGCACCAGGGCGAGGTCGTGGGAGACGAACACATAGGTCAAGCCGAGGTCGGCCTGCAGCGACAGCAGCACCTCGACGATGTCGGCCTGGACGCTGACGTCGAGCGCGGAGGTGGGTTCGTCGAGCACGATCACATCGGGTTTGAGGACCAGCGCCCGGGCGATGGCCACGCGCTGACGCTGGCCGCCAGACAAGGCTCCCGGCTTGCGGGAGATCAGGTGCTCGCCGAGCCCGACGTCGGCCAGGGCCTGGCGCACGCGTTCGTCGCGCTCCCTGCCTGTGCCGATCTTGAACCGGTCGAGCGGTTCGCGGATCAGTTGCTCGACCTTCCAACTCGGGTCGAGCGACGTGAAGGGGTTTTGATAGATGAGCTGAAGGTGGCGCCATGCCGCGCGCAGTTCGGCCGGCGACCGACCGTTGAGCTGCTTGCCGGCGACCGAGATGGTCCCGGTGTCGGGCTGCTCCAGTCCAAGCAGTAGCCGTATCGTCGTTGTCTTGCCCGAGCCGGACTCGCCGACCAGCGCGTGCGTGGTGCCGGCGGGGACGCTGAACGAGACGTCATCGACGGCCGTCAGCGGCTTGCCGTCGACGGTGAAGGTCTTGGTGATCGCGCTGACCTCGATCTTCGGCTCGGTCGTGGCGCGACGGAAGCCCGGGTCGCGCAAGTCGGCGTAGCGGTCGGGGTTGAGGGCGGGGACGTCGGCGTGCAGCTTCCTCGCATAGGCCGACGCCGGCGAGGCGAAGACAGCGGTGGTCCTGCCGGTCTCCTGGACGATCCCGTCTTTGAGCACCACCAGCGTGTCAGCCCGCTCCGCGGCAATCGCCAGATCGTGGGTGATGAGCAGCAGGCTTATATTCAGCTCGTCTTGTAGACGCGAGAGCAGATCGAGGATCCGCTTCTGGATGGTGACGTCGAGCGCTGAGGTCGGCTCGTCCGCAACGAGCAGCGACGGACGCGGTAGGATCGCAAGGCCGATGAGCACGCGCTGGAGCATGCCGCCAGACAGCTGGTGCGGGTAGGAGTCGTAGACCCGCTGGGGATTGTCGAGCCCGACCTGCGCGAAGGTGTCCAGGATGAGGCGCTTGCGCACCGCTCTGTTGGGTTCGTCGAGGAGCGCGGCGGCCTCATTCGCCTGGGCACCAATCGTTCGCACCGGATTGAGCGAGTTGCCGGGATCTTGCGGAATGAACCCGATGGCCCGTCCGCGCAGCGGCCGGAAGCCGCGCTCGGGTATCCTCAGCACCTCCTGGCCGTCGAACGCGATGCGACCAGTGGCGTGACCGCCGCTGGGAAGCAGCCGCAGCACCGCGCGCGCGATCGTCGACTTGCCGGAGCCCGACTCCCCGATGAGGGCGAGGCTCTGGCCACGGCCCAGTTCGAATCCCACGTTGGTCACAACCTGATGTGGCCCATAGGCAACCGATAGGTCGTCCACCCGAAGTAGCGGTCTGGACCGCAGCGGCGGCCTTGGCTGGATGAGCTCCGGGCGGGCGAGAGTAGAGGTCAATCCGTCTTGCGGAGCCATCGGCTGATCCTGTTCACGGAGAGGACGGTCGCGATCGTCGCGAAAGCCGGCGCATAAACGAGCCACGGCCATTTGAGGTAGTCCTTGCCGATCGAGATCAGCAGGCCCCAGTCCGAGGCTGGCGGCGGGTCGCCGTAGCCGAGGAAGGCGAGGCTCGCGATCACCAGGATCGACAGGCCGAACTGCAGCACCGCGAGCGGCAACAGCGAGCGCGACGCGTTTGGCAGCACGTGCCGCAGCAGGATGTGCCGGCGCGAACCGTCGAGCAGGAACGAGGACTCGACGAATGTTGCTTGCCGGATCTTGATGACCTCCGAGCGCATCACCCGTGCGAACACGGCCACCGCCGAGACACCGGTCGCGATCGCGGCGTTGGTGGTGTCGAAGCCGATCGCGGTGACGACGATGACGGCCAGCAGGAAGTTCGGGATCGCCAGCAACACGTCGACCAGACGCGCGAACACGACGTCCACCCAGCCGCCGAAGAAACCCGCCAGTAGGCCGATCAGGCCGCCGGTGACGGCGGCGATCACGACCGCGATCAGAGCACTCGTCACCGAGGAGGCCGTGCCATAGACGACGCGGGTGTAGACGTCGCGGCCGAGGTGGTCGGTGCCGAACCAGTGGACGGTGCCGGGGGCAAGCAGCTTCTCAGCGGGGATGCCGTTGACCGGGCTCTGGCTCGTGAAGAGGCCGGGCGCGAGCGACCAGGCGATCACAAGCGCGATGATTGCGAATGAGAGCGCGACCGTCGGCGGGACCCGGAAGGATGTCAGCGGGCGGCTTGCCATGACGCGCACGTCGGAGACGAGGCTCATGATGTCACCGCCTGGGACGTCCCGGCCGAGCTGTCATCGGCTGTCGTTGGGCGGTGCTTGGGGCCGCCGATGAGTTTTACGCGCGGGTCGAGCAGGGGATAGACGAGGTCGGCGATCAGATTGACGAGCACGAACACGACTGCCGCAAGCGAAACGACCGCCTGCAGGACAGGCAGGTCCTGCGTGCTGACCGAACGCTGTACCAGGCTGCCGATGCCGGTGCGTCCGAACACCGTCTCGGTAATCAGCGAGCCGCCGAGCAGCTCGCCAATGGTGATCGCGATGATGGTGACGACCGGGAGCGACGACGGCTTGAGCAGGTGCTTCGCGAACAGCCAAAACTGCCCGAGGCCGCGGCCACGTGCGACCGCAGCGTAGTCCTGTCCGGATTCGTGATCGAGATTGGCGATCAGCACCTCGGCGATCTGTGCGGAGATCGGGATTCCGAGCGCGATCGCGGCGAAAAATGTCGCCCAGAAGCTGTTGGGTGCGATCACGCGGAAAAGTCCGAGCTGGAAGCCGAAGACGTGGATCAGCAAGAGGCCGATCACGAAATTCGGCACCGACAGGAATAATGATGGGAAACTACGCAGCAAGCCTTGCCCGAAGCGCTTGGGAAGAAACTGCGTGCCGTAGGCAATCGTCGCCGCCAGCAGCAGCGCGATGGCAAAAGCCGACGACGCCAGTACCAGCGTCGAGGGGAGAACCTCGGCGATCAGGGTTGTCACCGGCCTGCTGGACGCATCGATAGACCGAGATCGCCGGTCAGGAAGTGGGAGAGCGACGTCCAGAGCTGGACCGGGATCGGCTGGTCCAGTCCTTGGGCCGCGATGATCTGTCTGATCTCGTCCTCGGTGAAGCCGTTCTGGGGATCGCGCAGGACGGTGGTGATGGGGTCGCCCGGCAGGATGCTGACGACGACGAACGTGAAGACATAGACGAGCAGGATGACGACAAGGGCCTGGACGAGGCGCTTTGCGGCATAGCGCAGATAAGGATTGCTCATGCCGGCCGCCTCTTCACATCGTTCGGGTGCACGGCGCCTTACTCGCTGATCGTTGCCGTGTAATAGCTGGCATAGGCGACGCCGTTGTAGACTTCTCCCTTCAGCTTCGGCGACTGCACGTAGATGCGCTGCACGATCTGCGTGCGCGGGATGAAGTAGCCCTGCTCGAGGACGTAGGTCTGCAGTTGGTCGAGCAGCGGGTCGCGGATCTGGTTGGAGCTGGCGCTGGCAATCTTGTCACGCAGATCGTTGAGCTTCTTGTCGCTGTCGCCGAGGGCGAACCAATCCTCGCCGTTGTTGGCGTTGGTGAGGATGCTCGCCACCGTGCCCGCGTCGATGAAGCTGCGCGTCACCTCATAGGCCGGCACGGCCGGACCGCCGAACCTGACCTTCTCGCCGAACGTTACGACGTCGTAGGACCGGATCAGGACCTTCCAGCCGATCTTACCGAGCTGCTGGGCAATCAGCTCGTCGATGGCCTTCGCGGTGGCAAGATAGGGGTTGGAGTAGAGCGTCAGCGAGAGCAGCTTGCCCTCCTTGGTGCGAATCCCCTTGGAATCCTTGATCCAGCCTGCTTCGTCGAGAAGCTTCTCGGCCTTGCCGGGATTGTAGGCCAGGAGATCGCTGTGGTCGGTCGCGCCGGGCACGTTGCTCTGGATGAACGACGTCGCCAGCTTCCAGTCGGGTGTGTAGACGGTGTCGATGATCTCCTTCCGGTTGATGCCGGCCTGGAGTGCCTGGCGGACCTTCAAATCGTTGTAAGGCTCGAGCTTGGTGTTGATCGCGAGGCCGTTGACGAAGCCGAGATAGCGCGGTGTCGCGGTGATGAAGCCTGCTTCCTTGAGAGACTTCAGCTCCTGCGGCGAGGGGCTGTAGGCGACATCGGCCTGGCCGGACTGAACGGCGGCCACCCGCAGCGACGGTTCGGTCACGAGCTTGTAGGTGATGGAGTCGAGGAAGGCCGGACCAGTGTGGCCGACCGCAGCTGGACCCCAATTGTAGTCCTTGCGCTTGACCAGCTTGACGAAGTCGCCTTCCTTCCAGGAATCGACCACATACGGGCCGCTGCCGGATGTCTTGCTGAGATCGGCTTGCTGCGCGGCGGGCTGCGCGATGGTCTTCGGCGAGATCAGAATCGAGCCGTGGTAGCCCAGCGTCGGGATGAAGCCGAGCGTCGGTGCCTTGAACGCGACCTTCACCGTGGTCGCATCGATCGCCTCGGCGCGGTCGTAGGTCTTCGGGAACAGGCCGATGGGGTTGATGCCTTCGTTCTTGCGGCCAGCGTACCAGATGTCGAGATTGGCGACGACGGCCTCCGCATCGAGCGGGCTGCCGTCGGAGAAGGTCACGCCTTTCTTAAGGTGCAGGGTAAATTGCGTGGCATTGTCACTCTGCTCCCAGCTCTCGGCGATCCAGGGGCTGACCTTGCCGTCAGCATCGACATAAACGAGCTTGTCGGTGACGTGGCCCCAGATGTGGCCCTGGAAGCTGGAGATAGCGCTGTTGTTCGGGATCCAGGTGCTGCCGAGCGAGTCGATGAGGAAGGTGATGTTGCCGCCGTTCTGTCGTCCGTCGGCACTCTGAGCCGCGAAAGACCCGCCATGGCCGTCAAGGCTGCCGCGGCTACCATGGAGGTGGCGACCAGCAGCCGACGCCGGGACAGGGGAAACGGAGGAATGCGTACGGTCACGGGTAGCTCCTGATGATGGATGGCGTCGCTCGTGTCATGGCGTTCGTGGAGATGTTTCGGCATGACCGGCGTTTCCGCTTAGGAGAAGCGAAACGAACTGACCTGGCCATTCCAAATTTCGCTTGAGACGAGCAACAAATGCCTCGGCACTGAGGCAATCGGCGCGACAGCCATTTTGTCATCAGCGCAAGCGCACGCGATTCAGTTCAGCTTGGAGATGATTTTTTCAAGTTCGCCAGATCGCGTGGAGCGTCACTACGTTGAAAAGACATTCTTCAAAATCCTAACCCACGTAGAACGCCATTGGTGCCGACGCACGAAATATGAATTTTGCTACCATCGAATTGCACGCCGGAGTTTGCGAAGGTGGCGCCGTCTCAGGTGAGACGGAGCAAGTTCGATTTCATGACGGATGCGTCGCTACTTTCCGGGCCGGCCGATGCAATGGCGGCGCCGGCTGCCGGTCGCACGGAACCAATCCCCCGTGCCGTCGAACCTGTGGTGACGGTGGTAGCCGACGTTGCGCAGCCCTCGGAGACGTCGACATCGCGCGTGCGTGGCTTGAGATGGCGGTCATTTGTTCTACCGTGGATTCTGCCGCTTGGGCTGCTCCTCGTCTGGCAATTCCTCTCGGCGACGGGGATTGTGTCCACGGCGATTGTGCCGGCTCCATCCGACATTTGGGAAGCCGCACGGCAGCTTGCCGAGCGCGGCGAGTTGCAAAACGACATCCTTGTCAGCCTTCGTCGGGTTGCCATCGGCTTTTGGATCGGCGCTTTTGGTGGGCTGATCTTCGGCTTGGCTGTGGGACTTTTCGAGCCGCTGCATGATCTTTTCGACCGGTCGCTGCAGATGATCCGGACCATTCCGCACCTGGCGTTGGTGCCGTTGATGATCCTCTGGTTCGGCATCGGGGAGGAGCCGCGGCTCGTTCTCGTCGCGATGGGTTCGCTCTTCCCGGTCTACATCAATACGGTCGGAGGTATCCGCAATGTCGATCCCAAGCTGATCGAACTTGGAAAATCCTACGGCCTCGGCCGCGCCGGGCTGGTCTGGTCCATTATTCTGCCGGCGGCGCTGCAGCCCATCCTGGTTGGCATGCGCTATGCGCTCGGCGTGGCCTGGCTCACTCTCGTCGTCGGCGAAACGATCGCGTCGCGGGACGGAATTGGATACCTCGTGCAGAATGCCCGTGAGCTGCTACGCATCGACATCATCGTGCTGGCCATCATTCTTTACGCGATCGCTGGCTGGCTGTCGGATTTGATCACGCGTTTGATCGAACGGCGGCTCCTGCGTTGGCATCCGAGCTATGCCGATCGGGTGAAGGCATGAGCGGAGCCAGTGTCAGCCTGCGCTCGGTCGGCAAATCATTCGCCGGCCGCATGGTGCTGAATAGCGTCGATCTCGACATCGCCGCCGGCCAGTTCGTCTCGATCATCGGGCCAAGCGGAGCCGGCAAGTCGACGCTCTTGCGCCTAGTGGCAGGACTGGACGCACCCTCGCGCGGCCGTATCGAGCTCCGCGCGATCGGCCGCAAAGCGGACGTGCGCCTGATGTTCCAGGAGGATCGCCTGCTGCCGTGGCGGACCGTCCTCGGCAATGTGCTGCTGGGAATCAAGGGCAGGAAGCAGGACGCCGGACGCATCCTCGAGGCAGTCGGCTTGCTGGGGCGCGAAAGCGAGTTTCCGGTCGGGCTGTCCGGCGGCCAGCGCCAGCGTGTGGCGTTGGCGAGAGCTCTGATCCACGAGCCGGACCTGTTGCTGCTGGACGAGCCGTTCGGGGCGCTTGACGCCATCACCCGGGCCGCGATGCAGTTGCTGTTGGGGCAGTTGCTCATCGCGCGGCCGCGCACCGTCGTGCTGGTGACGCACGACGTCGAGGAAGCGTTGCTGCTCTCCGATCGCGTGCTCCTGGTCAAGGACGGTGGCATCGCGCGCGATCTGATTTTCGATCAGCCGCGTCCCCGGCATCGTGGTGATCCGGCGCTGGCGACTCTCAAAGAAGAGCTGCTCGACGGTTTGCTGACGGCCGAGCGCGACTTGGCTGCCGTTGCATAAAAAGACGAAAGGATGACGATATGACTTTTAGTGGCTCGAGGCGTAATGGTGCCGGCATCTCGCGGCGTACAGTGCTGTCGATTGGTGCGGGATTTGCCGCAGCCGCTACAGGTGCAGGCGGATCGCCGCACGCAAATGCCGCCGATGCGGTACCGTCGCAATTGACCGTCGCGGTCATCGGAGACGGCCGTACCGGGGTCTGGGCATCGCTGCGCGCCGGCGTGGGTGGACGCAACTTCGAGCAGGAACTCGGCACCAAGATCGTCTGGCAACCGGGGTTCACGGCCTCGCTGCCGGTGATGGAGGCGATCAAGGCCGGCTCCGTCGACTTCACATTTGCGACCGCAACCGCAGTCGTGAACGCCGTTCCGGCGCGTGTTCCGATCGTGCCGCTTGCGGCCTATCCGTTGCCGGTCGATGAGGTCGATTTCCTCGTGCAGGCCAATTCCTCGATCAAGACCGCGGCCGATCTGAAGGGCAAGAAGATTGCCCACCAGAACGGCACGACCGGGACCTACAGCCTGATCAAATATCTGGAGACCGCGGGCCTCAGATTGTCTGATGTCCAGGCCGTCAGCCTGAGCGGGGCAGATGCGTTCACGGCATTCGCGCAAGGCAGCATCGATGGCTGGATTCACTGGCAACCGGCTACGGCGCTCGCGTTGACAAAGCTCGGCGGCAAGGCGCGTCTGCTGCCCGACGTGAGGACCTACGACTACGCGTTCTACGTGGCGCGGAGTGAGGTCGCGGCGAAGTATCCGCAGCTCTTCGCCAAGTTCGTGAAGATCATCCGTGAGACCCAGGCCTACATCTTCGCGCATCCGGCCGAATCCGTTGCGTTATGGGCCACGCAGGGCGGTTTCCCGCCGAACGGGGTCGAGCAGGCCGTCTACGAAAAGCTCGTTCGCGATGCCAGGCTGTCCGAGTCGACCGCTGTCGCGCTCAAGCCGATCGATGAGGCGGCCGCGGCATCGACCCAGGACCTCGCCGACAATTTCCACGCGCTCGGTGTGCTCCCCAACAAGGTCGACGTCCGGTCATTCCTGCTTGGGACTCAGTTCGACGCCGCCAAGAAGGCCGTCGCGCTGGAACTCGGCGCCTAAGCGGCCGGTCCTATAACACGAGAGAAACATCATGAGCGTTCAAACCGGCGAGACGGTGTCGATTACCTCTGCCACGATCGGCCAGTTCGGCCGCTATTTGCTCAGCGCAAGGACGAACCATTTCGTCTCGGACCAGCGCGTCGCCGTCGGTGGTCCCGGCGAGGCGATCAACGCCGGCGAATTGCTGCTGTCGTCGCTCGGCAGCTGCTCGCTCGGGCTGATTCAGAAGACGGCGAAAGAGCAGGGGGTCGTGCTGCGCGAGGCGGGATCCGAAGTCTCGTTCCAGCGTCACGCGACCGATCCGACGCAATACGAATGGATTCGTATCGCGGTACGCCTCTCTGGCGTGACGGCGGGAGAGGCCGAGACGCTGGTCGCCGGCTTCACGGCCAACTGCCCGATCTACAACACGTTGAAGCGTGGCGGTCCCGTCGAGATCTCCTGGACCGTGAGCTGACTCATGCCAGACAAGAAACTACACCTTGCCGCCTTTGTCTCCGCAGGCCCAGTCTCCGGCAGCCACGCCGGATGGCGGCACCCCGAAGCAGACGGCGATTTACTGTCGGCCGCCTACTACCAGAATGTCGGCCGGCTGCTGGAGCAGGGACGTTTCGATCTTCTGTTCATTGCTGACATCCTCGCGATCCCGGATACGTTGGGCGGCAGCCTGGACAGCCAGCTTCGTTACGGCGCGCTCGGCGCGCTTCGGCTCGATCCGCTAGTGGTGCTCTCGATCATCGCGGGTGCGACCAAGCATCTCGGTCTCGGTGCGACCATTTCGACAACCTACGCCCAGCCTTATGTCCTAGCACGGGCGCTCGCGACCCTCGACCATCTCAGTGGTGGCCGCGCTTCCTGGAACATCGTCACCTCGTTCCAGGAGGCGGAGGCGCGCAATTTCGGCCTGACGGAGCAGCTCTCCCGCGAGGAGCGCTACGAGCGCGCCGACGAATTTCTCGAAGTCGTGACCAAGCTCTGGAGTTCGTGGGAGGACGGTGCGCTGGTCCGGGATCGCCAGGCGCCGCTGTTCGCCGACCCTGCGCGTGTGCACCGGATCAATCATTCCGGAAAATGGTTCAACGTGCAGGGCCCGCTCAATGTTAGCCGGCCACCGCAAGGACGGCCGGTCTTCATCCAGGCTGGCGCTTCCGATCGCGGCCGCGATTTCGCAGCCCGCTGGGCGGAGATCATCTTCGTGACGCCAGGCCTCATAGACGTCGCGGTCGAATTTCGGAACGACCTGCGCGCGCGTGCGATCCGTTTCGGCCGCGACCCCGATACGATCAAGGTGCTGCCCGGCATCGTCCCTGTTATTGGCGACACGGAGAAGCAGGCCAAGGCGCTGCACGACCAGCTCCACGAATTGTCGCATCCGGAGTCCGGTCTCTCGACATTATCCTATCACCTCGGCGTCGATCTCTCGCGTTTCCCGCAGGATCAGGTCCTGCCTGAGAATCTCGACGTGCCCGGTGTCGAGGGGCACTATCGCGAAGTCTCTGAACTCACGCGGCGCTCGGGCCTGAGCCTCGCCGAACTCGGACAGCGCTATGGCGCGGGGAGAACCACCAGCGGATTTGCCGGCACGCCCGGTACCGTGGCCGATCGCATGCAGGAGTGGTTCGAGGCCGGCGCCTGCGACGGCTTCATGTTGCAGGTCCCATATCTTCCAGGCGGTTTGGAGGAGTTGGTCCACCGGCTCGTGCCAGAGCTGCAACGTCGTGGCCTGTTCCGCACCGAGTACGACGGCTCGACTCTGCGCGATTCGCTGGGCTTGCCTCGCCCGCCGGGCTGACAGGCATCATATGTCTTAAAGGCCAAATGCAGCCGGTCCCTTGCCATGTGAGGGAGTTTCGCACTTCTTACTTGGGGCGGATCCTCAGCACGGGCTACCAACGTCTCAACCCTCCCGCGAAGGACCGGGCACTGCGGGATCAAGTGTAGCGAGGTCTGCCAGGCTGCTGTGCCGCGCATCTTGGACGTAGCATTGCGGGCCTCATTTAGTCCGAACGAGCAAGCCCTACAGTGTTCGCCATTTTGGTTCCGCTGGCGTCGACGGCATTCGGTGCCCCCGTCATCGTGTCCCTCGCGGTCTGATGCTGCGCCTCTGCGACGGCACCGCGCGCGGCGGGCATCTAATTAAAGGGTGACCAAGCCATCAAAGGAGAGGCGATCATCCATTCTAATTATTACATATGATTTCGCAGTTTTGTTCTGAATGGCGCGCCATCGTCAGGATCGTTTGTCAGAAGCTGCCCTTGCCGACAATTAGTGCGTCATTCTTCGTAAGCGACTAGGATGGTGCCACCCGCATCGATGCACGAGGACGCGGCGCACATAAGCGCCGCATTCAGCTTGCGCAAGTTGGGCAGGAATGAGGTCTTGCCGCGCACAGCTACTGCTACAGCAGTTCGGCGACCACCTCTCCGATCAACTTGTTTATTGGAGAAGCATTCTTGAAGTATTTTAAGCTGTAGTTTCTTGAGGCCTTTTTTTCTACGCGGGAGCCGCACGCGGAAGCCCAGGCCAACCAATCGGAAGAACCGTCCTTCAGATGAGTCTCGCGAAGCTCGGTGAGACCAAAGCGCTGGTCCGCTATCTCGAGAACCTTGGCCTTGGTGATCGGCGTTGCCCACGGATGAGTGTAGAGGGAATGAGCGATGTCGCTCGCCTGCTTAGTCTTCAATAGACTCTCTTCGAGGATTACGCCTAGCCAGAAGAGCTGGAATTCGGGAATTATCTTACTTTCCGCCACAAACTTGGCGATGATCGTGGAGAGTGAGTCCTTATCGCGGACGAACTTGGTGAACTGATAGATACTTTTTGCTAGGTGAGGAAAGTCGCGGAGCAAATCCTCAAATCTCGCAACGACATCCGCAGAGTGATTTCCCATCAGCGCGAGAACAAGCTCTGCATCTTCTTCCTCGCGCGAGCAGCTCTCGCAGGAGCTCCGTTTCTTTCTTGGTGAGATTTCTAAGCTCCTCATCGACGTTGCCTTCATCTTCGTCGTATCCGCGCCTCACTACCCTCCGCCGTTTTCTGAGAAGGCCTTTTTTTACTCCGTCCAAGGTGCGATCAATCTCGTCGTCTCCCTTCAAAAATAGTCGCGTCTTGGATGGATTGACTGACAGGCCCTTTGCGCTCAGCGCTTCTTGGACATGGTAAAAGTCACTGAGCAAGGTCTCCCTGTCGTTTGCAAAGAGTACAAAGTCATCCATAAAGCGAATTAGCACGTCAGATTGTAGCCGTCCCGACTGTTGCACAAACTCGAGAAACGCGTTGCCCATCATCTTCGCGGGGTAGAGGCCCTGTGGTAGGCAATCGATGCTTCGGCCCGAACTGATCTCCCTCAGAAAACTGCCTAACGCGCTGACATCTTCGGATGATGCACCGATCCGTTCGAACCAGTGGACGAGATCATGGTGATAGATTGAATTGAAGTATGACGCGACGTCGAACGAGATGCTGTGCGTATAGGTCTTCCTGTATTGGCTCGTTGCTCCCTTGAATGCCCGATAGGAGAGGGTGGCCTCGGTCGGTTCGCCCGCGTCAAAATTGTAGCCGAACGTCTCGCGCTGCTTGTTGGTTGGCCGACGGAAAAATCGACGATTGCGATACAAAAGGTCGTAGAGGAACATTTCGGCGACTGGATCGAGCTTGAAAGTACGCCGGAGGTGTCCGCCTTGCTTCATCGCAAACACGCGCTTTTGTGGCAGAAAGTGGTCTGAGTTTGATTTGGCGTACTCGACGAACTTCTCGAACGCGGCCTCGCCTAAGACCTTGTTGGTGCGCAACGGGAATAGCGTCTTGCCTAGATCGTTTAGAAAGAATGTCTTCCCGTTGAAGGACAGCTTTGGCGGTAGGGGGGGAGCAGAACGAACTGGGGGTAACTTAGGCTGGCCGGCGGGGGCCTTTGACGGCTTTTTCATAGCGGCGACTCAAATTTGGGCAGGATAAACCAACCGTCTGAGTTAGAGCCTGTGTCGCCCAACCACTCAAGGGTTACCGCGGCTTCGTGCGAAGCCGCACGCCTTCGCCCGTCTCGTCGCTCGCGAAGATGAACTCGATATTGCATTCGACTTGGAGATATTGCCGCAGCGTGTCCAGCACGGCTTTGCGGCGCGGGTCTAGCCGGTCGGAGGGGGCGGCCGTCTCGAACGTCGCGATTGCCTTCCGCGACACGCCCGCCTTCTGCCCCAGTTCGGTCTGACTCAATCCGAGCAGCGCGCGGGCCGCTCGAAGCAGGGAAGGGGTCAGCAGGTGGTCGTCCATCGAGTCGCTGTTTCTGTAGGGCAGAATCTATCAGTTTCTTTGACCGGGCCTCCGAATGGAGCGACCTCAGATCTGACGAATGAGTAGTTAGAGTTTTACGTTTTCTGTTAACCGACCGTTAAGGTTAACGAATATTTTTGGGAAGCTTGGGGACAATTTGTCCCCAAACCCAAAAATCTGTGCTACGCCTCCCCTCAGCAACTGACAGGGGACGACGACCGATGGTGGATTACGAAAAGCATCTTCACAGCGCCGCGTGGCGGGAGATCCGCCAGCGCGCGCTCGCGGCCGCCGACCATCGCTGCTTGCTGTGTGCGGCGACTGAGGAACTCGAGGCACACCATCGCACCTACGACAACCTCGGTGACGAGCGCGACGGCGACCTGACGGTGCTGTGCCGTGAGTGCCACGAGGTGGTGACGAGCATGCTGCGCGCGCGCAAGTATGCCGCCAAGCCCGCGTCGTACGCGGACATCGTCCGCAGCATCGCCGAGGCGACGCCGCTGTTCGATCCCACCGACGGGGAGGTCTGATCATGGCGGTGGAGATGATCGCGCTGCGCCTGGTCGGCGCCGGCCCCATGTTGATGCACTCCAGCAGGCTCGCGGACCCGTTCGATCCCGGCGCGAAAGCACTCGGTAAGATCACGGGGAAGCAGCACAAGACCGACGCCGACCATCACCGGATCGCGGAACTCGAATTCTTCGGATCGCTGTGGCTTCACGAAGGCAGGCCGTGTTTGCCGCCGTCCGCGATCAAGGCCGCGCTCGTCAACGGCGCCAAGACGGTGCGCAAGGGTAAGGCGACCAAGGCGGCCTTCGTCGCCGAAGGTCCCGCGATGCTCGAGTACGACGGCCCGAAGACGGTCGAGGAACTCTGGGAGGATCCGCGCTTCCGCCACCGCGAAATCGTGCGCGTGGGCGAATCGCGGGTGGCGCGCACCCGCCCGTGCTTCGACGGCTGGAGCGCGACCGTCCGCGGCTCCTTCATCACCACCATCCTCAACCGCGAGGACGTCGTCACCTACTTCCGCATGGCCGGCCCCTTCGGCATCGGCGACCACCGTCCCGATTTCGGCCGCTTCCTGATCGAGGAGTCGCAGCTCGAATAGTTCTTGGCTTGGCTCGACACCGCGAGGCTAGGCGTGGTCCGGCACGGCGTGACGTGACGGGGCGTGTCCCGGCGAGGCAGGGCAGGGTCCGCCTAGGACCCTCCCTCGCCTAACCCTTTTTCGAATCCCGCTTTTCGACATCACGCGCGGCCTTCCGCGCGAACGACGGAGCTATGCCCAATGGACGAACGCGAAGGCCTGCGCGGCGAAGCGCTGCCCCCGGTGCTCTTCTATTGGCGGACGAAGGTCGCCGAATCCTTCGATGAGAGCGCGCGCGCCGAGGTGGCCCACTTCGTCGCCGGCATCTCCGCCACGATGCCCGAGTGGCGTGCGGCGATCCGCGGCGACGCGGCCGCGGCCGTCGGTCTCGTCGTCGGACGGCGCATCCCCGAGCACATCGGCCTGCGCGTCGACCTCAGCATGACGGTGCTGCTGGCCTGCGCCTTCGCCGACCCCGCCGCGGCGCTGGTGCTGTCGCACACGTTGGCCCGCATGCCGATCGAGCCGCGCGAGCGGGCGCGCCTCTCGGCCTCCTGGTCGATGCACAAGATCTGGCTCGGCAGCCGCCGTGCCGGAGCGCGCGAGCCCAAGACGCCGACCGGCCCGAATGGAGGCGCATCATGATCCTGCAGCCGATGAGCGATCTGCATTCCGATTTCCCCGGCTTTAGGGGTTATCCGGCGCCGGCGCCCGGAGCTTCCGTGATCGTCGTCGCCGGCGACACGCGGCAGGGTCTCGCCGCCGCCCTGCGGGAATTGCGCGCGGCCTATCCGCCGCCGCTCGAAGTCGTCGTCGTAGCCGGCAACCACGAGTTCTGGGCGCGCCCGGCATTGCCCGCGGCGATCGACGAAGGCCGTCGCGTCGCCGCCGACCTCGGGCTGCACTACCTGGAGAACGAGGTCGCGGTCGTTGGCGATGCGACGGGCGTCCGCTTCGCCGGCTGCACGCTGTGGTCCGACTACGGGCTGTTCGGCGAGGCGTCACGCGCGGCGGCGATGCGCGCGGCCCTCGAAGGCATGCGCGACCACAAGCGCATCAAGTGGAGCTCGAATCCTTGGGCGCGTTTCCGCCCACAGGAGGCGCGCGCGTTGCACCTGACGTCTCTGGCTTTTCTCGAGGCCGTCCTCGCGACGCACCACCCCGGCCCGACCGTCGTGGTGACGCACTTCGCACCGACGATCGACGCCGTGTCGCCGCCGTATCGCGACGGCCTGCTGGCCGCCTCTGCCTGCACCGAGCTCACGCCGCTGATCGATCGTTACCAGCCGGCCGCTTGGATCTCGGGCCACACGCACTTCAGCTGCCGCCTGCGCCGCGGCGCCACGACGCTGATGCTCTCGAACCCCCTCGGCTACCCGGACGAGCGTCTCGGGTTCGACCCCCTTCTCACCATTGAGGTCTAGACGATGAACGAGACGACGAGCATTCGGCATGTCTTGGGCGCTTGTGACGGCGGCACGCGTCGCACGCCTTCCTTCGACGGCGCCGGCATCGGACCCATCGAGCTGCGGGTGTACGGCGAGGCCTGGCGCGAAGGGCTGCGCTTCCGGCGAGACGTGAGCGGCGATGGCCCGGAGCGCCCTCCGCGGACCCGATCGCCCGGGTTCGCCGGACTGCTGCGCATGCCGTCGGAGATGGACGACGACAACACGGGCTTCGAGGAGACCGCGGGCCGCGAGGGATGCCCTCCGAGCGCGACGCGGATCGCCGCGGCGTTGTTGCTGGCACGCGCCTTCGACGCCTCGCCGGACGCGGCGCGGGACCTCGTCTCGGGCGGCGCTCCGGTCGTCGTCGACGTCGCCGACGGCGCGGTGCTCGACGCGCTGAAGGGTGAGTGGCGCGGGATGTTCTTTGACGACCCGGCGCGGCTGATTGATCTGGTCAGGACCGCGCCTGGTCGTCGCAGTGCGCTTGACGGCGCCTACATCATGCTGAAGGAGCCGCTCAAGGGCGCCGCGAGGGAGCGTCTCGAACGCGTCACCGCTGACATGTGCGGTTACGCCCTCCCGTTCGTCGCTTTCTCGCCCGACGGCCGCGCCTGCCTGCCGAAGGTGGTGAACGACGCAGCGCGGCATCGGATCGAACTGCCGATGCTCGACCACGCCACGGTCTCGCGCACGATCCGTGCCGTGACCGGCGTCAGGACGGCGGTGGACTTGCCGGCCGAGACGGTGCGCGATCTCGGCGTCGGCGACCTCGCGGCCGCCATCCGCTTCGACCGGACGCCGGCGGCGTGCGTCGACGAGCTGCGCCGTCTCGCGTTGCTGAAGAGCGCCGGGCGGGCGTCTCGCGGGCTGTTTCTCTCCGAGATCCACGGCATGGCCGCGGCGCGCGCCTGGGCCGACGACGCGATCACAGGGCTCGCCGCTTGGCGACGGGGTGAGGCCACCTGGGACGATTCGGCCTCGAGCGCTGTGATGCTCGCGGGGCCGCCCGGTGTCGGCAAGACGCTTTTCGCTGAGGCTTTCGCGCGGAGCGCGTTGGGAAAGGACTCGAAATCCGGCATCCCGCTGATCGTGTGCTCATATTATTCGTGGCAGGCAGAGGGCCACTTGGGTGATTTCCTGGCGGCCATGCGCCGCGACTTCGCTTCCGCCCGCGCGTGTGCGCCTTGTGTGATTCTGCTCGAGGAGTGCGACAGTTTCGTCGACCGCCGTGGCGTCAAGCATTCGCATTCGGACTACGTCAGGAACTGCGTCAACGCCCTTCTCGAGGAGGTTGACGGCGTGCGCCGGCGGGAGGGCGTGTTCCTGATCGGCTGCACCAACCAGGTCGAGGCCTGCGACCCCGCGCTGCTCCGCGCCGGCCGCTTCGAGAAAGTGGTGCGCATTGGTCTGCCCGATCCCGACGAGCTCGAGAAGATCTTCCGGGTGCGCTTGAAGGGCGATCTCGTAGCAGTCGACATCTCCGCCGTCGTGGCGTCGGCGGCCGGCATGACCGGTGCCGACGCGGAGCGCGTTGTCAAGGACGCCCGCCGGGCCGCGCGTCGCGAGAACCGCGAGCTCCGGTTCGACGACCTCCGTCGTGCCGTCGTCGGCGACGACGACCTCTCCGACGAGCAACGCTGGCGGACGGCGGTCCACGAAGCGGGCCACGCCGTGGTCGACGTGCTCCGCTTCGGTGCAGACGGCGTCGTCGCCAACACGACGCGCACGGACCAGCGCCTCGGGATGTCGATGCGTACGGCGACGCTCGCGTTCGACGGCACGGCGGCCGCCTATCGCTTCCGGATCGAGGTACTGCTGGCCGGCCGCGCCGCGGAGGAAGTCCTGCTCGGCGAGGCGTCCCACGGCGCCCTGGAGGATCTCGCGGAGGCGACCAGGCTCAGCTGCGCGATGCTGGGCGGACTGGGTCTGTCGGGGCCTTCGCCCTTGACGCATCTTGGCGACCTGCGCCGCGCCGAGGAGTTTCTCCGCTACGCCGACATCCGCGCCGCGGTAGGCATCGAGCTCGCCGAGGCAGACCGCGCCTGCCACGACTTGCTCGAAGCTAACCGGTCGGCGCTGATCGCGGTGGCGCGCCGGCTGTTCGAGCGGAGCAGCGTCATCGGCGCCGAGATCGCCGCGCTGCTCGAGGCCGCCCGTTCGAAAGAGCCGGCGGAGCCCGCGGCGCCGGAGCGCGGCGTTGTCCTGCGCCTCGTTGACGACCCCGACCAGCAGGAAGGATCGTGACGGCAACGCGGCGCAGGCCGCTGCATTGCTTGGAGAATGGGGGGTGCGCGAGCCGAAGGGGCCATTTTACGAAGGCGACGGCCACCCGATCCCGTGCTCTTCCAGAAGAGTCAAAGCGGACCAAAGTGTTTCCTCCTTGCGAGCAAGTTCGCTTTCCAGCTCGGTCGTCAACTTTTGTTGCTCGGAGAGCCGCTGCCGGGCCTTCTACTTCAACGCCCTCAATGCGCTGATGCATCTGCATCGCCATCATGGACCCCTATGGCAACGAGGCCGCGCTGAAGACGATTGCCGATGCCGGCGTTTCCGCCTTAGCGATGGAATTGATGCCGCGCATCACGCGCGTGCAGGTCATCCACCGTCCGATGCGAGGCCGCGCTGAAGCGATAATTAGTTGTCGCGGCCGCGCTTCGCGCTCCGGCCTTTCGGAATCGAGGCGACTGCGCCGTCGAAAACATCAAGAGCGCAATCGCGTGCAACTAACACGGCCTTGGGATCTCTGCTGACAGCGACGGTGGCGAGTGAGCCCTCATAGAGCAGTGCCAGATGCTTCGCAGGCCTAGACTGTGCGACACCTGCCTCGGCCATGATGACGACGAACAACTCGCGAATCTGCCTCTTGTGCTCGCGAGCGATGGTGACGACTTGCTCCAGATCTCCATATTCGGCGACTGCAAGAGCAAAGGCGCAGCCGCGGAAGTCCGGGGTTCCGGCTTTTTCATAGAGGTTCCTGAAGATTGCCGAGATCCGTTGTCGAGGTTGGTCGGCCGGCCGGATGACGTCGTGGAGGGATCGGATCACACGATGATGGCGCTGCTCGAGATAGGCGGCGACGAGATGATTCTTGGACGGAAAATGCCGGTACAGAGTGGCCTTCGCCACATTGGCCACCTCGATTACGCGGTCGACCCCTACTGCGCGGATCCCCTCCTTGTAGAACAGGGTGGCGGCGACATTCAAAATCTCTTCTCGGACCGGTGTTCTCATGAAGCTTCTCAGTATTGGAGAGGGCCGTTTCCCATGGCGTCACAAAGCCGAATCGAGCAGCTTGCGCGTGTAGTCGTGATTAGGATTGTCCAGGACTAGGGCAGCGTCTCCGGTCTCCAGCAGTTCGCCGCGATACATCACGGCAATCCTGTCGGCGAGATAGGAAACCACCGACAGATCGTGCGTGATGAAAAGCAGAGCCAGTCCGTGGTTGGCCTGGAGGTCGCTCAACAGATTCAGGATCTGCGCCTGGACGGACACGTCGAGCGCGGACACTGCTTCGTCGCAGATGAGGAGCCTCGGCCTGCCCGCGAGCGCCCGCGCGATTCCGACGCGCTGGCGCTGGCCGCCCGATAGTTCACGCGGCCGACGGTTCAGGAGGCCCGAGGAGAGACCAACGGTATCGAGAAGGTCGGCAGGCGAGGGGTTGTCCGGATGTTGCCCGAGTAGTTTGATCGGCTCCAGTAAAATGCGTTCGACGCTGAATCTCGGGTCGAATGCGGCACTGCTATCCTGAAACACCATGCCGATCTTGCGGCGCTGGGCCGGTGTGCGGCGCAACGCCGAGAACGCAACATCCTCGCCGTCAAGTGCGACCGAGCCGCTCGCCGCAGGCAGCATGCCGATGAGCGCGCGCGCCAGGGTCGACTTGCCCGAGCCGGACTCGCCGACGACGGCCAACACTTCGGCCGGCTGGACATCGAGCGACACGCCGCGAACTGCCTCGACCCTCCGGCCTCGGCTCTCAAAGGTAACGGCGAGATTCCGCGCGCTAAGGAGTGGTGGTGGCGAAACATCCCTCATGCCGGAACCTCGCACCCGCCGCTGGTCTGGTATGTGGCCGCATGGCACCAGACTTCGCCATTCCCGAGAACCAGGCGTGCGGGCGCGATATTGCGACATGCGGGTAGCACCATGTTGCAACGATCGGCGAAGCTGCAGCCGTTGCCAATCTGGTGGGGAAGAGGTACGCGGCCGGGAATCTCCGCAAGGCGAGGCCGCGGTCCTGCGCGTGGCCGCCGCGACGGCCGTGCGGCAAGCAGAGCGCGCGTATAAGGGTGGGCAGCGCTGGTCAGCAGGCCGCCGATGGCGGGCCGGCTTTCAACCGCCTTGCCGGCATACATGACCACGACGCGGTCCGCCCATCGGGACACAAGCGCCAGATCGTGGGTGATCATGACGAGTGACATGCCGCTTTCGCGCTTGAGCTCCGTCAGCAGGGTGAGGATTTCCGCATGGACTGTGGCGTCGAGCGCGGTCGTGGGTTCGTCCGCGATGAGGATTTCTGGCCTGTTTGCAATCGCGATGGCAATCGTCACCCGTTGGCGCATGCCGCCGGAGAGTTGATGTGGGTAAGCGCGCATGCAGGCATCGGGCAGCGGCAACCGGACTCGTTCAAGCAGGTCCATGGCTTCCATTCGTGCCGCTTCCTTCCCAACGGCGCGGTGCGCGAGGATAGCCTCGACGATCTGCTCGCCGATCGTCAGGACCGGATTGAGCGCGGCCATGGGATCTTGGAATATCATGGCAATGCGCTTGCCGCGCATGCTGCGCCACTGGGCCGGAGATAGCCCGGAGAGATCCTCGCCCAGGAGCTCGATCGTGCCGCCAGAGATCGCGATATTGTCCGGAAGGAGACCCG
This sequence comes from Bradyrhizobium nivariense, assembly GCF_029846695.2. Taxonomy (NCBI): domain Bacteria; kingdom Pseudomonadati; phylum Pseudomonadota; class Alphaproteobacteria; order Hyphomicrobiales; family Nitrobacteraceae; genus Bradyrhizobium; species Bradyrhizobium nivariense. The sequence goes on along the minus strand of NZ_JARWCR020000008.1, from coordinate 164,385 downwards.
CCAGCGCGAGAGCCGTCAGGGTCTTGCCACAACCGGATTCACCGACGATTGCCAGCGTTTCGCCGCGCCGGACCTCGATGTCGAGGCCGCGCACGGCGTTGACCGGCCCGTTCTCTCCCTTGACGGCAATAGCAAGATCGCGTGCCTGCAACAGAATCCCGGCCGTCATCTGCCGGACCCTTTGCGAAGGAGAAGCGTCAGGCCGTCTCCGATCAGGCTCAGAGCGGCAACCGCCAGCACGATGGCGGCTCCCGGGATGAGCGTCATGTAAGGAGCGGTGAGCAGCGCGTCGCGGGAAGCTCCGATCATTCCGCCCCAACTGATGTGGTTGCCGTCGCTCATCCCGAAGAATGCGAGACCGGCCTCGGTCAGGACGGCGAGCGCCGTGAGGATGGATGCGGCGACGATGACGGGCGGCAAGGCGTTGGGCAGGACATGCGTGAAGATCGCCCTGAGATGGCCGCCCCCCATCACAAGCGAGATCTTGACGTAGTCGAGTTCGCGCAGCGCCAGTGTTTCAGCTCGCACCAGTCGCGCAACCATCGACCAGCTGGTCAAGCCTATCGCCAAGATGATGTTGGCGAGCTCTGCCCCCATGATCGAGACCAGGATGATGGCAAAAAGGAAGTGGGGGATGACCTGGAAGAGCTCTGTGATGCGCATCAGCGCATGATCGACCCAACCACCGAAGTAGCCTGCAAGAAGCCCGACTGAGGTTCCGAGTAGAGTGGCGATGGCCGTTGCGGCCAGCCCCACGAGAAGCGAGACGCGAGCACCATGTGCAAGGCCCGCGGCGATGTCGCGGCCGAGGATGTCGGTGCCGAGCGGGAAATGCGGATCCTCGCCAGGCGGAAGAAACGGCATACCCACGAGCTCAAAAGGGTCACCGGGGTAAATGATATCGGCAAACAAGGCGACCAACACCTGCAAGCCCAAGAGACATAGCCCGAGACGCAGGGAGATTGGCCAGCGCCGCCACCCGACGGCGAGAGCGCGCCATCCCCGTGCCGTGCCTGCTTCCGGAGCGAGCCGACGCAATCCGACGCTGACCAGACTCATCGCAGGGACACCCTCGGATCCAGCACGGCATAAAGGAGGTCGACGGCGAGATTGATGATGACGACCAGGGTGCCCGTGCAAAGGACCAGTCCCGAGAGAAGATTGTAGTCACGCTGCTGCACGGCCTCGAAAGCCAGCCGGCCGAGACCCGGCCAGGAGAAGACCGTCTCGACGAGGATTGCGCCACTGAGCAGCGACCCGGCCTGCAAGCCGACGACCGTCACCAGCGGCAACAGGGCATTTCTTAGCACGTGCCGCCTGATGATGCGAAACGGCGTCAGGCCCTTCGAGCGCGCCGTGCGAACATGGTCCTGATCGTAAATCTCCAGCATCGCACCTCGCGTGAAGCGCATGTAGATCGCCGCATACAAAGCCCCCAGCGTGATTGTCGGGAGCACCAGATGGCGGCCGACGCTCGTCACATATTGCAGCCCCGTCTCCACGCCATAAGAATCGACAAACCCGCCTGTCGGCAACCAGGGCAGGGTCACCGCAAACAGGATCATGAGGCCGATGCCGAGGAGAAAGCCAGGCGTCGCATAGATCAGAAGGGCAGCGGCGCTGATGACCCGGTCGGCCGTCTTGCCCCGATGCGCAGCGGCGAAAGCGCCACCAGCGAGGCCGAACAGAACGGCGAGGAACAGGGCCGCGCCGGTCAGCAGCAAGGTCGGCACGAGACGGGCGCTGATCAAGTCTATGACGGCCATGTTGTTGCGAAACGAGAAGCCGAGCTGGCCCGACAGCACATTCCTGGCATAGAACAGGAATTGCACATGGAGCGGCTGATCGAGCCCGAAGCTGCGCCTGAGCGTCTCCAGATAAGTCGCATCGCCCCCGCCACCTTCGCCCGCCAGAACCTGCGCCGCATCGCCTGGGGCCAGATGAAGCAGCACGAAGGATGAGAGCAGGATCAGAAACAGGGTCGGCAGCATCTGCAGGATGCGAGCCGCGGCATAGCGCAGGCGCGGCGCCGGTTGCGCTATCTTGGATGCTCTGTCTTCGGTTTGAGGGAAGGTCATGGCGCCAGCCAGACGTCCTTCAGCGAATCGTAGACGCTGTTCGAACCGGTCGTCAGACCGCGAACGCGCTTTGAAGCGATGGTGTACTGGCGGCTCTCAAGCAGCGTGTAATGAGGGATGTCCGTCTGCGCCTGGATCTGCACCTGCTTGTAGAACTCGATTCTCTGCTCTTCCGTAGCCGCAAGATGAGCGCCCTCGATGAGTCTGTCCATTTCAGGGCTGCTGTAGCCGGAGCCGTTCGACCAGGGCACGTCCTTCAGGATCGCCTTGGACCAGAAGATGCGGTCGATGCCGATTTGCGGATCACCAAAGCCGGCTCGGTGCGAGACGATGAAGTCGAAGTCGTTGAGAGAATAGACCCGGCGGAAGAACTGCGGCAGATCCTGATTGCGCAAGGTCACATCGATGCCGACCGGCTTCAAGGCCTGCCGGATGAATTCACCGAAGCGCTGAAAGTTCTCGCCGAACGGAAGCCAGTCGAGCGTGATGGCGAAACGCGCTCCATTTCCCTTGCGCGGATATCCCGCCTCGTCGAGCAGCCTCTCGGCTGCAGCCCGATCGAACGCATAGAACGGCAGCCTTTCGCCTGCGTAGAATTTTGGTTGTGACGAAAGAACCGGTGAAGTGCCCGGTTTGGTAAAGCCACGCGTCGTCACCTTCGAGAGAGCATTGAGATCGATGGAATGTGCAACGGCACGTCGCACGCGAACGTCGTCGAACGGCGGCTTGCGAACGTTGAACTCGGCAACGATGGCGGACCCAAGCCACTCATAGCCTTTGAATTCAACCCTTACGGCGTCGCTTTTCTGGGCCCGCTCCACATCATTGATCGAGATCGGCGAGAGCATGCCGAGCTGGATAGCGCCAGTTTCGAAGGCGGCGTAGCGGGCGGTCGCATCCGGTATCACTCGATAAACGACCTGGTCGAGATAAGGTTTGCCCGTATCCCAATAGTCGGGATTTCGCTCCAGAACGATCTTGTCGCCGCGCACCCACTCCTTGAACCGGAACGGTCCGGTGCCGATCGGCTCGATATTGTGCGGGTTGGTCAGAACGTCTGTTCCCTCGTAGAGATGCCTGGGCAACACGGTCAGCTCGACGGCGTTGAGCGCCCCGAGAATGACGCCGGAAGGATTGCGCAACTTGAACACCACCGTCAGGGGATCGGGCGTCTCGAGAGCCTCGACCGCGGCGAAGGTTGCCCGCGCGCGCGGATGGATCTTCAGCCAGACGTTCTCGTAGGTGTATTTCACATCCGCCGAGGTGAACGGCTGACCGTCGTGCCAGCGGACGTTTGGTCGCAGGTTGAAGCGGATTTCCTTGCCATCATCGCTGACGGTCCAACTGGTGGCGAGCTCAGGCTCGAGCTTGAAATCGTCTCCATAGCGAACGAGACCATCGAAAATCTTCGCAGAAATTGTCTGGACCTGACCGGTTTGGACGATCGCCGCCGTCAGCACGTTCGGCTCGCCTGGCGTGCAGACGGCGACCAGCGTGCCGCCCCTGACCGGGGTGTCCGATGCCCAGGATGTGTTCGGCAGGATTGCTGCCGAAGCGGCGCCCGCCAGGAACGCCCGCCTGCTCGGGCGGAGACCCCTTGTTTCGAATGATGACATGCAAATTTCCTTCGAGCGGATGGTGGCGTCAGGCTAAAAGCGATGCGCGACCGACGTTGACGAGAATGGTGTCCGATTGCGGCGCATGAACCCGCCCGCAGAGAGCGTCGCGATAGTGGCGCTCGAGCGGGTTCGCGCGGTCCAGCCCGTGATTGCCGGAAATGCTGAGCGCCAGTTCGAGGGCTCGAACGGCGTTGTTGGTAACGATGTGCTTGACCGCCTGCGCGCGTATCGGATCGGGCGTCGGCGCGACGTCGGCTGCGTGTGCGGCATCGTCGAGAATCGAGCGATTGACGAGCAGCAGCGTTTCGATTTCGCCAACCACGCCCTGAAGGCGCGGGACCGTGGCAAGGGGCGCGCCAAGATTGGCTGGAATCCGTTGTTGCAGGAAACGGCGCACCCAATCGCGGCCTGCTCTGGCGATGCCGTCATAGAGCGCGGCCGTCAGGATGCAGGACCAGACATCAACCACTGCGCGGCGGGCCGCAAGCTCCGGCGAACCGACCGGCAAAAACCCCCTGGCGGCATGGGCCGGCAGCTCGACGTCCGCAAAGCGAATTTCGTGGCTCGCTGTTGCCCTGAGACCTGCGTGATTCCAGGTGGGAATGACAGTCAGCCCCGACGCATTCGCGGGAACGATGACCGTACCCAAGCGGGGCTGCTCCTCGTCGGTTCTCGCGAGCGTCAACCACCAGCGGACGATCGGGCTTCCGGTGGCGTAGGCCTTGCGGCCGCTCAATTTCCAGCGGCCGTCCGGCTGGGCCGTGATATGGGTGCCAGGCAGACCTCCGCGAACAACGGAGCCCAGTTCCGGTTCGGCCTGAAGCGCATTCAGGACGCCGGTGCCCTCGACCGCCGCAGCGGCAATCTCCGCATAATTCTCAGGCGGGTTCTTGCTGAGCACATAGTGCATCAGGCAATTCATGGCCACCAGCAAGCCAGTCGAGGCTTCACCGGCTCCGACCGCCGTAACGAGCCTGACCGCATCGACAATTCCGCCCTCAAGACCACCATGAGCTCGCGGCACCGTCAGGGCGATCAGCCGGTGCTCGCCTAGACGTTTGAAGTTCTCAAACGGGAAACTCCCGTCTTCGTCGTGTTTGGCTGCCATTTGCGCAAATTCGTCGCGAAGGCTGGTGAGGAGATCCTCATCGATGAGGCGCGACAATGAGGGCGTATGTTTTGTCATGGTTTTACTCGGGGCCGGCAAGGGAAATGCGGATTCGCTGCGCGACTTTCACGCCTGTGCCGCGACCGCGGGCAGTTCCGTCAAGAAGGGATAGTCGACGTAGCCCTCGGGGCCGTTCGTATAGAAGGTCGAGGTATCGGGCGCGTTCAGCGGCGCATTGAGCCGGAAGCGCTCGGGCAGATCCGGGTTGGAGATGTAAAGCCTGCCGAACGAAACGGCGTCCGCGATACCGTTGGCGACGACTTGTTCGGCACTTTCCCGATCATAGCCGCTGTTGAGGATCAAAGCGCCCCGAAACAACGAACGCAGAGTAGGAGCGAGGAACGGCTCGCCCGGGCGTGGCCCGGAACCACCGGATGATTTGGAGACAAGCCGCTTGTAGAGCGGAATATCGCCGCTCTCGTCATGGGCGGTTCCTTCAAGCAGATGCAGATACGCGATCCGGCGTTTGTCGAGTTCCCGGGCAACGTAGCTGAAGGACGCGACCGGATCAGAATCACTGATGTGGTCAGCTCTGAAATGCGGCGAAATCCGCACGCCGATGCGATCGGCGCCCAATTCCGCGATGGCAGCGTCCACGACCTCGAGCAGAAGCCGGGCACGGTTCTCGATCGGGCCACCATACGCGTCGGTGCGGAGATTGGTGGAGTCGCGCAGGAATTGATCGAGGAGGAAGCCATTGCCCGCAAGGATTTCAATGCCGTCGAATCCGGCTTCGCGGGCAAGCCGCGCCGCGCGGCGATGGTCCTCGACGATCGCCGGGATTTCGTGAAGCTGCAGCGGCCGTGGGACAGGAAACTCTTCCAGCCCGTCCTCCTTCATGATCCCCCCAAAAGCCGGGATCGCCGATGGGGCGACAGGTTGTTCGCCGTTGGGCATCCCGGACAGGAGCGCCTTGCGGCCGACATGGTAGATCTGCTGGAAGACAACGCCGCCCGCGTCGTGTATCGAGCCGACGACCTTTCGCCATGCCTGATTCTGATGCTCGCTGTGGTGAGCGGTGGCGCGAGCCCGCGTCGCGCTCTGCAGCGAGATATGGTTTGCTTCGGTGATGATGAGGCCGGCGGTGGCGCGCTGCGCATAATAGGTGCCGACAAGCTCCTTCGGGGCACGATGCTCATCGCCGCGCGACCTTGCCAGCGGCGCCATGACAATCCTGTTTTTCAGGGCTTTGGATCCGAGCGTGAAGGGTTCGAGAAGCTTCATATTGTCCTCCAAATAGGAAGACAAGTCTGTCTCTTTGGCGTTCATCGCGCAAGAATTTGATTTGCTATAATCCATCCTAATCGGAGGCCAATATGTGCATCGGCCCCGGATGATTGAGGAAATCTAACCTCATCGCTGATCGACTCGCTGTAGCGATCATTCGGCATTCGAAGGCAGACGTTCGTTGAGCTACCGGCTGTTTCCTGCGTGCGGCGTCATGGGCGGGTTAGTCGGTCGACTCTTTCCGCTCGCGGATGACAATCCGTCCGCTGACGGGCAGTGCGATCAGTTCGACCTTGAACCCCTTGCGATCGTCATGCGGCCACGCCGCACCAATCTTGGTCCAGAACGCATTCTCGCCTTCGCCAGTGACGACGAACGCCTCGTGGGTAGGCTTCTTCGACTTGTTGGATGACCTGGTGGCCATTGTATTCTCCCATTGGGTGATGCCGCAGGCGGCAGACCGGTCGGGAGACAAAAACGTTTCCTGTGCCGGTTATGCCGGCAAGCGGTTGGTGCCAGTGTATGGGGGACGGACGCGCACGCAACGACCTGAGGTTATTGTGTTGCGACGGGTGGCGCAGGGGGGGCACGGATTGTCGGACCGGGTAGCTCCGAACGGAGAGTAAAGAATGAAGAGAATTCCCCGGATAGCTCGATAGCCGAGGGCATTTCCCCGTCTGGCCGTACTCCTTGTTAGCTCATCGACCGCTCAGTGTCCGGCTGGTCCTGTGTCGTTCGGTCGCAGACTAGTCTCTATGTCTTCGCGGTCGTGCATTCGCAACGGGCACACAAGGGAAGATAGACGCGATAAGGCGGCACCATAAGAAGGACAGTGCCCTTACATGTGATCGGCTCCGCGCATGGTTCGTCGTTCTATCCGCGCGACTCGTAAAAGAAAATTCCAAAGACCTCACTACCATTGGGTGAAAGTTTACCGGAGGTCAGGGTGGACTTGATCTGATCTACAAATCAATTGTGTCGCCTCAGAAAAACAGTTTATGCCGATTTAGTGCCGCAAAACTGATCAAAATGACCCTCTCAGTTTGCTGCTTGCATTCTTCATGCATCTGATTGGCCAACAATTTTGCGTTGTGACGATCTAGAAAGTTTTGTCGTGCATCTTGTGCGTGTTCCATGCTTGCAATATGGTTTGCGCACGGATGCGAGCAGAGGCAGGTCGAGGGAAGTAAGTTGGCTTGAAGGAACCCTGTCTCCCTGTCTCCCTGTCTCCCTGTCTCGTGCGGATCGCAAAGCTGAACCTCAGTAGCGACATTCCGCCCAGCCAGTGCGGCGGGCATCTCAATCACTTGAAGCAATCGTTGCGAGCATCTGAAGCGCGTCCCGTTGACGCGCAACTGATCGCGACGCGCGGGGATGGCCAATCCCATTGCAGCAAGATCGAATGTGGACATGAGGGGGCGATCGGAATTCGCATTCGGTCGGGTCGTCAAGTGGGTGGTTTTTGTGAGAGTAGAGATGCTTGACGTAACACTCGCGAGCGATGCCACACCTAGGGCGCCTTGAATGCGAGGCATTGGTCATTCGGTCTTCGCTCGAAGCCTCAAACGTCAACCTTCTCGTTGCTTGCCCGACACGAGCTGTCGCGATAGCGGCCGCGGGCGTGAATGTCGCTCGCAGAGCGGCCGTGTTGTACCTTGAGCTACGGCGAAGGCCGTGGTTACCCGACCTTGAAACGGCACTTGAGTTGATCAGTGTTTCAAATGCCCACTTTGGCGGAGTTGATGCAATCACCGTCAAACTAGGAGAAGCGCGTATCGTGGAAACGAGCGGCACGAGCATAACTAATGATAGGCGATAGAACCGCCGGGATACTCTTCACGCTACTAGGAGGTTTCCTTTTCAGTGTGATGGCGCTCTTAATTAAGGTTCAGGCGACCGATCTACCAAGTATACAGCTGAGCTTCTTTCGAGCGCTTTTCGGAGCACTTACCTTGGTCGCGCTCGTGCCGGTTGTAGGCATTGCCGAGATTAAGCCGACGCGCCCAAGGAAATTGGTTGAACGGGCAGTCGTTGGGACAGGGGCTATGCTCTTTGGCTTCTACTCGTTCGCTCACATGCCGATCGAGACCGCGACGCTGGTGACGTTCCTACGACCACTCCTCCTCGTACCTTTGGCATACATGTTCCTGAACGAAGTGCCTTCCGCTTTGAGAATATTGGCAATTATCGTTGGCTTGATTGGTGTCGCGGTGGCCGTGGGCCCAACGCATGGCCTCTTGTTTCCAGCCGTGGTCGGCATATTGGGCGCATTCCTAGTAGCGGTGACCTCCGTCCAGATTAAGGGGCTAACGACCTCCGAAACAACGTTTCGCATTGCGTTTTTTAACGAAGTCCTATCGGTAGCACTCACCGCTCCGGCGGCATTCTTGCTTTGGCACCATGTGAGTATAGAGCGGGTAATCCCGCTCATGTCGATCGGTGCCCTCGGCGTCGGCGGCCAATATGCTGTGGTGCATGGCTTTCGCCGCCTGGACGCCACGCTGGCCGCGTCTCTCGACTACATGCGATTCGTGTTTGCCGCTGTTCTTGGCGCACTCTTCCTTGGAGCGACACCCGCCAGCACGACTATACTTGGCGCTGTCCTGATTGTCGTAGCGGCTGCATTTGCTCAGTTCGAGAACCGTATCGCGGGCATATTCAAGAGCCGGATGATTGCGAAATGAGCGTTGTCCGCTTGCGACTCGAATCTGCGTGGAGGGGACTATTGGCTGGTAACACCGTGGTCCTGGCTTTCCGCCGTACCTCTGAGCGCCAAACCAGGGCAGGGAAGGTGGAAAGACGCATCTCAGTTGAGGGCATACTGAACGCAATTGACGCACCTCTATCTCTCGCCGTCGACCGGAACGGTGTGCGACGTCGCGGCCGATTTCGAAACAGGCATGACGTCGGAGTATCGATTTCCCGTAGCCACGACGTATGCGTCATTACGGTCTCGAACGAACTTAGGCTGGGCGTAGATCTCGAGCGAGAGACCACGTTTCCTTCAGACCCACCCAGCTGGCTACCCCTTTTAGATTTTGGCGGCTACTCCTCCAGCCGCTTGAGTCTACAGCCCACGGTGGGCCGACCGGCGCAGATCGCTTACGCAAGCTGTTCGAGGACGTTTGGAAAGGCGACATCGCAATGATTTACTCGAGCGCATCCTAACTGCGATCCTCGCGACGAGCAGTAGCTTTAGCTAGACGCACGGCGGGGGATTGGCTTGGGGCGCATGAGGACCGAGTCAGCTCTTGGCTCGCGCAGCGGTCCTTCGCCTCAACCGCTCGTCGTTGTAAGCCTTCACATAATCCCGCGGTATGAGGATGTTGTCCTGGACCCATTGCCACAGTTCATCCGAGTCGGCTGCTTGTTGTGCGTCCCCTCAATCGAGGGGCTCTAGAATGCGCCGCACCAACACGGGATTTGTAGATGAGACACCGTATGAAAACGGTGGGTGCGGATAATCAGCCGGCGCAAACGGCAGATTCCAATTCAAGGCAATTTCTCTCAGGAGGGGACCTCGCCCACCGGCCTTTATCTCTTCAAACGCCGATTGCAGGTTGGAGGATGACGGGTGGTCCCGCTCCATGCGTTGCCTCTTAGACTCATCTGGAACACCATCGCGGTGCTTCCCGAGGAAATGTGCCTCCAGCGGTTGGCACAGCCGTCGAATAGCGAAGACGAGTAGGTCGAGCTTGAGCAAATCCTCGTTGCGGCAAACATAACCGGTCAATTGATTGCGGTTGTGCTCGTTGCCCATGTCATAGAGCCGAGACACAAATTGCTCGGTAGGCTCGGTGAGAGAACGAGGTATTCGCGAAGGTGCCGTGGGGCGTGCGGTGTTCGACTTGGTCGAAAAGGGCCAGTTGGAGACGGCCGTGATCGATCTGATCCGCGCCAAGTGCGCGAGCGCTCGGAGCCCGCGCTGGTCGTGGCCTTCGCCGGCACGATCTTCGAGTAGCCGCAGGCTTGGAGTTCTGACCGAAGCCTCCCAGGAGCACAGCATGGGCGCGCTGGCCGCACGTGTCGAAATTTGCCGAAGTACCCTCCCGTCCCAGCCAACTCGCCCGCCCAGCCTGAAATCACTCACGAAACCGGCTTGGCGCGGGAACTGCTGCACAGCCGTCTACTATTGGCGGCGCCGTACCCCCTCGCGCGCTTGCCAGCGTGCTCGGCCGCCAGCATCTTTCCATGAGCCGGCAAACGACGAACCGCGCGGCGGTTCTCCGTCTGGCTACGCAGGTCAACCTGTCCTTGGATGATGTTGCTATGCTTGCCGATGGCACCGATCCGCATCTCGCCCACACGGCGGCCGCCTCTCTCAGAGAGCGTCGCACGTACAAGATATCGAGACGTCGCGGTGTAAGGCCTTGTGCAGTCGCCTATGGCGACGAGCCAATCTGCTATAGTTCGGCACCGACATGGTCGAAATGGTCAAGGCATTCCTCGAGCGGGTCGATCGAGCGCGACAGCAGAGCGTCGCTTGAGAAGTTAGCATAACCCAGAAGCAGGCCCTGTTTAGGTTCGGCCTTGATGTATCTCGAAGAGAGGTTCGAGAGGCCAAGTCCCTTCTGGTTAGCAAGCTTGCAAATTGCGACGTCGTTTGTAGATCCACTTGTGGTCGCGAAGAGATGAAGGCCGCAGCTCTTTTGGCAGATGGATAACCGTGGGCCAAACCGAGCAGCCAGAGCGTCAATCACCATTTTTCGCCTTGCGGCACAGATGCCGCGCGATTTCTTCAAGTGAAGCGCGAAATGACCTTCGGCGATGAAGGCAGCCAGCACTTTTTGTTGCAATATTGAAATTCCGTCCAGCATATTGTTAGCGGCTATTCGGAGGGGAGCGACGATAGAATCGGGGGACACGACGTAGGCGATACGCAGATTGGGGTGGAGGTTCTTGCTGAACGTGCCAAAATATAACGTGCGGCCGTAAGTATCCAGATTGTGCAATGTCGGTAGGTGCTTTCCTTCGAAGCAAAACTCGTTGTCGTAGTCGTCCTCCACGATCCAAGCGCCGGTCTCGGCAGCCCAATCCGTGAGGTCGCTTCTGCGCCGCAGCGACATGCTCACGCCAAGAGGACTTTGTTTGGTTGGTGTCGTGATTGCCATGCGGGCACGAGCGGCGCGTTGGCGGCCTTCGTTGACGTCAAGTCCCTCAGAATCTACCGGAATGGGTATGGGACGCATCCCGAGCCGTTCGAGCACCACAGATGTCGGCGGATACCCGGGATCTTCGATCCAGATCGCGCTCTCGGAAGCAACGAGTGCGCCGGCCACCAAGCTCAATGATTGGCGGTACCCACCCGTAATGAAGATCTGATGTGGCCCGCACCGAATGCCCCGCGCCACGTTCAGATACCCGCAGATGGCCGTTCGTAGGGCATGATAGCCTTGGACGTCGTCAACGAGTTGGCTTATCTCCGCGCGATCTCTCAAGATGCGCTGGCTGATCTTGAGCCAGGCTGCCCGCGGAAAAACGTCGATTGCGGGCACGGAAATCTGGAAGGGGCTGACACCCGTATTGCCGGCCAGTGTTCCAGAGCGCTCGTTCTCGCTTACATCCGTTGAATCATCTCCGGTTGGCTTGGAATCCGGGATCGATTGATCCGGCGCGTATGGAATCCGTGCGACCGGCATGCGAGGCCGAACATAAGAAACCCTTGTTCCGGATTGCCCGTGACTGACGAGAAGTCCTTCTCCAATGAGCAGGTCGTAGGCCTTCTCGATAGTGGCGCGTGAAAGACCGAGCTCGGAAGCGAGCGTTCGGATTGAGGGAACCCGGGCGCCATGAGGATACGCTCCTTGCAGGATTGAATCTCTCAGGCGTTGATACACTTCACGATAGCGCAGCTGATAGCCCGTAAACTGGAGCCGAGAGGAATGTTGCACAGAAACTCCTTTTCGACTTTCGCTCGTAGCGCGGCCCAGGGCTCTGCGGCGACGCGCATCAAAGCCTTCGCCGCATCAGCAGCACGCCGACGAGTCCCAGTAGGGACATGCCCACCAGGATCAGAATGAGCGCGTTGTAACCGGCCTCAGAATAGACGCTGACGCCATCACGCGTCGCGCCCTCCCAGGTTTCGTGGAGCAGGTATCCGAGCATGGGCTGTAAAGCGCCGGTGAGAAGCCCCGCTGACGTCGTATTGATTGCTGCGCCGGTGCCAAGGCGTGCGACAGAGTAGATGCTCCTGACCGCCTTGAGAATCATCGGCGTCATGCCGCCGGCAATCAAGCCCAGGACGATGAAGCCCACGACAACAGCACCCAGGCCAGTCAGTCGTCCCACCGCGGGGGCCAGCAAGGCGAGACTGCCGGTCCGCAGTAGACACATCAGAACATGCGCGCGTCCCACCGATCGCACTCGATCCGCGACATAGCCGAAGATCACGGAGCCCACCATGCAACTCGCCATGAATAGCAATAGCGTCGCGGTCGCGTTATGGCGCTGCATAGAAAAGGCGTCTGTCAACAACGGTATGCCCCAGACGCCCGAGATTGTCGTCACGCTTACAAAGTGCGATGCAAACGTCAGTAAGCAGCCCCAGCTCTCCCGATGTCGCAATTCGGCGATGGCAGAAGACAGGACGGTTTTGAGGGTGAACCGCTGAGCGGTGGGGCTGCGCGGGCGCAGAACATAGGATGCGAGGACAAGGTTGAAGAGGCAGAAAATACCGATGCTTGCAAAGCTCGCGCGCCAGCCTACCCATGATACAAGAAAAGCGAGCGGTGTAGCTGCCAAGGCGCCGCCCGCATAGCCGGACAGCTGTGAGAGCCCCGACATGATTCCAAACTGGCGTTCGCGGAATTGCTGCGCCACCAGCTTGATGAGCGCCGTGAAGATCAGGGCGTCGCCGCATGCTACGATGAGACGAGCCAGAAATGCGGATGAAACGCTCGTCGAGGCGGCGAACAGTACCGTGCCAACGGAAGAGGCCACGAGACTCCAGATCACCAGAGCCTTCACGCCGAAGACATCGACGAGTACGCCGGCGGGAAACTGCATCAGCATGTAGCCAATGAAGTACGAAGACGCAATGATTCCTAGGCCGTCCGCTCCAACACCGAAGTCGCGGGCCAGCTCGCCGACGATTGTTTGCGGGCACACGCGCTGCAGGAAAGCGACCGCGTAAGCACCGGAAACGCATCCCCATCCAATGAGATCCCGCCACGAAAGCGGGGGCACGGAATCGGCGGGCTTCATCAGCATGGTTGTCGGTACTAGATCGACGGCCGCACGACGGTCCCTACCGTGAAGATCGCATCCCTTGTGTCAGGGACGATACGGCGGAACGTTTCTGTCAGCGCGCTATCCGACTCGTAAGTTGGCTGATTGTAGTAGGTGATGTTCGGATAGGAGTTACGGACGATCAGGTTGGGAAACTCGAGATCCCGGTCCGGATAGAGAATCTTGGCGATTTGTACGGCGGCGTCCTTCAAGGAGTCGTCCCCATTGCCGTCTGACAGCGAGGGCAGTAGCCGCTTGCATGTCCTTGCATGCGCGCTCCAGGCCACCGGATTTCTCGTTCGCCACGTGTAGTAGATTTCCGCCCCGGCGGGCACGGTGGCGAGTTCGGCGTCCAGGATTCCCTTCAGCAGCAGCCCGAACAGTCCCTTGCGCTGGTGCTCCGGCCTGAGCTCAATTCCGGAGCGGCAAATGGCCGGCTGGCCATCGATCGAGAGACGGCGCCAGATGGAAAATCCGACGATCTGATCGGCGAGGCGAACCAGCCCGATGCCGTATCCATCCTGAAAGGGGGTATCGGACGCCGACCACCAGGGACTGTCGAGCCGCCAGTTGGTGGAAATGATCTCGTTAAGCAGATCGATGATGCCCGCCCTGCAATACTCGGGGACTTCGATGGCCGAGCGAAAGACATCCAGTTGATAAGATCCATGCTGGTGCGCGCGCGTCGCGATTCTGTCGTCTTTGCTTAACTGCTGCATGGGTCACTTCCTTTGAAGCTCGCGGGCGGGTTGAGTACCGCATCGATGATGCGATGGCGAGCAAAAATGGGTGCGCAACTTAAAGAAGAAATTTTCGTTTGTCGCGTGCGAGGCGGATAGCGGTTGTTTGCTGCCTGGACGCACGACTGCCTCAGATTGTTTTCGTGCAAGCCCTGCTAGTTCCATTGCGAGACGTCAGGACATACTGATGTCCGTAACGTGTAACCTTCATGGTTTTGAGAATCGCGTCGTGTCATGGCCCTATTCAATCGGTCGTAGATGACCCTTTGAATTCGCGATCTCGTTCCTAGGGTGCCGATCGAACCGTGGGCTGGCTGACGAGATGGCTGATCGGCAATCGCATGACTGCGCAGATGCAAATTCGTGACATTTGGCTCTACCCCGTAAAGGGGCTTCGAGGACAATCGGTCCTTGAGGCCAATGTCGAGCCATGGGGCCTAGCCGACGACCGGCGATGGACGATTGTGGATGCGAAAGGGAGCTTCGTTACGCAACGAACGCTCCCTCGGTTGGCGACCATAAGTGCGTCCGTGTCATTCGGTGGGCTTATATTGTCCGCGCTCGACGGCTCCTCGCTAGTATTGTCAACGCCTGAACCGACAGCGGGGCGTGCCGATGTCGTCATATGGAATGACCGCGCACCGGCGCTCATTGCCGGCCGGGAAGAGAATGCCTGGCTGAGTAACATTCTCGGTGGAGATTACCGGTTCGCCTACATGGATAGCCCCTGCACCGCGCGGCAGGTCGATCCGGGATTTGGAGTTGCGGCCGACCGGGTCTCCTTTGCTGACGACTTTCCCTTGTTGCTGATCAACAGGTCTTCGTTGGATGATCTGAACACGCGCTTGGAGCATCCGGTTGACCTCACGAGGTTCAGAGCCAACGTCGTTGTCGAGCATGCGCGCGCATGGGCGGAGGACCATTGGCAACAATTGGAGCTGGGAGGCGTCAGATTTCGGGTCGCCAAGGCGTGCTCCAGATGCGCCGTCATAACGATCGATCAGGAGCGCGGGCTGAAAGCGGATGACCATGAGCCGCTACGAACCCTATCGAGGTTCAGGCGAAACGCGGGCGGAGAAACGATCTTCGGTCAATACCTCATTCCAGATGATCGTGGCCGCATCAAAGTCGGCGATCCCGTGAGACTCGCGCAATAGCTGCCGCCACATCGCCTGCGACGTGACGAAGAACGTTGTTGTCGCGCCGTGTGGTTCTACGATGCGATCATTCGCACCTAATGTGGCGGCCCTATCTTTCTCGGGTCTTATGGCCTGCTATGACCTCGTATGATCGACGACACATGTACCTTCTGAACACCTGGCCTCTTTCGTAAAGGTATCGCCCCCGAACGGTGGGATATCGTTGAACGCGAAAGGTCCAACTCATGAGTCTGGTCGAGCAGAGCCAAGTCCTGGAACGATTTGAAAGCGAGAGTTGGCAGCGGAGCTGCTTCAGGCAATTGGCGGAGCACCTGACGCCGCCGTCCGAGTTTCCATGCGTCTTCTCGCAGAATGCGTTCAGCCGCGGACTACTGCTGTTCTCGTTCGTCGAGGACGGGTCGCGGGGAAGCCTCCAGCAAGCTGCGGAAGATCTTTCTGCATACGTGGAATTGTCGCGTCGCTGGGACGGAAAGGTCAGCACGGCTCGCCCCTTGGTCGTTGCGTTCTCGCAAAAAGCCGCTTCGGCGAATGATGTTGCCGGCTACCACGACATCGGATGGCGGACATTGCAGAGCTGGCATGAGCTCGACAGCGCGCCCTGGCCTGAGGACGTTGCGACCGATCCGCACTCGCCATACTGGACCATGTGCTACAACGGCATGCAGCTGTTCGTAAACATGAGCAACCCGGCTCATGTGCGCCGCCGTAGCCGAAACCTCGGCGACAATCTGCTGTTCATCGTCAATCCACGAGAACGTTTCGACATAGTGGCCGGCGAAACCCCTGAGGGGCGTCGCGTTCGGAAAAGAATCCGCGATCGGATCGAACGGTACGACGGGCTCGGTCATAGCCCGCAACTGGGAAGCTACAATGCCGGCGAGATCGAATGGTGGCAGTACGGCGTGATCGACGAAAATAGAGAGAGGGCGGATCGGTGTCCGTTTGTCTTCAAGTCGGCTGCCGCGTAAATGGTGTCGCGCCGCGCGAAAGCTGCGCAATGCTATTTCCAAGAATTGCCTTGGACGGGAAACGGTAGGCGCGCCGGCCACGCTTGCTTGGTGCGTTTATCGCTTTTTGCCGGGAGCACTCGACATCGGCCGCCGTCGGCAACATCATCGCGGGAATTGTCGATAGGTCCATGAATTGAGTTCGAGACAACGAGAATGACGCTCCGGTCATCCTTCTGGCCAAACAAGCTCGCGAAGGCGGGCGCATCCTGATGTCGGCGAGCTTTCTGAAGGTCGACGGCATCTGCAAGCGCTATGGTGAGCTGCACGCGCTGGAGTCCATCTCGCTCGATGTTGCGCGGGGCGAATTCCTGACCTTGCTGGGACCATCAGGGTCGGGCAAGTCGACGCTGCTTTCGGTTCTCGCGGGCTTCATCGAGCCGGACCAGGGCTCGGTCTATCTTGACGTCAACGACATCACTCATCTGCCGCCGGAGGCGCGCCGCTTCGGGGTTGTGCCGCAGGGCTATGGCCTTTTCCCCCATCTGACCGTCTACGAAAACATCGCCTTTCCATTGCGCGTGCGCCGCACTGACAGAAGACGGCTCGACAGCCGCGTCAACGAAGTCATGGAGCTTCTCCAGATCGGCGGCTTGGGCGGACGTCTTCCGAAAAATCTGTCAGGAGGACAGCAGCAGCGCGTCGCGCTGGCGCGTGCGCTCTCTTTCGAGCCGGACCTGTTGTTGCTCGACGAGCCGATGAGCGCACTGGATGCATCCCTGCGGCGCGACTTGCAGGCCGAGCTTGTCCGGCTTCATCGACAGGTTGGGACGACATTCATCTACGTCACGCATGACCAGCAGGAGGCGCTGGCTCTTTCGGACCGCGTCGTCGTTCTGAATCGGGGCCGGACCGAACAGATCGGTTCGCCTCGCGCGATCTATGATCAGCCGGCCAGCCGTTTTGTCGCAGGCTTCCTCGGCAAGAACAACCTGCTGAAAGCCGTGGTGCTTGGCGGGTCCGATGGCCGGCCGCAAATTCAGTGGAACGGTACCCGGCTTGGGGGGGGGCGCTGGGCCCCGCGCTGCTTGCTGCCGGCCCTTGCGTGCTTACCGTTCGGCCAGAAAGCATAACCATAACCGGGACCGGAAGTAGGTCGCCGAACGCCGACGATCGGATTCATGGCAAGGTTGTAAGCCAGATATTCCTGGGTGCTTCGGTCGACATGCTGGTCGCGGTCGGCAACGAAACCTTGACGGTGACTATGGCCGGCACCGCATCGCCCGTGACGCCGGGATCGGATGTTTGGCTTGTCTTCGATGCCGAACGGCTGTGGTGCCTGCCGAACAGCGACGTGGCCGTGCCAGAACCATCCGCGGTTTCGCCGGAGTTCGCTGCATGAGCCCTGCGTTGACGCTACAGACGGGGACGGTGCGCGCTTACTTTTCGCCGGCGACACGTCGCGGTCGGTCCTTGCAGGATCGCCTGCTTGCTGGCTCCGCCATTGTACTCCTGGTGTCCTACGTCGTTCCGCTTGCCGGGGTGGTGGGGCGGAGCTTCCTGACGCCGACGCCGGGTCTTGGAAACTATTGGGCTCTGCTTCAGAACCCGACCGTTCGCGCGGTGGTCGGCAATACGCTCTGGATCAGCGCGTTGACCGTCGGGATTACGTTGCTGCTGGCATACGTCACCGCTTACGGCTTGGTGCAGGCCGGTCCTGCGGCGCGGAGATGGATGCTTGCCTGTGTGCTGCTGCCACTATGGATATCCGTATTGGTCCGCAATTACGCATGGATAGCGTTGCTCTCGCCGGGCGGAATCGCGAACGGCGTTCTGCTGCATTGGGGCTGGGTCGATCACCCGCTGTCGCTGGTGCGCAATACGTTCAGCGTCGTGCTGGGCATGGTGCACTATATGCTGCCCTACGCGATCCTGCCGATTTACGCCCAGATGGTCCGTATAGAGGGAACGTTGCCCCAAGTGGCGCGGTCGCTGGGCGCCAATCGACGTCAAGCGTTCGTTCGCGTGTTCCTGCCGCTATCCCGTCCCGGATTGGCCGCCGCCGCGTTTCTGACGTCGATCATGTCGCTTGGCTTCTATTTGACACCGGCCATTCTGGGGGGTGGCAAGACCGTGATGGTCGCGGAATTCATATCCGTGCAGGTCACGGAAACGCTGCGCTGGGACATCGCCACGACCCTGAGTACGTTGTTGCTCTTGGTGACAGGGGCGCTGGTATGGCGGTTCAGTCATCTGCTTGAACTGGCTACGGCCAAGCCGAAGACATGAGCGCACGATCGCCATTGGCCGTGCTTCCGGTCGGGCCCGCCGGCTCCGTTGCCCTTTTGGCCGTGGCGTTCCTGGTACTGCCGTTGATCGCTATCGTTCCGATGTCGTTCAGCGACACCCGATATCTGACGATGCCCCAGAACGGCCTCTCCACACTGCACTATCATCGCCTGCTTGCTGATCCAGTCTGGCACGACAGCTTGCTGCACAGTGTCGGCGTCGCACTGCCGGCTGCATCTCTTGCAGTCCTGCTCGGTCTCGCGTTCTGCCTCGGTGCATGGCAGCGACAGGGCCGCGCTGTCCTGCTCCTGCAGGTTTTGATGCTGGGGCCGCTGATCGTGCCGGGTATCATTCACGCCGTTGCCTACCACCGTACGTTATCGTGGCTGGGCCTGTTCGACAGCTTCACGGGCACGATCCTGGTCCACGCGATCAAGGGGCTGCCCTTTGCCGTGCTCTCCATCTCGGCTTCCTTGGCCTCGGTGCATCCGGCCACATTGCAACTGGCGCGCAGCCTGGGCGCCTCGCCGACACAGGCGCTCGTGAAGACGCTGCTGCCGCAGATTCGATGGGGTATCGGGGCCGGCTTCGTGCTGGCGCTGGTGACGTCGTGGGACGAGATCGTCGTGACGCTGTTCATCACCAGCCGCAACGTGAACACGTTGCCAAAGCAGATCTGGCAGAGCCTTTTCCTGAATCTCGACCCCATCGTCGCAGCGCTTGGCACTCTGGTGCTGCTGGCAACCTTGCTGGTGCTTTTTGCGCTGTTGTTGGGCAGTGCCCGCCCGCGCTCGTCTACCGGCTTCCAGGAAGATCGATTGAGTTGAAAGGAGATATCATGTCCGACTTTTCGCAAGATTCCGACTATATGCAGCACCTCGAGCGATTGCTCCGGCGCGAGACGCAGGGCAAGACCGTTCACAGCCGCCACTTCCTTCAGCTCCTGTCGGCGCTGGGCGTCGGTACGGGCTCGCTGAGCTTCGTACGCTCCGCGAGCGCACAGCAAGCCGAGCTCGTGGTGGCCAATTGGGGCGGCGACGCACTGCCTGCGCAGCGCGACATTCTCGCGGCGGAGTTCGTCAAACGCTACCCTGGCAGCCGTGTCGGATTTGACACCACAGGTCCGACGCCCGGAAAGATCAAGGCAATGGTCGAGTCGGGCAGCGTCGCGTGGGACGTGGCCGACCGGAATCTCCTATCCGCCCTGGAGCTCGGCCGGCAGGGCCTGCTCGAGAAGGTCGATGAATCCATCGTCGACGTCAACGCGGTGCCGAACCAGTTCCGCACCCCGTGGGGCGTAGGCTCGTACTTCTTCTCCTTCGTCATCACTTACGATAGCGCGCGCTTCGGCTCGACGCCTCCGCGTACCTGGAAGGATTTCTGGGACACGCAGAATTTCAAGGGGAAGCGGGCGCTTCGCAACAACGTCGAGGGTGTGCTCGAATCGGCTTTGCTGGCTGACGGCGTTGAACGCGACAAGCTCTATCCGCTGGACGTCAACCGTGGCCTGGAAAAGGTGCGCGCGATCAAGAAGGACACGATCTTCTATAGCAACGCATCGGAGGCCCAGCAGTTGCTGCGGTCTGGGGAGGTGTCGATCGGCAGTCTCTGGAATACGCGTGCGCAGGGCGTCAAGGAAGACACGAAGGGACGCATCGACTACCATTTCAATGAAGGCATCCTGCTGATAGCAGCCTGGAACGTCCTGAAAGGAGCGAAGAACAGCAAGGATGCCTGGCGCTGGGTCGCGCTGTCGCAGGATCCGGCATTGCAGGTGGCGCTACTCACCAAGCTGGGTTGGGGCCCGATCAATCCGGCCGCAAACAAGCTGGTTCCCCCCGAGTTACAGCCACAAAACCCGGGATCACCCGAGAATATCGCACGTCAGGTCGCGGTTGATGCCGAATGGTATGCTCGCAATTATTTCGAGGTGCAGAACAAATACCTCGACGCGCTCGCGACATGACGACCGAGAACTCATCGATCGACGCAGCGGCGCCACTCACCTTCATGGGGGTACCTCTGGTCACGCGCGTGCCCCCGCAGTCCCGGGCTGCCATCGGCGGACTTCCGTTCGATGGCGGCCAGCACGCCACACGTTTTGGCTCCCGTCTGGGCCCACGCAGTGTACGTGAACAATCGATCCAGTTGCGATCGGTGGATCCCGACACTGATCGCGACGTCCTGGCGGCGCTTGGACTCGTTGACGTCGGGGACGCGCGCGTGCAGCACGGCGATCTGGACACCTCTCAACGCTACGTGGCCCGTTTCGCGGGAGCCCTGGTCGAAACCAACGCGGTCCCGGTGATGATCGGCGGCGACGGCAGCGTCACGCTGCCGCTGCTCCAGGCGGTGTCGCGCCGCTATCCGAATCTCGCGGTGGTGCATCTGGATGCGCACACCGATGCCTATCCGCTGGCCGGGAATGTCGGCCCGGCTGCCTTCCACCGGGCCGCCGAGCAGCGTCTGCTGGATCCGACAGCATCGTTTCACATCGGATTGCGCGGCCCTGTGGCCTCGACCGGACTCTATGCGCATGCTCGCGGACTCGGCTATCAGTTGGTGACAATCGCAGAGCTGCTGGAGAGAGGCTCTGTCTCGGTATTCGACGAAGTCGGCCACCGCATCGCAGACCGTCCCGTCTATATTTGCTGGGATATGGACTTCTTCGACCCCTCTGTGGCGCCCGGGGTCATTACCCCCAGTTGGGAGGGCGTGACAGCGCGCGAGGGCTTGCAGGTCGCAAGGTTGCTCCGCCGCCTCAACATCGTGGCCATCGACATCAATTGCGTAAGCCCGCCCCACGACGCCGCAGGTCTCGCCGCGTTCCTCTGCGCTCGCATCATCTTCGAGTTTCTGGTTGGCCTGGCCGCATCGCAGCGCTCGTCTGAAAGGTCGTGATCGTCATGAATGTGGCGCCTCAGAACGCGCAGTCCTCCACGAATGCCGCTCGCGTTATCCGCAATTCGGAGGAGGCGCTTACGACGGCACGAGAGCTTGCCGATGCGTTGGCTATTGGCGCGTCCGAGCGCGACAGCCAACGTCGCCTGCCGCACGATGAGGTCAGGACGTTCGTGCAAAGCGGGTTGTGGGGCATCGGCATCCGGCCTGAATTCGGCGGCGCCGGCGTTTCGATCGAAACCATCATCGAGGTCGTGGCCACGATTTCAGCGGCCGACCCGTCGATCGGCCAGCTTCCGCAAAACAACTATTTGCTGCTCGAGAACCTGTACCGCATCGGCACCGAGGAGCAGAAGCGGTTCTTCTTCGGCGAAGTGTTGCGCGGCAAGGTGATCGGCAATGGCTTTGCCGAAGCCGGCGGCAAGGATGTGCTGGACGTTCGTAGCCGCATCCGCCGGACCGCGAGCGGTCTGAGGCTCGACGCGCGCAAGGTCTACTGCACCAATGCGCTGTTCGCCGACTGGATTCCGATCTCGGGCGTCGATGACGACGGCAACATCGTCTACGTCTATGTCGAGCGTGACGCCGCGGGCCTGTCGGTGGTCGATGACTGGAACGGGCTTGGTCAGCGGACGTCGGCAAGCGGCTCGATCATTGCCGACGACGTCGAGGTCAATCCTGCCTACGTCATCGAGCGCCACAAATCGTTCTCGAAACCGAGCTTGAGCGGCCCGCTTGCGCAGCTCCTGCATGCGGCGATCGATCTAGGGATCGCGCGGGCCTCGTTCGCGGAGGCAGTGCGGCTTGCGCGTGCGGCCTCCCGTCCATGGATCGACAGTGGACTGGAGCGTGCGCAGGACGATCCCCATACGATCGCTCTGCTCGGTGACCTCCAGATCCGTGTCAACTCCGCCAACGCCATGGTCGAGCGGGCGGCCCGGATTCTGGACGCTGCGCGGGACCGCCACGACGAGGCCGACGTCGCGCGTGCCTCTGTCGCGGTCGCCGAAGGAAAGGTGTTGGCGAACGATGCGGCGCTATTTGCCTCATCCAAGCTGTTCGAGTTTGGTGGTGCAAGCAGTGCCCGCACGAGCCTCAATCTTGATCGTCACTGGCGCAACGCGCGTACGCACACACTGCACGACCCCGTCCGATGGAAATATCATCTGATCGGCAACTATGTGCTGAACGACAAGAACCCGCCGCTTCACAATTGGGCCTGAGATTTGCGGAGTGGACGTTTGTCGAGGGAACGAACGCGACGTCCGCCCGAACGAGGTCGAGTTCGTGCGCGACTGCTTTGCGGGCCTCGGCCGCACGGCCTGCGTGACTCAGTTCACCGTGAAAGGCAGCTGATAGGGGCGTCCATTCGGAACACCCTCGCGAATGGTCTGCACGGCCTTCAGGTAGGCTTTGCCGGTGCGCGGATTGTTCGAGGTGTCGAGCAATTGCACGGGGCCTTCGACAAGTTCGAGAATCGAGACGTCGCCGGGTGCGCCAACCTGCAACGTGCCGAGCTTCGGCACTTTGCCGATGATGGTCGCCGGCTTGATCGTTGCCGCAGCGATGACATCCTCAAGCGAAAACCCCAGCGCTAGAAACTTGCTGAGAACCCAGGGCAGATAGGGTTGACTGGGCGTGTTCGCGGCGACGACGTGAACATCGCTCGAAATCGTATCGAAGGTCAAGCCCTGTTGGATGGCAGCTTCCGCGATGTCGAAATTGAAGCTGCCTGCGCCATGCCCGACGTCTATGATGACGCCCCGCTTCTTTGCCTCCAAAAGAGCGGGCAGGACCTTTCCGTTCTGCACCGTGTTGTTGCCGAGGCTGCTGTAGGGGTGTGTGAGAATATCGCCCGGGCGGAGTTGGTTGACCAGGACCTGAAGGTCGCCGGGGGCATCTCCGATATGACACATGACGCGGCCTTTCGTGCCCGACAGCTCGACCGCCTCGATCGCACGCTTCAAGGGTTCGATGCCGTTGTCGCCGACCAGCGCAAGCGTTTCGCGGACCTTGGCGCCGAGCACGATGTCCTGGTTCTCGGCGATCGTGCGGGCCGTGGCATCGGCATCGGCGTATTTGATGTTGACGTTTTCGCCGACCGGGAATCCGGCCAGGCCAATCACCGAGATGTTGACGAAGGCGAAGACGCGGCTGCGTGACTGGCTGACGATTTGGCGCTTGAAGCCCGAGAAATTGTTCGCTCCGGCGTCGCCTGCGCTGACATACGTCGTCGTGCCCGAGAATGGCACCAGTTCGTCGGGCGGAATCCCAATCGCGGATCCATAGGCGTAGATGTGGGTATGAAGGTCGACGAGGCCGGGGGTGACCAACTTGCCTTTCGCGTCGATGGTTCGTTTGGCCTGCGACGGATCGATCGACGGCTCGACGGCCGCGATCTGTCCGTAACGAATGCCGACGTCGCGAACGCCACGCAGCTTTTGGCTGGGGTCGATGACGTCGCCACCACGTATTACGAGATCATAAGGTTGGGCCGTGTCGGCGAACCCCGTTGTTCCTGCGAGAGCAGCACCCGCAACTGCCGACGTACCGATCAGAAAGCGGCGCCGTGTCGTCTTGGCCATGATATCGTTATCCTTGGGATCAATGT
Organism: Bradyrhizobium nivariense; assembly: GCF_029846695.2. Classification (NCBI taxonomy): domain Bacteria; kingdom Pseudomonadati; phylum Pseudomonadota; class Alphaproteobacteria; order Hyphomicrobiales; family Nitrobacteraceae; genus Bradyrhizobium; species Bradyrhizobium nivariense. Next base: position 140,418 of record NZ_JARWCR020000008.1, on the reverse strand, counting down.
GTCGGAGGTCAGCGGCTCAATGGCAGCCCGAGGACGGAGGCCATTGCTACGACCGAAGCAAGCGATCGGCGGAGCGTGCGAGCGATCTTGAGCATCGGCTGTTGCCGATCGATAAATCCTCGCAGCTTGTGCTTTTCAACCGCGGTCCAGGGGCGATCATTCGAAGCAGGAACACGCTGTCGAGTCTTCTCGTCCGATGCTCGCTGGGGACCTGATTGAAACTGCATGACCGCTCCACGACTGACAGGCAATCGAGCCATTTTCGTTGCGTGCCAGTCAATATCGGCGGAGAAACAAGAATGAGTTGGTCGTGCAGCGATAGCGATTGCCGGGAGTCACGTCGTCGGACCGAACTCCTGTGCAATGGTCTTCTCGCGAGGAGAGGCTGTTTGCGAACGCAGCATCGCCAGGATCGATCGCTTCAACTCTCCGAAGGGTGATGTCGCGACGATGTCTTGATAGATTCGGGGCCGTTGAAACGGAACGGCGATCTCGTGGACGATCCGGCCGGGCCGGCTGGTCATGATGGCAATACGATCTGCCAGGAATAGCGCTTCCTCGATGTCGTGCGTGACGAACAGAACGGTCGAGCGGCGCTTTTCGCGAGCGGCCAACAGCAGCTCCTGCATGGTGAGCCGGGTCTGGGCATCCAGCGCCCCAAAGGGTTCGTCCATCAGCAAGAGCAACGGCTGCGAGATCCAGGCCCGGGCAATGGCGACGCGCTGGCGCATTCCGCCTGAGAGCTCATAAACGGCATGACGCTCGAAGCCGCGCAGTCCCATGACCTCGATCAGCTCTTGTGCCGCAGCCCGATACTCGGCCACAGGGCGTCCGGCCAGTCGTGGTGCGAAGGTGATGTTGTCGAATACGGAGATCCAGGGAAACAACGTGGCTTCCTGGAACACGATGCCACGGTCCGGGGATGGGCGGCAGACTGCCTTGCCGCCGATCCGGACGTCGCCGCGGGTCGGCTGATCAAAGCCCGCAAGCAGGTCCAGCACAGTCGACTTGCCACAGCCGCTCGGCCCCAGGAGGCAGACGAATTCGCCTTCGGCGATGTTGAGAGACAGACCATCGAGCGCAACGGTCGTGCGACGGGCGCGCACGTCCTCGAAGCTCTTCTCGACGTTCTTCAGCACGATGAGCGGAGAGCCGGCCATCTCAAGCGCGTCCCGCCCACGGGGCCAACCAACGCTGGAGGCCGACGAGGGCAAGATCCAACGCGTACCCTGTGCCGCCCAGAAGAACGATGCCGAGCATGACAATGTCGGTGCGCAGGTAGGCGCCCGCATTGACGACCATCCAGCCTATTCCGGCGTCAGCGGCGATCATTTCCGCCGCGATCAGTGTCGTCCAGCCGATTCCAAAGGACAGTCGCAATGTCACGAACAGCTCAGGCAGGATGTGGGGCAGGATTACGTAGCGAAACAGTGTGGCGCCATGCGCGCCCAAAGCCTGTCCGGCCCGGATACGCTGTCTTTGAACGCCGCCGACCGCGGCTACAGTGCCCACGATGATGCTGAGCACGGCGGAAATGAAGATCAGCAAGACTTTTGAAGTCTCACCAATTCCGAACCACAGGATCACCAGTGGGATGAGAGCAAGTTTTGGCAGGGGGCGCAGGAATTGCACGAACGGATCGATCGCGGCGCCGAAGCTCGGAGCAGCGCCCATCGCGAGCCCCAGCGGTACGCCGATCAGCGTGGCGGCTGCAAACGCGCCGAGGGCTCGCGCCATGCTGAGTGCCAGATGCGCCCAAAGCGGTGTACCGCGATAGCCGTCCCGGACAAGATCGAAGGCCGTTGCCAGGATTTCCGACGGCGGCGGAAGCAGCAACGGCTCGACCAAATGAGTTCGACCGGCAATCTCCCATGCCATGGTAACGCCGGCGACAGCAGAGATGCCGATCAGGAAACGTCTGGTGCCGCTCAAGATGGGAACGCGCGGCGCAGCAATGCGTAGTTGACCGCTGGGACGAACGAGGCCGGAACGTCGCCACGCTTGATCTCGCCGGCCTCGGCTAGGAACGCAGCCGCATCATCGAGTGCCCTGATGAGCGGAGCGTCCTTCGCCGCGGTTGGCCCTTCGCCCCAATATTTTGGGCCGAGTTGTTCCTGAAACGTGGGATAGCGGAGCCCGGCCAGCGTGTCGCGGACGGCCTCGAACGGTGCGCCGAAATCCTTCGCAAGAATACGCGAGATCCCCTCTGGGTCGGAACGATAGCGGTCGAACTGCGCCTGAACCGTCTGGAGCCACGCCACGACCGTATCGGGATATTTCTCTGCAAACTCGGTTCTCACAACGGCGCTGTTCCAGACGAAGACGCCGGACGGCTGCAATTGCTCAGATACCAGCAATTGCTGACCGCCATCGGCCAACAGCTCTGCCCAGAATGGCCCGTTGATATAGGTTGCATCGATATCGCCGCGCTTCCAGGCCGCGATCGTATCCGGCTGGCTCAAAGGCAGGCGCTTGATTTTGCTGGCGTCGAGCTTGTTGATACGGATCACGGCCTCGAGCGCGAAGGCCATCGTGGAGGAGGGCGCCACGGCAATCCGCTTGCCTTCGAGATCCCTGAGCGTTGCAATGCCGGGTTTGGCCACGAGCCGCTCGCTGGTGGCAACGATCTCGGGCGAACCTAGGATCTGAATGGGCAGCTTGCGCGAAAGGCCGGCCACGATCGGCGTGTTGCCAAAGATGGCAAAGTCGATCTGCTTGGCTGCGAGCAGGGACAACGCGGGGCCTCCCGATGGAAAGGGTACCCATTCGATTTTGGCGCCGAGAGCCTTGTCGAAGCTGCCGTCGGTCTTGCCGACAACCCAGGCTCTCGCCGCCGTCAGATAACCGATGCGGATGGTGTCCGGCTTCGCGCTGGTCTGTGCCCAACCACGCCTTGTTGATAGAGAGACGGCTCCTACTGCAAGCGCCAAGCGAAGAATATCGCGTCGTCCCGGCCTTCCGTTGCGAATGTATGCCGACATGGTGCCCCCTCATTGAACTGCCGTAGCGCCGCGTGCAGCGCGAATGCGAGCGGCAGATCGGCATTGCGTCGGTATCGAGTCAATCCGCGCAGAAAAATAAGGCGTTCATTTCAAGGGAGATCAGTCGTTCGACAGGATTCTTTCCTCGATAAGCGCACGGATAATTTTTCTTGCTCTGACATCCGCCCCAAATGCGTGCAGCTCAGATTAATGCGAGATGCGCTGGAGTTGAATCATTCTCATTACGCCGAACTATTTGGAATTGACGGGCGCGGGCATGAGCGACGAAATGCGCTGAGAAGATTTTCTTGCAAGGCTGCGATCAAATCGACGCTTGCAATTTGAGGGAAGTCATATGAAGCGCTTACTCTTCTCTTCACTTCTGGCGTCGCTCTCGCTGGCATCGCCGCCGGCTTGGGCAGGAGAGCCTGTGCAGCTCGTCACGGAAGACTTTCATATTTCGTCCGAGACGCCCGGCGTTCAGCTCTTTCTACGAAACAAGCATCCCAAGGGACTGAAGAGCTTCAGTGCGGCCCGCACCGTGCTCTACATCCATGGATCGACCCAGCCTTCGGAGACGGTGTTCGATCTCGCGGTTGGAGATGGATCCTGGGCCGACCATATCGCATCGCAAGGCTATGATGTTTGGCTCGTCGACGTGCGGGGGTATGGCGGCTCGACTCCACCTGCCGACCAGTCGAAGCCGTTTGCCACGACCAGAGATGCCGTCGAGGATCTCGGTGCGGCAGTCAAATGCATCCTTTCAAAACGCTCTATTTCAAAGGTTCAGTTGATCGGCTGGTCCTGGGGGACCCTCATCACGGGCAGCTATGCAGCCGAACGACCGGAACATGTGGCCAGCCTGGTTCTGCTTGCACCGCCATGGCTGTCTTCAGGTGGCAGCAAAGCTCCTGAAGCAGCCTGGCAGGAATGGACGATAGACGGTTCGCTCAAGCGACTTCAGACCGGCGTCCCGGACGGGCGTGCCGAGGAGATATTCCCGCCCGCCTGGAAGAAAATCTGGGAGCAGGCTGTCCTGGCAAACCAGCCGGATGCGAAGGCGCATAATCCTCTGCGCTTCCGCTCGCCTACCGGCGTATTGGCCGATGGTGCCGCGTATTGGAGTGTCAACAAGGCGATCTACGATCCCAGCAAGATCTCGGCGCCGACGCTGATCATCCGTGGTGAATGGGACGAATTGACGCCGCTCGCTCAGTCGCAGGCTCTGTTCGGGCTTCTGCGCAACGCACCCGTGCGCCACCTGATCGAAATCCCTCGCGCCACGCACTTTGTCGAAGTGGAGACGGGCCGGGACGTCCTGTTTCGTGAGGTGCAGAGTTTCCTCGACCGCAATTGATGAGACATTGCTGCGTGAGCTTATACGGAGGACGATTCCTTTCACGGTCGCAGCAAATTTTAGTTTAGCGTTTCATTGCGTATGTTGGAAGTTCTTCTCATTATCCGATCTTCTCCCTTCAAGGCATGCAAGATCGAACAAAATGAAACATCGTCTGTTCTCGCTCGTCGCCGCATTCGCGCTCTTCGCCGCGCCCGCCTTCGCCGATCAGAGAATCAAGGTCGGAATATCGGGCGGTGACGCCGAGATCGTCTGGGCCAAGGTCAAGGAGATCGCGGCCAAGGACGGACTTGACGTCCAGGTGCTGGTATTCAACGACTATCTCTTGCCCAATGCGGCGCTTGACGCCGGCGACCTCGATGCAAATGCTTTCCAGCACAAACCCTTTCTTGACAACCAGATCAAGACGAGGGGTTACAAGATCATTCCGGTCGGAGAGACCATCGTCGCGCCTATCGGCCTGTACTCCAGGAAGGTGAAGTCCGTCACCGAGATCAAGGACGGCGCTTCCATCGGAATCCCGAACGATCCTTCCAATGGTGGACGTGCGCTCCTGTTGCTCCAAGCTCAGAATCTTATCAAGGTCAAGGACGGCGCGGCCCTGTTGCCCACCGTTCTCGACATCGTCGACAATCCGAAGAAGCTGAAGCTTCGCGAGATCGACGCGGCCCAGCTTCCGCGCAGCCTCGATGACGTCGATGCCGGGGTGATCAACACCAACTACGCCGTTCCCGCGGGACTGATCCCGGGCAAGGATTCCATCGCGATCGAATCCCCCGTCAACAACCCCTACAACAATTTCATCGCTGTCCGTGAGCGCGATAAGGACGCTGCCTGGGTGCCCAAGCTGGTGCGCGCCTATCAGAACGACACCATCCGCCAACTCATCAAGGACAAGCTGCCCGGCCAGATTCCCGCGTTTTGAGCGAATGCGGCGGACGCCAGCTGGTCTAGGCCCGGTCCTTGGCCGGTGCTGTAGCTATCAGCACGAGGATTGAATTAGATGGTACTCCCCCTGCGATTTGGTGTGTGGGCGCTCACGCATGGCAGCTGGGCGTCGCGCCATCATCCAAAGGATCCGCCGGATGCCTCATGGGAGCGCGTCCGGCGTCAGATCCTCGAAGCGGAATCGCTCGGCTATGACTCGACACTTCTGGCCCAGCACATCATCCATCCGAGCGGTGACGATCAGGACCTGCTGGAGACCTGGACGGGTGCTGCGGCCCTTGCATCCATCACGGAGAGGATCGAGCTGATCGCGGCCATCAAGCCGCTGTTGCAGCACCCGGTGGCGCTTGCGAAAATGGCCTTGCAGATCGAGGACATCAGCGGCGGTCGCTTCGGGATCAACCTTGTCAATGCCTGGTATCGCCCGGAGCTGGAGCGCGCCGGTATCGGCTTCCCCAAGCATGACGATCGCTACGCCTATGGCCGCGAGTGGATCGAGATCGTGGAGGGGTTGGCATCAGGCCGTCGCGTCGACTTCAAGGGCCGCCATTTTAATGTCGATTCCTACCAGCTACGACCCAGCGACAGATACCGTACCCGGCCAACCATCTATCTCGGCGGCGAGTCCGAGGCGGCGCGTGCGCTGGCGGCCGATTTTGCCGACGTCTATTTCATGAACGGGCAACCGCTGGACGATATTCGCGCATTGGTCCAGGACGTGGCGCGGAGGCGGCGGCGCGGCGCGCCGATACGCTTCGGGTTGGCCGGCTTCGTCGTGGCGCGCGAGACGGATGCGGAAGCGCAGGCCGAACTGGCCGACCTGTTCGCGATCTCGGAGAAGGACAAGCCGACGCGGGCGCGGCTCGTCGGCAACGCTGATCCGGAAGCGCAGATGTTCAAGACCGCAGCAAAGGAGGCGAGGGTCGGGACCAATGGCGGCACGTCCGCGCGCCTGGTCGGCAGCTACGATACGGTTGCCCAGCGGATCATCGAGTTCAATACGATCGGCGTCGAGTTGTTCATGCTGCAATTCCAGCCCGTCGACGAGAACATGCGACGCTTCGCTGAACATGTGATCCCGCGGGTGCGCTACCTGCAGGCCAAGGCGGCCTGACGGTCCCGACAGGATCAGACGATCTTTCCTGTCGATGACCGGCTTTCGATCCTGTCGCCTTGGACGCAACTTCTGTTTTGGATCCGCAGCGATTCTTGGGATGCAATCTTCAATGGCTGTGAATTATTGGACGACGAAACAGATGTCTGAGGTCCGCGCCCGCGGTGTGGCCTGATTGAAGCTTCTCATTTCGGTCGTGTTGAACCTGCTGCGGGCGATAAGCCTCTTCGAGCGTGTCCAGCTCCTGGTCCGTGAGCTGGATGTCGAGCGCGGCCACGGCATCGTCGATATGATGGGCCTTGGTCGCTCCTAGTATCGGAGCCGTCACCGCAGGGTTATGCAGCAACCAGGCGAGTGCGACCTGGGCAGGTTTGCAGCCGCGAGCCTTCGCCACGGTGAATACCCGGTCGATCACTGCATCGTCGTCCGGCCGCGAGAAGTCCTTGACGACCCGTGACCGTTCGGTGTTGTCGCGTCGGCTGCCGGCAAGCAGCCCCCTCGCCAAAGGGCTGTAAGGAATTATTCCAACGCCTTGGTCACGACAGAAAGGAATCATCTCTCGCTCCTCTTCGCGATAGAGAAGATTATACTTGTTTTGCATGGTGACGAATTTCGCCAGCCCGTTGGCCTGGGCAAGGGCTTGCAGCTTTGCAAACTGGAAAGCGTGCATGCTCGAAGCGCCGATATGGAGCGCCTTGCCGGCGCGTACCACTGCATCGAGCCCCTCAAGGATCTCCTCGAAGGGCGTAAGCGGGTCGAGGCGATGAATCTGATAAAGATCGACATAGTCGGTGCCGAGGCGACGCAAGCTGTCGTCGATGGCATGCCGAATGTGTTTTCGCGACAAACCGTTCTGATTGGTTCCGGCCCCCGTTGCAAAGAAGACCTTGGTGGCGATAACGACCTGGTCGCGCCCCCCGGAGAAACGTTTCACCGCCCGGCCCAGGATCTCTTCACTGAGGCCGGATGAATAGGAGTCGGCGGTATCGAAGAAGGTGAAGCCGGATTCGAAGGCGCGACGATAGTGGTCCTGCGCTTCCTCTTCGCTCAACGCCCACGGCATCCAGTCCTTCGATCCATAGCTTGAACATCCGAAGGCGATTCGTGACACCTGAATTCCGGTGCTTGCGAGCGTCCCGTATTTCATCTGCAAATTCCTTCACTGTCGCTGAGGCTGTTCCGAGATGCGTCATCACGCGTGGGATCAAACTATGGAATATTTTGTCTGCCGAATTGGTCTAGTTTGGTTTCGCTGCAAGGACACATTCGCGCGCGTGATCTCCGCCCGTTGCGTATCAAGGCATGGCTATGTCGGTCGAGTCGATTCAAACTGTCGTTGATGTTCAGACTGCGCGGAAGCACAGCCGCACAATTGCGGCCTCTCTCGCCGCAAAGCTTCCCTGGATTCCCATCGTCCAGATCCTCGTCGTCGCCGCGATCCTGCTGGCAGTGCAAATTGCAGTCGATAGTGGCGCAGTAAAACGCATCTATCTGGCATCACCGACGCAGATCGCCGCTGCTTTTCCTCAGCTATTCACCAGGGAGAATTTGCTATTTCACCTCTCGGTGACACTCGCTGAAGCTGGCGTTGGCGTGGGACTTAGCGCGGTCCTCGGCATCGCAACAGGGATCGGGATGGGCCTCTTTCCGAAGGTGCATCAGTTCTTGAACCCCTTCCTGGTCTGGCTCATGGCGATCCCCAAGGTCACCATTATTCCCTTGCTCACGCTCTATCTGGGTCTGGGTTTCGAGCACAAGGTGTTCATCATCTTTCTGTTTTGCTATTTCCTCTTCGTCTTCAATACGATCGCCGGTATCAAGCAGGTCCAGGAAAGTCACATCAAGGTCGCGCGGACGCTCGGGGCGAGCCGGCGCCAGATCATCTGGAAGGTCGTGCTGCCATCGGCCACGCCGTCGATCATGGCGGCGGTGCGCATCGAGGCGGCGACCTGTCTGCTCGCGACGCTTTTTGCCGAGATCGTCGCCTCCAAGGCCGGCGTCGGAAATCTCCTCAACAAGCTCTCGGGCATCTACGACACGGCCGGTGTCTTCGCCCTCGTCATTCTCGTCACGTCGATCGCGCTTTTGATCATCTATCTGGTCGACTTGCTCGAGAGGCGTATCCTGCTCAAGTGGAAATACGTCTGACGGGTCCCGGTCTCGCGTCTTTCCGCCACCATCCACCTCAAGGAACTATCATGCTCTCTACAAGCCTTCCGGCTCGCCTTCTCGGTGTTGCAACACTCACTCTTGGTCTCACGGTGGCCGCCGGCGCGCAGGACAAAAAGACCCTCAAGCTGCAGGACACGACAAGCTATACGCAGCAGCCCATCGTCTTCGGTGTGGAGAAGGGCTTCTTCACCGAGGAAGGCCTGAACGTCGAATTTGTCGGAACGCAGGATCCGGTTACCGCGACCTCTCGAGGCGATGTCACCTTCGCCTTCGGACCGACCAGCGTCTATCTGCGTGCCGCCGCTTTGGGAGCGCCCATCAAAATTGTCTCGGCCGCCTTCCGTTCCAAGGGACCGTATTTCCTGATTGCCCGGAAGGGCATCAACTCCTTTGCCGATCTGAAGGGGAAGACGGTCGGCGTCGGACCAGACACAAGCGGCAATCTCGCATCGGTCGCCCGCTATCTCCTGAAGGCCGAAGGTATTGATCCCGGCCGAGACGTGACGCTCTTTGCTGCGGGCGCGACCGACAAGGCATATGGCGCGCTTGAAACCAAGCAGGTCGATGCGACCATCATCCATCAGCCCTTCGCAGCTCTCGGCGAAATCGAGGGCGTGTCGGGCACACTTGCCCGCGCATGGGACTATCTTCCGACCTATCACACGGGCGTTCTGATCGCGGGCGATGCCGTGATCGCCAAGGATCCCGACCTGCTTCGGCGCGGGCTGCGGGCCTATTTCAAGTCCTACACTTACGCTAAGGCGCATTATGATGAATACCTCCCCTGGCTGCAGGCCCGATTGAAGATCAATCCGGAGGCGGTGAAGCGCGCTATCTATCAGGAAGACGATGTCTGGGACGCCAATCCGGCGGTCGATCCAAAGGCGATCCACGACACGCAGCAGCTCGAGATCGATGTCGGAAACCAGAAGGAGTTTTACGACGCGGCCAAGTATATCGATACGCGCTTCATCCCCCAGGATTATGTGAAGCCGTTCGTCTATCCCGTGCGCAAGGCGCAGTGAGGCAGAGCAAGTACGAGCGCAAAGATATGCCTGCCTTCACGATCAGTTCTCTCGACAAGCTCTATCCGGGCGCGCCGCCGGTGCGCGCGCTCAGCAACATCAGCTTTTCAGTCGAAGAAGGCGAGTTCGTCGTCCTGCTCGGCGCCAGTGGTTGTGGCAAGAGTACGCTCCTGGAGATCCTCGCCGGATTGCAGCAGCCAAGTGGTGGCTCGGCCCTTTTTCATGATAGGCCGATTGCAGGTCCGGGCGGTGAGCTTGGCGTGGTGTTCCAGGATGCCTCGCTTTACCCGTGGCGCACAGTCGCGGCCAATGTCGGACTGGGCCTTGAACTGCGCGGATTGGACAAGGTGCAAGCCCAACGATTGGTCGACGAGCATCTGTCCCTGGTGGGTCTCGACGGCTTCGGCGACAAGTTCCCGCACCAAATTTCGGGCGGCATGAAACAACGCGCTGGCATCGCTCGCGCGCTTGTCGGCGATCCCGACGTTCTCCTGATGGATGAGCCTTTCGGCGCTGTGGACTACGTTACCCGCAACAAGCTGCAGGAGGACCTGATCCGTATCTGGCAGCAGCGCCGGAAGACGATCGTCTTTGTGACGCATGACGTCGGAGAAGCCGTGTATCTAGCCGATCGTATCGTGCTCCTGTCACCGCGACCGGGAAGGGTCGCCGAGATCGTCGCCCTCGATCTGCCGCGCCCACGCCGGCGAGGCGACATCGAGCTCCTGCAACGCGAAGCCCGGATCTATGACGCGCTCCGCGCGCTGGAACCGGGCCCAACAGCAACCGTGGCCTGACAGACCGGAGACCATGATGGCCAAACCGCTCCACCTCGGCTTTCTCTACGCCCCCCAATCCGGGCACCAGACGCACGACGAAAGCTTCGATCCCTTGAATCCCGGTCACCTGACGACTCTGGCCCAGGACCTGGAAAGTGCCGGCTTTACGTTCCTTCTGATCGACGACAGCGTCGGTGATGCGGACCCTGCGCGCAGCGAAGCATTCACGACCGCGTCTTTCCTTGCGACCCGGACGCGCCACATCGGTTTGATCGCCGCGGCCAACACGAGCTACGTCGAGCCATACAATGTCACGAGGCTCGCCGCTTCGCTCGACCACGTTACGCATGGGCGTGCGGGCTGGCTGGTGTCAACCGGGGCGGTGGACCCTGCCAGCGCCAACTACGGGCAAAGTGATACCACATCCGAGGCTCACTACGAGCGGGCCGATGAAATCCTCGGAATCGCGCGCAGACTCTGGGATAGCTGGGAAGACGATGCCTTCGTTCGAGACAAGCAGAGCGGCGTGTTCGTTGATGGCACCAAGATCCATCCCATCGAGCACGAGGGTCCGTCTTTCAGGGTCAAAGGGCCGTTGAACGTCGCGCGTCCTCCCCAGGGCCAGGTTATCCTCGCTCATCGTGTCGTGGACAAGCAGTCGGCGGTCTTCGCTGGCCGACACGCTGATATCGTGATCCTGGGAGCCGAGGCGGCAGATAATGTCGTGACCTTGCGCGACGATGTGTTCAGTGCAGCCAAGAGCGCCCAACTCGATCGGCGGCAATTGCTCGTGTTTGCCGAAGTCGTTCCCTTTCTTCAGGGGAATCTTGTGACAGGCAAGGCGAGGGTGCCGGTCACGAATTACGTCGCTGGTAGCCCGCAGGAGATCGTCGATCAGATCGAGGCGCTGGCCAATGCCTTGGATTTGGATGGTCTGGTGTTGGCGCCTCGCGTCCTGCGCATTGGCCTGGATGCCTTTTCCCGGCATGTCGTCCCGGAGCTGGCGCGGCGGCAGCGGCTGGCAACCGGCAAGGAATCGGCCACCCTGCGCGAGCGGCTCGGTTTGACCCGGCCGCGCAATATCTTCGAACAGCCGGCACGACGGCCGGCAGCCTGACCCATCCCGCGAGCGTTCCATCATGTCCAAGCGAGAACTTCATTTCGGTCTGATGTTTTGGGCTGGCGGGACGCATCCCAGTGGCTGGCGCTATCCCTCGTCGCATGCCGGAGCCGCCTTCGATATTGAGTTTTTGCAGCACGTAACTCAGCTTGTGGAAGCGGCCAAGTTCGACTTTCTCTTTCTGGGCGACCGGCTGGCGAGTGATCCGGCTTTGCAGACCACCAATCCCTCCCAGATGTCACGTCTAGAGCCCTTCGTGTCCGGGGCGAGCCTGGCGGCGGCAACCAGCCATATCGGCATCGTCGTCACGGCAAATCCGACCTACTACGACCCCTATAATCTCGCTCGCATGTTCGCCTCGCTCGATCATCTGAGCCAAGGGCGCGCGTCCTGGAACCTGGTGACGGGCGCGGATGCAATTGCGGCCGGTAACTTTTCCCGCGAAGCTCATTGGGACACCGAGAAGCGCTACGACTGGGCGGATGAATTTGTCACTGTGGTGCGGGGACTTTGGGATAGCGACGCGATTACGCCGCTGCACCACAAGGGGCGCTATTTCGACGTGGCAGGCCCTCTCAACATCAGGCGTCCGCCTCAGGGCCACCCCGTCATCCTGCATGCTGGCACGTCAGATCGTTCACGCGAACTCGGAGCGCGCGATGCCGATGTCATCTTCGCCGGTCAGGCGACGATTGAGAGCGCGAAGGCCTACTATGCCGATGTCAAATCCAGAGCCATCAAATACGGCAGGAAGGATGCCGATATCGCCATTCTACCGGGACTGACCCCGATCGTCGCTGAAACGACGGCGAAGGCCGTAGAGATATTAGACCATCTCAATTCCTTTGTCGCACTGGACCCGGAGGGCGATGGTGGCGGAGCGGGGCGCTACGGTTCTATGGGCGGAATGGGAAAGCGTCGCAACCTCACGGCCGTGTCGGCCGTGATCGGCGTCGATATCGCGGGTCAAGACCGTAACGCTCCCGTCGACCCCCTGGTGCTGGCAGAGGCCAATGAGGAAGGCCAGCGACTATTCGCCCATGTCACGCGTCTCACCCGGCGTGACGTTAAGGGCGCCAGGCGCCTGACCTATCGCGACCTAATCATCGGCCACATTAGTGTCGGTGCCACCGTCGTCGGTGATTCGATCGAAGTCGCCGACCATATCCAGCTCTGGTTCGATGAACGTGCCGCCGACGGCTTCAACATTTTCCCGCCCTACATACCTGAATCCGTCGAGGCGTTTACCAGTCTTGTGGTTCCAGAGCTGCAGCGGCGCGGACTCTATCGAACCGAATATTCGGGTTCGACGTTTCGGGATCATTTGGGCTTGGCAAAGCCTGCGTCGGTACTTTCGAACACGCCCGGCATTTGAACCCGAATTGGCCATCCCTTACGTGCCGTCGATCGCGACTGCACGCTACCGGTCAGCGGAGCCGGTCTCACCGAAGAGAAGCGGATTTCTTCGCGAGTTTCATTTTTGGAGGATCAGATACGCGAGCGCGGAGTCTTTGGTGGATGCTGTCCTGACGCAGGTGAGGCACTGAGCTAACATGACAGCACAAACAAGATGATGGTGCCATTCGCCCGCACTTGCGGAGTAGGAGCAAACGATGACCATCCAGACAGCCGTCGCCCCTCGCAATCTGACTGCGACGCTCCATTATCTCAAGCGTGGAGCCGAGAAACCGACGTTCTACCGCATCGAGCCGCCGCCAGGCGTGCCTCAATGGAACGGTATCGATGACGAGCGCGAAGTCCAGATTGAGGATGCGCGTGGCCGCGAGGCTGAATTCACGCTCGATCGCAGCGGGTTTGCCCTGGTGAATGCGCCCACGGCGGTCACCAGTTTCTATGATGATGAGGAAATCAAGCGCACCTACTATCCTGAGGTCGAGCGACTGCTGCGCGATGCGGTCGGCGCCAGCCGGGTTTTCGTCTTCGATCACAATGTCCGCAATGCCGGGCGCGCAGGGCTCGCGCCGCCGTCGCGGCAGGTCCACAATGACCATACGGTCAATTCCGCTCGGCGCCGGGTCCGGGATCATTTGGGCGCTGAGGCGGACGAGCTGTTGAAGCATCGCTTCGGCATCGTGAACGTATGGCGCCCCGTTCGCGGTCCGGTTCTGGATTCGCCGCTTGCGCTGTGCGACGCGCAATCGTTTACGGATGCCGATTTGATTGCGAGCGATCTCGTCTATGCTCACGTCCGCGGTGAAACATCGCGAGTGGAATATCGGCCCGCGCATCGCTGGCACTACTTCTCGGAGATGGCGACGGACGAAGCTCTCCTGATCCGGATTCATGACAGCGCTAACGATGGACGAGCGCGGCTGTCATTCCATACCTCGTTCGAAAATCCGCTCGCCCCTGGTGCTCCTCCGCGGGAGAGCATCGAGGTGCGGGCGCTGGTGTTCTTTCCCCCTGAGGGATGAATGTAAGACTTCCTCCGTTGCACGGGAGAGGCTGCGCCGCAGAATCTGGCCGGGCAGCGGAGGAGAATGATCGCCCTAGAGTAAGGCACGGCCTCATGATGAACCTCGTTTCTCGTCGTCTCTTCCTCGTTGGTGCCGGGCTTGGGATTGCCACGGGCACCATGCCGGCTCTGGCGGCGTCCGATCTCTCGGGGGTAACGTTGAGGGTGGGCGATCAGGTCGGCCAGCAGCAAAGCAAGCTGCGCGCGGCGGGACTCTTGGATGACGTCCCCTACAAGATCGATTGGTCGGTGTTTCCCGCTGCGGTGAACCTGCATGAGGCGCTCAAGGCGGACGCGATCGATATCGGAGCTGCAAACGATTCGCCGACGGTGACCGCAATCGCCAATGGCTCCAAGGTTCAGGTCGTCGCGGCCTGGGACAATGGCGGCCTCGGCACGTCCTTGCTGGTCCCTCGCAATAGTCCGGTCGAGGCGATCGCAGATCTTCGCGGAAAGACGATCTCGCCGACGACGCGCGGCAGCGTCGCGCACCATCTGGTGGTCGGGGCTCTGCGCCAGGCCGGAGTTGGTCTCGACGAGGTCAAGCTCGCGTTCATGAACCCCGTGGATGCGGCCGCTGCATTCCAGAGCGGCGCGATCGACAGCTGGGCGACTTGGGGCCTCTACGTCGCGCGGGCCCGCGGTCAGCTCGGCGCGCGCATCCTCTCCGACGGCGTCGGGATCAACAGCGGCCTGTTCGTGTTCTCGGCGACGCCGTCCGCGCTGGCGGATGCACGAAAGCGCCTTGCCATGGCCGATTTCTTCAATCGGATCGAACGCGGCTATGTCTGGTCGCGGGAGCAGCGGGCCAAGGATATCGAATGGCTGAAAGCCTTCACCAAACAGGACGATGCGATCGCTGAGGCGCTCTATTTCGAGGACTCGAGCTATCGCCGTATCGCTATCGACGACGCCTTCGCGGACCGTCTTCGGAAGACGTTCGATACATGGACCTCGATCGGGATCCTTAACGGCGATATCGATTTCCGCTCGCGCGTCGTGCGCGACATACCGGTCGGCTGAGCCTGGCGCGATGACCGTGCTCGACCCCGTGGCGGAAGCGCTACTGCATTCTCCGGACGAAGCCGTACAGCCGGCCACATCGGGCCAGGCGAAGACGGATTCGCCGCAGCTTGTCCGGATCAAGCCGAAGCGGCTCGCCAGGCAAGGGTTGCCGCGACCGCTGCGCCGGGCGATCGGCCCGCTTGCAGTCCTCCTGATCTGGGAGCTCGCGTCGGCCAGTGGACTGCTGCCGCAGGACGTTCTGGCAGGGCCGGCAGTGGTCGTCGCGAGTGCATCCAAGCTGCTCGCAACCGGTGAGCTTCAGCAGGCGATCCTGGTCTCGCTTGGCCGCGCGGCCGCGGGACTTGCGATCGGAGGCTCCGTCGCGGTCGTTCTCGCGATCCTGTCCGGCCTGTTCAGGCTCGGCGAAGACCTGATCGATTCCACCATGCAGATGTTGCGCACGATGCCCATCGTCGCCCTCATTCCGCTGTTGATCATCTGGTTCGGCATCGGCGAGAAGCCCAAGATCGCGCTGATCGCGCTTGCAACCGCGTTCCCGCTTTACCTCAACGTCTATGCCGGCATCCGGAACGTCGATCAGAAGCTGGTCGAGGTCGGCCTGACGCTGGGGCTCAGCCGTGCCGCTCTGGTGTGGAACGTGGTGCTGCCGGGTGCGCTTCCCAACGCATTGATTGGCCTGCGCTACTCGCTGGGCGTTGCCTGGCTGGCGCTGGTGTTCGGCGAGCAGATCAATGCCAGCGCCGGGATAGGCTATCTGATGAATACCGGGCGGGAGCTGTTCCAGACCGACGTGATCGTCGTCTGTCTCGTCGTCTATGCGCTGCTCGGGCTGATCGTCGACGCCTTCGTCCGCTTTCTCGAAAGGGTCCTGCTGTCATGGCGGCCGTCGTTCACCGGAACCTGAGCGCCGCCGAGCGGGAGGCGCCTCGTCCTCCCGTGGTGCGCGTGCGCGGTTTAACACGTCGTTTCGGTGCTCGCGCCGTCATCGACGATCTCGACCTCGATATTGCCGCAGGCGAATTCGTTGCCCTGATCGGCGCAAGTGGATGCGGCAAGTCGACGCTCTTGCGCGTGCTTGCGGATTTGGATGCGGAGATCGAGGGCGAAGTCGCCGTACCGGCCCGGCGGGCAGTCGCGTTCCAGGAGCCGCGGCTCATTCCATGGAAGTCGGTCTGGCGGAACGTCGTACTCGGTCTTCCCGGACTGCCCAATCGCGCGCGGGCAGACGCGGCGCTTGGGGAGGTTGGCCTGGGACATCGGGCGGAGGTGTGGCCCAAGGTGCTTTCGGGCGGGGAGGCTCAGCGGGCCTCGCTGGCGAGGACGCTTGTCCGCGATCCCGACCTGCTTCTGCTCGATGAGCCCTTTGGATCACTCGATGCGTTGACGCGCCTCAATGCGCAGACCCTCGTTGGAGATCTTTGGCGTCGGCACGGCTATGCAGTGTTGCTGGTGACGCATGACGTCGAGGAAGCCCTGTTGCTCGCCGATCGGGTGCTCGTGATGGAAGCGGGCGTCATCGCCCATGAACTGGTCGTCGACCTGCCGCGACCGCGCGACATCAGTCGCGAGCGATTCGGCGAATTGCGTCGACAGCTCCTGACGTGGCTTGGCGTGGATCTCCGTTACACGGCCGTTCACGGTGCAGGAGCGTAGCATTATGCCCCTTGCCTTTGCCATTGAGCTTCAATCTCGATCGGTCGGATTCGTGGTTCGTGACGGAAAGCGCTACCGTCTTCAATCGGAGCTCGATGATCTCAGCCGCTTGAACGGCCGGGTGTTTCGATCGCCCCAGGAAGCAGAGAAGGCGATCCGACGGCAGTTGCGGGCGCGGATATCCGGGGCTGTCGCATAGCGCTGCACGATGCTGCTGCAGCTTGCGAGGATGCTCCGAGATCCGTCGGGTCGGCGCCCGCCATCTCGGTGGCCTAAATTTTCAACGAAGAGAGACTACTGATGGTCGCGAAGAAACAAATTCTCCTCAACGCCTTCAACATGAATTGCGTCGGACATATCAACCACGGAGCCTGGACGCATCCGCGGGACCGCTCGTCCGATTACAACACGCTGGCTTATTGGACGGACCAGGCGAAGTTGCTCGAGCGCGGGCTTTTCGACGGGATCTTCATCGCTGATATCATCGGGGTCTATGATGTCTACGGTGGCGGGATCGATCTGACGGCGCGCGAGTCCGTTCAACTCCCGGTGAACGATCCGATCTTGCTTGTTTCCGCCATGGCAGCGGTGACGTCCAATCTGGGATTCGCCATTACCGTGAACGTGCACAACGAAGCGCCCTATACCCTGGCGCGGCGCTTCTCGACCCTCGATCATCTGACGCAGGGGCGCATCGGCTGGAACATCGTCACCGGCTATCTGGAAAGCGCACATCGTGGCAAGGGCGACGGGCATCTGCCCGAGCACGATCGCCGCTATGACTATGCCGAAGAATATCTCGAGGTGCTCTACAAGCTCTGGGAGGGAAGCTGGGACGACGATGCCGTCCGCCGAGACCGGGCGGCCCGCGTTTTCACTGATCCCAGCAAGGTCAGGCCGATCTCGCATCACGGCGAGTTTTTCGACGTCGAGGGCTATCATCTCGCAGAGCCGTCGATACAGCGTACGCCGGTGCTGTACCAGGCCGGCACCTCGCCACGAGGCCGCAGTTTCGCGGGCCAGCACGCCGAATGCGTCTTCATCTCCGCTCGTGACAAGCCGACGGCCCGGAATGCGGTCCGTGCGATCCGGGCGGAGGCCGAACGCGCCGGCCGCCGTCCCGGCGACATCAAGATCTTCGTCGGCATCGCGGTGGTGCCGGGCCGAACCACGGCCGAAGCTGAGGAGAAGCGCGACGAGTATCTGCGCTACGCCAGCCCGGAGGCGGGACTGGCGCATTTCTCCGCCTCGACCGGCATCGATTTCGCTCGGTACGAACTCGACGAGCCCATTCCTTACGCGCCCGGGAACGCGATCCAGTCGGCGACGGCCGCTGCCGCGCAAAGGGGCCTTACGAAGCGCGATCTCCTGAGAGAGCTTGCTCTCGGCAGTCGCTATACGGCGATCACAGGCGACGGACCGGCGATGGCCGACGAGCTTCAGAATTGGATCGACGAAACGGATGTCGACGGATTCAATCTCAGCCGCATCGTGGTGCCGGAAAGTTATGAAGACTTCATCGATATCGTGGTCCCCGAACTTCAGGACCGCGGTCTCTACAAGACCGCATATGCGGAAGGCTCTTTGCGCCACAAGCTGTTCGGTCAAGGGGACCGGCTGCCCGCCCGGCATGCGGCCGGAGCCTTCCAGCCCCGCACGCGTCAGAGCGCTGCAGAGTAGGGGAGAGTACGGGCCATCACACCGCGTGGATGGACAACGACAGCTGGCCTAACCGACTGTTGCTGCCATTGTCATGCCGGCGGCCGCCAGACAATGTCGCGCACCGATATCTGCTTTGGCACCACACCAAGCTTCGTCAGACGATCGGCCGTCTTCTGTTGTTGAGACAGGATCGCGTCGCTGAGCGGCACGACATCGAAATTTGCCCGCGCATTGACCTCGGCGAGTACTCTCGGATTGATTCCCGTCGCCTGCGCCAGCGCGGCCGTCACCTCGTCGAGATGGGCCTTCGCCCATGCGCCCGCTTCGGCCGAACCATCGATGAGATCGCGAATGAGTTCGGGATGGCTATTCGCAAACGTGGAATTTGCCAGAAGAAAACTGGCATTGTCGGGGAGAACGTCGCCGCTATAGGCGAGGACGCGCGTCTCGGAACGGGACTGCCCTAGAGCAAAATAGGGATCCCACACGACCCATGCATCGATGCTGCCATTCTCGAAGGCGAGGGCGGCGTCGGCAGCGCCCAGGCTGACGGAGGTGATGTCGCCAATCGACAGCCCGTTCTGCTCCAGAGCGGCTGCGATGAGGTTGTGCGAACTCGAGCCTTTGGCATAGCCGACTTTCTTGCCTTTCAGGTCGGCTATGGACCGGATCGGCGAGTTACCCTTGACCAGGATGCCCTCGCTCTTCGGTCCCGAAGGCTGCCCGGCGAGATAGACGATCTGTCCTCCGGAGGCCTGCACGAAGATGCAGCCGACATTTCCGGCATTGCCGAAGCTGACATTGCCGATATCCATGGCCTGCAGCAGATTCAGACCCGACGAGAACTCGACCCAGTTGACCGCGATGCCTCTTTTCTCGAAACGCCGTTCGAAGATCTTGAGCTGACGCGCGACCAACGGGATTCCGGTCTTCTGAAATCCGAGCGTCAGAGTTTCGATCGATCCGCTGCGGGCTTGCCGTCCCCCGACGACGATGCTCGACGCGGTCAGTCCGGAAACGAAGAGGCGGCGGCTGATCATAGTCGAGGCCATTCCATGAATAGATGATAGCCGAGCCGCCGGCATTTCGGTCATCGCCGCAGGTGTAGCGATGCGATCCACAGGGGACGCCAAGCCGATACCCGATGCCATTCCAAAATCCCGCCGCACAAGGCAACAAACATCTACGGTGCGACCGATGCTGCACGGAGGGGAGGAGGCAAGTGCCCGGTCGACGACGGTTTCTCTGGCGGGTATCGCGAAGATCGACTAACAGGCGTCCTTCAAAAGGATCACGGGAGAGGCTGCCATGCTCGACGGCTTCCAGCGCTACGATGTCGAGACCGAAGGCGCGACGATCGCCTCGTTTGTAGGCGGGAGCGGTCCTCCGCTGCTTCTGCTCCATGGATATCCGCAGACCCACGTCGCCTGGCATCGTATCGCGCCTGTCCTGGCGCGCGACTACACCGTGGTCGCCACCGATTTGCGGGGATATGGCGACAGCCGCGGCCCGCAGCTGGCCGATGCATCGGCTTACTCCAAGCGGACGATGGCGCGCGACCAGCTCGCCGTGATGAAGCAGTTCGGGTTCGACCGCTTCGCCGTCATCGGGCACGACCGCGGCGCGCGGGTCGGATACCGGTTGGCGCTGGACCATCCTGGAACGGTGCAGGCCTTCGTATCCCTGACAGTAATTCCGACCAGCGAGGTCTGGGCGCGCGCGGGCAAGAACTTTGCGCTCGGCGCCTATCATTGGCTGCTGTTCGCGCAACCCTATGACCTGCCCGAACGGCTTTTGGGCGGCGACCCCGATTTTTTCCTGGATTGGACGCTGCGAAGAATGGCCAAGGACGCGGACGCGGTGACGGACGAAGCCCGTGCGGCTTACCGTGAGGCGTTCCGCCGGCCCGAGGTGCGCCACGCGATGATGCAGGACTATCGCTCCGGCGCGGGTCTCGACCATGAGCACGATCTCGCCGATCGCGCCACCGGACGTCTCCTCGATTGCCCTGTGCTGGTGCTTTGGGAGCAGGGCCGATTCGGCGAGACGGATACGCCGCTTCATATCTGGAAGAGCTGGGCTTCCGACGTCGACGGCTGGGCCATTCCCGGCGGTCACCTTCAGCCTGAAGAGCAGCCGAAGGCCGTGCTCGACGCCGTTGGTCCGTTTCTCGCGCGCAAGATGAAATGATCGAGTGACCCCGCAAAGATTCATGCTGAAATTTGAAGGGCGATTGGAAGGATATTTCCAGGTGAAGCTCAGGGGGAGTGCAATACTTTCTTATTGCGATGCCCGGCTTTTCACTGCACCGGTCGCTCGTTAAACCGGTAGCAGCCGCACGAGCCTGCGCCGCCAACAGCCTCACTTCATATAGGATGGATTCCGTCGGGGGCGACACGACAGGCGCGCGGCTCGATAAGACCCCTCGCACCGAACGATTGTAGCAACATGAGAATCCGCCGTTACTGCCTGCATGTGGCAGCTCTGGTCACCGCTTGCCGTCTGCTGTTGCCGGTCGCCGCACAGGCCGATGCGACATCGGACAAGATCAGGGAACGCGGGACCATCACGTTCGGTGTTATCCTTTCCGGGCCGCCCTATGGCTACATCGATCCAAAGACGAAGGACGAGTTCGGTTTCAATATCGACCTCGCGCGGGAAATCGGCCGTCGTCTTGGCGCGAACGTCGCGCTGGTGCCGGTCACGCCACCCAACCGGGTGCAGTTCCTCCAGCAGGGTAAAGTGGACGCCCTGATTGCCAACATGGAGTGGACAGCGGAACGCGCGGAGATCCTGAACTTTGCCGCTACGCCCTTCTTCAGGGTCGGGGGCGCACTGCTGGCCCGCAAGAGCGCGGCCGTCAAGCAATGGAGCGACCTGAAGGGCAAGCCGGTCTGCGTGTCCCAGGGCAGCAACTACGCCAAGCCGCTGGCCGAGGAGTTCGGGGCCCAGGTCAAGGGCTATCCGAACCAACCGGAGTCGCTGCTCGCCCTGAAGGGCGGCAATTGCGTCGCGGCCGTGCATGTCGCCGGCACGTTGCGTGCGCTGGTGAAGGACAGGGCGGAGGAATGGCAGGATTTCGAGCTGCCGCTCCCCACGGATCTCATCCCGTCCGACGGCGTGGTCTGGGTTCGCAAGGGAGAGGCCGACATCCAGGCGCGGATCGATGCGATCCTGAAGGAGTTGCACGGCTCCGGTTTCATTCTTGGCATTGCCGAGAAGAACGGACTCGTGATTGACGACTTCCTGCGCGAGGCGAATGCACGCTTCAAGTCATGATGGTCGCATCCACCGGCTGGTTCGTCGACGAGCCTCTCGCATTCCTGGTTCGACTGGCTCGTGACGCAGGTCTCAATTACGGCTTCCTGCTCGACGGCTATGAGCGCCCGATCTGGAACGAGGGGCTGATTACGACTCTTCTGCTGGTGCTTTGCTCCATCCCGGTCAGCCTGGTCGGCGGAGCACTTCTGGCAGCGGCGCTCACCTCGTCGCGTCCGTGGCTGGTTTGGCCGACGCGCGCCTTCATCGAGCTTACCCGGAACACGCCGACACTGGTGCAACTCTACTGCGCCTTCATGGTGCTGAACATGCTGGTGAGCCAGGCGCTGGGCGGCGTCGAGCGCAATCCGCTCACGCCGTTTTTCTGGGTCGTGGCGGTCGCTGGACTTCACATTGCTGCCCTCCATGCCGAGTCGCTGCGCGCAGGCCTTGAGGCGGTGCCGTTGACGACGCTGGAGGCGGCACTCTCGCTCGGCTTCAGCCGCAGGGAGCTGTTCTGGCAGCTCGAAATGCCGCTCGCCTTTCGCGTCGCCCTGCCGTCCATCATCAACAACCTGGTCAACCTCGTGAAGCTGACTTCGATCGGCTCGGCGATCGCCGTCGGCGAGATAGTTTATGCCTCGATCATGATCTGGACTGCCCATGACAACGTGATCGAGCTGATGGTGCTGATCCTGGCCGTTTTCGGCGGGCTGAACCTGCTGGTCTCGCTCGCCGGCCGATGGCTCGAGCGGCAGTTGAGGGTGCCAAGCCATGGCCTTTGACGGGACACTTGCCGGCCTGAGGCCGGATCCGGTCGCTCGGCGCCCCGCAATATCCGGCTGGTTCGCGGTGGGGATCGCGACGTTGATGGGGCTGTCATTGTTCGGCTTCGCGTTCCCCAATTCAGCCCGTACGCTTCTGGAGTGGTTTCCGCTGCTCGCCACGGGCTTCGGCGTCAACGTGGCGCTCACGCTCATTGCGGTGTCGGCCGCGAGTCTCGCCGGCACCCTGATTGGACTGGCCGAGCTTTCGCCGCGACGCTGGCTGCGCTGGCCCGCAGCGCTTTACGTGACGGTGTTTCGCAACGCGCCGTACCTCGTGGTGGTGTTTGCGGCCAGTTACACGATTCCCTTCGAGTTCCGCGTGCTCGGCACGACAATCCCGTTTCCGGACTGGCTCAAGGTCGCCATCGGGCTTGCCCTTCCGGCAGGCGGGCATATTGCCGAACTCGTGCGCGGTGCGGTGCAGTCGATCCCGGCGACGCAGTGGGAAGCGGCGGCCGCCATTGGATTCTCGCGCTGGCAGACGCTGGCCTGGATCATCCTTCCGCAGAGTTTTCGTCGCATCCTGCCGCCCTGGACCAATCTCTGCGCCTCCGTGGCGATGAACAGCGCACTGGCTGCGCTCGTCGGGGTTCAGGATTTGCTTCACACCGCCAATGATGCCTCCACGGCGGTTCGACGCACCGAGTTCACGATAGCCATTTATCTCCTGATCCTGCTGTGGTTCTTCCTGTTTTGCTATCCGTTGTCACGGACGACCCGCTATCTCGAGCGCCGGTTCTCTCAGGGCTGAATCATGACCAATGCTGTTCCGCCCAATGACAACTCGGCGCCGCTGGTCCGGCTGCGTGACGTGCACTTGAGCTTCGGTGCGACCGAGGTGCTGAAGGGCATCAATTTCGACGTCAGGAAGGGCGAGACGATTTCCATCATCGGTCCTTCCGGAACCGGAAAATCGACCATCCTTCGCTGTATCAACGGTCTCATTGTGCCACAGCAGGGCCAGATCGCCGTCAACGGCATCGAGGTGACCGCTCTCAGCACCGAAGCGCAGCGCATCGCGCTGCGCAAGAAGATCGGTTTCGTGCTCCAACAGTTCAATCTCTTCCCGCACCTCACGGTGCTCGAAAACATCACCATCGCGCCGATCCGGATTCTGCGTCAGCCGCGCGCGGAGATGGAAGCTCTGGCGCGCGAGCTTTTGAGCCGGGTGCATCTCAGCGGCAAGGAGAAGGCCTACCCGTCGCAATTGTCGGGCGGTCAGCAACAGCGCGTCGCCATTGCCCGCGCGCTCGCGATGCGGCCGGACCTCGTGCTGTTCGACGAGATCACGTCCTCGCTCGATCCCGAGATGGTGAGCGAGGTCCTCTCCGTCATCAAGGAGTTGGTCGCTGACGGGCTAACCGGAATTCTCGTCACGCACGAGATGCGGTTCGCCGAGGAATGCAGCGACCGCATCCTGTTCGTCGAAGACGGCAAGATCGCGCTCGACGATTCGCCGGCCCGAGCCTTCGGGCCACAGGCGCCGTCGCGGCTGCAAGCCTTCATCCGGGGCGCCCGGCATGGCGCCTGACCTGCCTTGCCTCTCAACTCCACTCATCCAGGCTGATCGTCCATCATGAGCTCTTTCAAGCGTCAAATTCATCTCGGCCTGTTCCTGCAGGGAGCCGGCCATCATGCCTCGGGTTGGCGCCATCCGGACGCGCGTTCCGGCAGCGACAATCTTGGCCATCTGCTCGAGGTCACACGGCTTGCGGAGCAGGCGAAATTCGATCTGGTCTTCCTTGCCGACGGTCTGACCAGCGGCAAGGGTCACCATCCCTCGACGGCCGCGCGGCTCGAGCCTCTCACCCGGCTCGGCGCGCTCTCGACAGTGACGAGAAAGATCGGTCTCGCGTCGACGGCGTCGACGACCTATGGCGACCCGTTTCATCTCGCCCGCGCGTTCGCGTCGATCGACCATCTCAGCAATGGGCGTGCGGCCTGGAATCTGGTGACGACCTCCTACGCCCGGACCGCTGCCAATTTCGGTCGCAACGCTCATTTGGATCACGCTGACCGTTACGCCGTGGCCGAAGAATTCGTCGATGTGGTAAAGGGCCTTTGGGACAGCTGGGAGGAAGATGCCCTGCCCAAGAACAAGGAGACGGGCGTTTACTACATCCCTGAAAAGCTGCACGCCTTGAATCACAATGGTCACTATTTCTCGGTTCAGGGTCCGCTCAACATCCCGCGTTCGCCGCAGGGGCATCCCGTTGTTATTCAGGCCGGCTCATCCGATCGGGGACAGGCTCTTGCGGCTCGTACTGCAGACGTAGTGTTCACGGCTCAGCAGACGCTTGCGGATGCCCAGGCCTTCTATGCCGGGCTGAAGAGCCAGCTTGCTGCGCACGGTCGCAAGGCCGATGACATTGCGATCATGCCGGGCTTCCTCCCGATCATCGGCCGGACGAAGAACGAGGCGCAGGAAAAACTCGATCAGCTCGAGCACTGGACCGATGCCAGGGAAGTGCTGCCGCTGCTCTCGGAGCGGCTCGGTCACGATATGTCCGTCTTCGACCTCGATGGTCCGCTTCCGGATCTCCCGGAAACCGAGCAGCTCAAGAGCCGACAGAAACTGCTGATCGAGCTCGCGCGCCGCGAAAATCTCACGATCCGCCAGCTCGCGCAGCGTGTTGCAACCTCGCGCGGCCATCACGTTCTCCTGGGCACCGCCGAGGAGGTCGCCGACGAGTTGCAGAATTGGTTCGAGAACGGCGCCGCGGACGGGTTCAACATCATGCCGGCCTATTTCCCCGGCGAGCTCATCAACTTCACCTCTCAGGTCATTCCGATCCTGCAGGAGCGGGGACTGTTTCGGCGCGACTACGAGGCCGACACCCTGCGTGGACATTTCGGCTGGTCGCGTGTGCCAAGCCCATATGCTTGAGAAGCACCGACGGTGCCTCGGTCATCGGTCGAGCCACGCATCGGAGAAGTCGCCAGCGGTCAGGTCGACGCTGTTATAGAGATTGCGCACGCGAGCATTGCTGACGAGGGTTGTCTCCAGCGCCACCAAAGGCAAGGCCGGCAGGTCGTCGCTGGCGATCTTTTGGATTTGTCGGAACTGATCCGCGCGCCGCGCTTCGTCACGCTCGACGCTGGCCTGCCGGAAGAGATCATCAACCGCCGGATTGTTGTAGTGGGCCGCGTTGACATAGGGCAGCGGGTGTTTGATTCCGTCGGACCAGTAGATCCGCTGCACGCCCACCGTCGGGTCGAACAGCAAACCGAGCCCATTCAGGTTGATGTCGAAATCGCGGTCAGAATAGACCCGCTTGATGAAGGTACCGAGATCGCCGTCGAGGATGTCGACGCGGATGCCGGCGCGGCCGAGGGCGGACCGCAGATAGCCGGCGGTCGCCTTGAATGCGGCCCCAGGAATGAAGGTCAGCCTCAGCGCAAACCGGATGCCGCCACTGCCGCGCTTCAATCCTGCCTCGTCGAGAAGACGGTTGGCCTCGTCGAGATTGAAGGGATGGTCGAAGCTCGTCGGGTCGAAATAGGACGAGAGCACCTCGGGAATCGGCGAACGGATCTGGCTGGCATAGCCGTAATAGACCCACTGCCGGATGAACTCGCGATCGATCGTGCGCGCGATGGCGTGCCGCACGGCGCGTTGGGCGAGGTACTGGTTGTCGAGGCTGAACTCCAGCACCGCGGCATTGTTGAGATAAGCGTCCCGCTGGGAGGAAACGACAAACTTTCCGCTGTCCGCCAGGCGTTTCACGTCGGCCAGTGAGAGGGTGCCGCTGGTGTCGGCCTCTCCCGTTTCGAGCGCTGCGGAGGCCGCGGCCGGGTCGGCGACGAACTTGACGACGACGCGATCCAGATAGGGACGATCGGGCCGCCAATATTGCGGATTCCGGCGCAGGCTGATGTGACTGCCGCGCTTCCATTCGTCGAAGATGAACGGTCCGGTGCCGACCGGCGCGTTGTTGTTGGGGTTGCCGTCGAGATTGTCGGACTGGTAGGCGTGACGCGGAACGATCGGCGATTCCGCGGCCGAGAGCGCCTTCAGGAAATAGGGTGTCGGCTTTGAAAGCTTCACCACCGCGGTCAGCGCATCGGGCGTTTCGACGCGATCGAGATTGGCAAAGCTGATCCGGCCGCGTGGCCCGACCTTTTGCAGCGCTTGAAGCGAAAACTGGACGTCGGCGGACGTGAAGTCGGCGCCATCATGCCATTTGACGCCGGGACGCAGAGTGAAGGCATATTCGAGTCCGTCTGCGCTCGATTTCCAATCAGTCGCAAGAAGCGGACGCGGTGTGAAGTCTGCATCGTAAGCCAGCAGGCCCTCGGTGACCTTGGTGCTGATATTGCGGGTCTGCGTGTTGGTGTCGAGCAACGGGACGAGCGTTCGCGGCTCTCCCTGTGTGACGACCGTCAGCGTCCCGCCGCGCCGCGCCTCGGCACGAGCAGGGGAGCCGGCGAACGGCAACGCGATCACGCCGGCCCCTGCTTTTAGGACGCGTCGCCGGTCAATGAGACCGCGGATATGATCCTTCGTCGTCACCATGTGGCAAACTTTCCGGAGTTGAACCTCGGTCATGCGAGGGCAAGCTATTGCGCAGCGACGCGCGAGGTCAATTTTGTATTTCTCCGCATCTGGAGATGAAGTTGTGCGAATAACGTTCTGTTGCGGGCGGGATCATCCTGGACACCCGGAGCAACCGAATGGCCTCAATCTGGGAGGCTCCTGGCTGTCCCACGCCTGGATTCACCGTGATGCGACCGGAGGAGCTTTACGGAAAGAAACACGCCACTGCGTGTCCTGTCGAAACGGTTTCCAGGGCCGGCATTTCGCTTCGGCAACGTTCCCGCGCGCGCGGACATCGTGCCTGGAAGGCGCAGCCGGCCGGTACGGCATAGGGGCTGGGAACGTCGCCCTGCACCGGTCTCGGCCCGGGGCTCGCCTTGCGCGTCTCGATGCGAGGCACGGCGTCGAGCAACGCGCGGGTGTAGGGATGCGCGGGCCGCGCGAACAGGTCGCCGCGCGGCGCGATCTCGACGATGCGTCCGAGATACATCACCGCGACCCGGTCGGCGAGAAATTCCACGACGGCGAGATCGTGACTGATGAAGAGGTAGGAGACGCCGAGCTCGTCGCGCAAATCGGCGAGCAAATTGAGGATTTGCGCCTGGATCGAGACGTCGAGCGCGGACACTGGCTCGTCGCATATGATCAGATCTGGTTTCGGCGCCAAGGCGCGAGCGATACCGATGCGCTGGCGCTGACCGCCGGAGAATTCGTGCGGGTAGCGGCTGGCGGATCCGGCCGGCAGTCCGACGAGGTGGAGCAGTTCTCCGACCCGCGCCCTGATCGCCGTGCGGTTACCGAACCGATGGACGCGGAGCGGATCTGCGATGATGTCGCCGACGCGCTGGCGCGGGTTCAGCGATCCGAACGGATCCTGAAAGATCATCTGCACGGCGCGCCGGTACGGCAGGCGCGCTGAACGGCCGAGCGGCACCAGGTCGACACCCTCGAGCCTGACCGCGCCGCTGCTCGGCGGGACGATGCCCATGATGGCGCGTCCGAGCGTCGACTTGCCGCAACCGGATTCACCGACCAGCGCCAGCGTCTCGCCGGGAGCGACCGTCAGCGATACGTCGTTGACGGCTCGCAGTCGGCCACGGGAAGTGGCGAAGGCAACCGACAGGTGCTCGATCGCGAGCAGATCAGTTGCTCTCGTAGGCGACTTCTGTAGCACCGGAGACATCCTTGTGACTCGCGCCGCGTCTCTCGTCGGCAACGACGTGACAGGACAGCGTGAGCGGTTCGAAATGGATCGCTAACGGGCGCGAGACCCTGCAACGTGCTTCAACGGACGGGCAACGCGGCGCAAACGCGCAGCCGTCCGGCCAGGCGCCGAGCGCCGGCACAGCCCCCTGAATGGCAGCAAGACGGCTTTGGCGGTCACCCTCGCGGCCCAGGCGGGGGCGGGCAGCAAGCAGGCCCCGTGTATAGGGATGAGCCGGCGCGGTGATGAGCGTATCGACCGGCTGCTCTTCGACCTCGCGGCCGGCATACATCACCAGAACGCGGTCGGCCATGTTGGCGACAACGCCGAGATCGTGGGTGATGAGTATCAGCGCCATCTGCCGCTCGCGTTGGATCTCCAGCAGCAGATCGAGGATCTGGGCCTGGATGGTGACATCAAGCGCGGTTGTGGGTTCGTCCGCGATCAGCAGCAGCGGATCGCAGGCGAGCGCCATCGCGATCATGGCGCGCTGGCGCAGGCCTCCGGAGAGCTGGTGCGGATAGTCATGCACGCGCCGGTGCGGATCGGGTACGTGTGTCAAGGCCAGGAGTTCGACGGCGCGCTTCTCCGCGGCTGCGAACGAGACGGAGGAGTGGCTGGTCAGCACCTCGGCGATCTGCAATCCGATCGGCAAGACCGGGTTGAACGCAGCCATCGCATCCTGGAAGATGAACCCGATGCGATTGCCGCGGATACGGCGCAGCTCCTTGTCGGCAAGCGCGATAAGGTCCGAGCCGTCGAACAGCGCTTTTCCGCGCACTTCCCAGTCGCGCTTCGGCAGCAGGCCGAGCAAGGACAGCATGCTGATGCTCTTTCCGCAGCCGGACTCGCCGACGATCGCCAGGGTCTCGCCGCGCGCAATCGCGAAAGAAAGGTCGGCGACCGCGGGCAAGAGCGTCCGTCCACGCCGCAGCGCGATGTCCAGATTTGCGACCTCGAGCAGATATGAGGACGTGGTCACCGTCGTAGCCTTGGGTTGAGCGCATGATTGAGCGCATCGCCGAGAAGGTTCAGCGCAAGCACCGTGATCATGATCGCGAGGCCCGGGATTGCGGTCTGGTACCAGGCCGTGCGCAAGGCATCACGGCCGGCGCCGATCATCGTGCCCCAACTCACATGGTTGGGATCGCCCAAGCCGAGAAAGGAGAGACCCGCCTCGGACAGGATCGCGGTTGCCACCAGGATGGAGGCGGCGACAACGACTGGCGTGAGCGCATTGGGTACGACGTGAAACAGCACGATGCGCCAGTCCGACATGCCCATGCCGATCAGCGCCTGTACGAAATCGCGGTTGCGCAGGGCCAGCACCTCCGCGCGTGTCAGCCGCGCGATGCCGGGCCAGGCGGTGATCCCGAGCGCCAGGATGATGGTGTAGATCGACGGGTTGAGGACCGCGACCATGACGATGGCGAGCAGGAAAGCCGGCATGGTCTGGAACAGCTCGGTGACCCGCATGATCAGGTCATCCATCCATCCGCCGTAGTAGCCCGCCACTGCGCCGAGGCTGACACCGATCGCGAGCGCGATCGCCGCTGCGACGGCACCGACCATCAGCGAGACGGAGGCGCCATGGAACAGGCCGGCGGTCAGGTCGCGGCCCATCAGGTCGGTGCCGAGCGGGAACTCCGGATCGTTGCCCGGCCATATGAAAGGCGAAGCGACCATGTCGGAGGGATCGCCGGGATAGAGGAAGGGCGCCAGCGCCGCAGCTGCGATGACACCGGCTATCACGAGGCCTCCCGCAATGCCTGCTGGCGAGGCCAGAACGGCACGGACGACGGATGTCGAACTCATGCCGCCACCTCGATGCGCGGGTCGAGCCACGCGTAGAGGATGTCGACGACGAGATTGACGGCGACCACGATGAAAGAGCTCAGCAACATGATCGAGAGCAGGAGGTTGAGGTCGCGGTTGCTGACCGCCTCGAAGGCGAGCCGGCCCATGCCCGGCCAGGCGAAGACTGTTTCGACGACGACGGAGCCGCCGAGCAGGGTGCCGGCCTGGAGGCCGATCATCGTCACCAGCGGCAGCAGCGCATTGCGGAAGCCGTGCCGGAAGATGATGCGGCCGTCGCGCAGGCCCTTGGCCCGAGCCGTTCGTATGTAGTCCTGGCTCATGGCCTCGATCATCGAAGCCCTGGTCATTCGAGCATAGATTGCCGTGAAGAACAGGGCGAGCGTCGTCGCGGGCAGCACGAGATGATGAAGCCGGTCGGCGAGCAACGCCGCGCCCTGGAGCGGTACCTTCGTCACTTCCTGCATGCCGCCGGTCGGAAGCCATTGTAGATAGACGCCGAAGAACACGATCAGCATCAGCCCGACCCAGAACAGCGGAGCGGAATAGGCCAGGCTCGCCAGGATCGAAACGAGGCTGTCGATCACGCCCCCAGGCCGCCGGGACGCCACGAGGCCGAGAGCGGTTCCAAGAATCACCGCAATGAGGAGGCTGGTTGCGGCAAGCAGCAGCGTCCCGCCAAGGCGTGCGGTGATCAGCTCCGTCACCGGAATGCCGTAACGGTGGGAGAAGCCGAAATCGAGGGTCGCGACATGCTTCAGATAGGTCCAGAGCTGAAGCAGGATCGGCAGGTCGAGTCCAAAAGCCTTGCGCAGCTCCTGGACATAGCCCGCGTCCGCCGCCGCGCCACCCTGCTCGCTGGCCACCACGTCTGCGAGGTCGCCGGGGGCGAGTTGCAGCAGGAAGAAGTTGAAGGCGATGATTCCCAGAATGAGCGGGATCGCGAGCACAACGCGGCGTGCGACGTACCGCAGCAGCGATCTGGATTGGCCGGCAGAGCTCATTCGGGGGCGAAATAGACGTTGGCGAAGTTGTCGGCGCGCTGGTTGGGTGTGTTGGTCAGGCCGTGCAGACGCTTGTCGTAGACCGAGAACCAGTCGATTTCGAACAGCGGAATCAGAGGCAGGTCGCGCTGCACGATGCGTTGCAGCTTATTGTAATCCTCGACGCGCTTCTGAGGGGCGATCTGGGTCTGGGCGTCCTCGATCGCTGCGTCCAGCTCGTCGTTCTGATAGCCGGAGACGACGACCCAGGAGGTGCCGGGCATGCGCGCCTTCGACCAGAAACGCGTCTCGATTCCCATCTGCGGATCGGCACCGGCGTTGCCCCAGGAGCTGATCAGGTCATAATTGTAGTCGGTGAAGACGCTCTTTAGCCAGGTGGTCAGATCCTGGCTGCCGAGCGTGACGTCGATGCCGACGCGGCGCAGCGACTGGCGCACGAACTCTCCGGTGCGGCGATAGTCGTCGCCATACGGGATGAAGTCGTGCGTCAGCTTGAAGCGCCAGCCACCGTCCTTGCGCGGGAACCCCGCCTCATCCAGAAGCTGCTCGGCCTTCTTGGGATCGAAGGGGTATTGCTGCAAACCTTCGCCGAGATGGAACGGCTTGAGCGCCGAAGGAATCGGGCTGTCGGCGACCTTGCCGTAACCGCCCCATACCGTCTTCAGCAGTAGGTTCCGGTCGATCGCATGGGCGATCGCCTGGCGCACCTTGAGGTGCTGCAAATACTGGTTCTTGTGGTTCGGCTCAAGCCAGAACCATGTCGGCGAGAATTCGTAGCCGCGCGTATCGACGACGAAGCGGCCGTCTTTCTTGAGCCGATCCGCATCCGAAAAGGTGATCGGGTGCTGTTGGCCGAATTGCACGGCGCCGGTCTCGAACGCGGCGGCGCGGCCGGCCGCGTCCGGGATGATCTTGAAGACGACCCGGTCGAGATAGGGCTTGCCGGCGTCCCAGTAGCTGGGATTGCGATCGAGCGCGATATGGCTGCCGCGCACATATTCCTTGAACACAAAGGGGCCGGTCCCGACCGGTTTGGCATTCCATGGGTTGGAGCGAATATCCGTTCCTTCATAGAGATGCTTGGGCAGCAGCCATAGCGCTTGAGCGTTGAAGTTGCGGTAGATCACCGGCGTAGGCTTCGACAGGGTCAGGATGACCGTGTGCTCGTCCGGAGTGTCCACCTTCGACAGGGTCTGAAAAATGCGCTTGCCGGCCGAGGAGTATTTCAGAAGCCCTTCCTCGATGGAGAATTTGACGTCGGCCGAGGTGAAGGGATGACCGTCGTGCCAGGTGACGCCCTTGCGCAGCTTGAAGGTCAGCGTCAGGCCGTCCTTCGAGAAGTCCCAGCTTTCTGCAAGCTGCGGTTTGAGGCTGCCGTCTTGTGCGTAGTCGACGAGACCGTCGTTGATCTTGGTGGCGACCAGCACGATCGGCGTTGCCGTGTTCAGGAGCGGCGATAGGATCGGAGGCTCGGGATGGACGATTGAATTCAACGTGCCGCCGCGAATTGGCGTCTCCTTTTCCTCCGCGGCGGCGGGGCCGGATGCCGCCAGCGCTACCGTGAGCGTCAACACACTCATTATCCTGATCATCTGACACTCTCTCGAATTGCTTACGCAGCGGCGCTCGATTTGCGCAGTGCGCGATGGCAGGAAAGTTACTTCGCGATCGAAGACCGTCAAGGAAACGGTCTTTCAAATGAAGCGCAGGCTCGACTGCGCTATGCTTCCGCGAGCACCGTCAGTAGCGTTTTCATTGTTATCTCCAGTCGCGCACTTGGACAGAGCTGCTGCGCCTTCTCTCAAGCCCGAATAAAGGCGCTTGCAAGCGTGCTTTGCAGGCCGTCCGCGTTCACCGTGTGATCGTGCACGCGCTTGTTGTAGACGGTGAAAACCTGCTGAGCGACCAGATCGAGGCCCGGTAAGTCACGGGCGAGGTGCGCTGGACCTCGGCATAGATCTCGATCCGCTTCGCATCGTCGACTTCCAGCGCGCCGGCGTCGAGCAGCCGGTCGACTTCACCGTTATGATAATGTGCTCCGTTGGAAAAGGGCACGCCGGGTTTGAAGCCTTTCGACGAATAGTAGGTTTGCAGGCGCGAGGGGTCGGTGCCGTTGATGAGCCATGCATAGGCAAAATCGAAATCGCGATCCGTATAGACGCGCTTGACGTAAGTGCCGAATTCCTGCGCGCGAATGGTCACGGCAATGCCGACCTTGCCGAGCGCCTGACGGATATAAGCGGCGACGTTGCGGAAGCTCTCGGTCGAGGGCAATGGATCGAGCGTCAGGCTGAAGCGCACGCCATTACCGGTGCGCGGAAGGCCGGCTTCGTCGAGCAGCCGCTCAGCCGCCGCAGGATCGAGGCGGTAAACGGGAACATCGCGCGCCGCATAGCGACCGAGCGACTTCGTGATCGGGCTGGTGGCGATCGTGCCATAGCCATTCCACCCCAACCGTAGCACTGCTTCCCGGTCAATCGTATGCGCAATGGCCTGACGTACCGGGAGTTGCTTCAGATACTGATTGTCGAGATTGAAGATGAGCGTCGTCCAGTCGCCTGCGGCCTCGTATCCGCGTGTCTCGATGCCAATCTGCGGAAATGTCTTGAAGCGGTCCAGGTCGGCGAGTGGGATGGGGGTATTGTAGCCGATGTCACCTTCGCCGGTCTCGAGCGCGATCGCGATCGCCGCCATGTCCGGTACGATGCGCACGATGATGCCATCGAGAAACGGTTTGGGTTGATCCCAATAATTCGGATTCCGGTCCAGACGGATAAAGCTGCCGTGAACCCATTCCTTGAAGAGAAAAGGCCCGGTGCCGATCGGCTTGGCGTTGACTGGATTATTGAAATAGTCCTTGCCCTCATAGAGGTGCCTGGGAACGATTGCCGTCTCGGTCCCCGAGAAGGCCGTGAGTAGGGCGGGGCTGGCCTGCGACAGGACGATCGTCGCCGTGTGCGGATCTGGCGTACGGATCTCTGTCAGGTTCCGAAAGTTGCCGCGACCTGTTGGATGAATCTCCGCGGCCAGTCGGATCGAGAAGGCGACGTCCTCCGAGGTGAAGTCTCGTCCGTCATGCCATTTCACGCCCTGGCGCAACGTGAAGGTGAATTCGCGCTTGTCCGGGCTGACCTGCCACGCCGTTGCCAAATGAGGCTGAGGATTGAGGGCAAAATCGTAGGTGAGCAGGCCTTCGATAATCTTGCCGCTGACGAGCTTCGATGGACCGGACGCATTGCCCGCGGAGATCACCGCGGGCGGGTCCTGGCGAAGCAGAATCTTTAGGATGCCGCCACGCTGCGGACCCTCTGTCTGAGCAAACGCAGCCGACGTGCCGAAAGCTTCCCTGGCAAAAGCCGCTGCCGCCACCGCACCGCCGATGAACGGTCGGCGCCCGATACCGGAAGGCCGCGATCCCGTCATTCTATAGTCCCCCTAACACCCGTGGCGCACGGCACCGAATGGGTTCACGCGCGCGACAATGCGAAGCCGTCCGCCAAATTGCTCGCGTTGATGAAGTTGCATGAAGACATATAACTGTTGCCGTCAGGCTCAGGCGGCTCCGATCACGATCGTGCCGGCTCGCGTACTCGTCGATCGTTTTCGCCATCCAGCAGACGAGAAAACTCCGCGCAGTGCCGGTTCTCTGTGTCGCTGACAGAGCAGCGCTGATTCTTCCGACGCCTCTACTTACCTTCCCGCTTCGCTTCGCAAAGGGTGGAGGATGCCGAAGGCGGTGTCAACGGAACGCCTGGAATAAGAGCAATGCTGCTGCAAACAACAGTGAGTGCAGCACGATGTTCGCAAAACCGACCGCGTGTGATAATTTCATTTTCGATCCGCCTTGGGTCTCTCGCAATCCCCGTATGCTCATTGAGAGGCCGGATGCCAAATCGCGAATGTCGACGGTCGTGACGAAGGATCTCGGTCGGCAAAGAGTCGATTAAGACGACTGACGCTTTGGCCGCGTCCGGGCGGTCGGGTCGCGCGTGTCTCGCAGCCACGCCATAAGATGGTGGACTGCTCGCGGCACTTCGCGGTCGTCGCGTGTGCAAAGATAGTAGTCCTCACCGCTTCCCACACCGAGATCCGAGAGAACCAACAGATTTCCCGCCGTAATCTCCTGCTCAAGCAGCAATGGCCGGGTCAAAGCGATACCGAGGCCATTGAGCATCGCCGCCCGGGTCAGCATCCCGTCTTCGCACACCATGCCGGTCAAAGGTGTCGTCGTGGCAATTCCGGCCTTGGCCAGCCATCGTGCCCACTGTTCTGTCGAGCCATCGTGCACCAGCGGCGCGGCCAGGAAATCCGCCGGGCGCCGGAACTGTCCATAACGCTTCAGAAGCGCTGGACTGCAAACAGGAAAAGCGGTGCCCGACAACAGCTTTTCGCTATTGTAGCCGTGCCAATTGCCGTCTCCGAAACGCAGAGACAGATCTGCTGCATCGCTGGAATAGTTGCGGTACCGGGTATACTGCACCTGGATATCCACACCGGGATGCCGTGTCAGAAAGCCAGCCAGACGTGGCATCAGCCAACCGGTCGCCAGCAGCGGCAGGGCGCTGATTGTGATGCGCCGCTGCAACTTGCTCTGGCGCAGCTGCGTCGTTGATGTCAGCAAGAGGCTGAAAGCCGGGCTGACCGCCTCGAAGTAGCGACGCCCGTCCGCGGTCAGGGCCAACCGTCGTCCCTGGCGCTCCGTCAGCTGGATCTTCAAAAAAGTTTGTAGCGCACTGAGTTGGTGGCTGACGGCCGATGGCGTGATTCCGAGCTCGTCCGCCGCAGCCGCAACATCGCCTAGCCGCGCAAAGCTTTCGAAGCTGCGCAGGGCGATAAACGGGAGGCGACGGTCCAGGAGCTGAATAGGATTCATATGTCAAAGATTAATCCATTCATTTTGCATTGCGCAATCATCTAGTCTCAACTCGGCAAGCATCATTCCGGATGCCAGTTGGATTTGACGATGGCTCTGCATTTCACGCGAGACGAATACCGCACCCGCATCGACCGTACGATCGGCCGGATGCGTGAGCTGGGACTACGGGGATTGTTGCTATTCCGGCAGGAGAGCATGTACTGGCTGACCGGCTACGATACGGCGGGCTATTCGCAATTCCAGTGCCTGTGGGTCGGGGTCGATGGCGACATGGTGCTGCTGACCCGTTCGTCCGATATCCTGCAGGCGCGGCTGACGTCGACCATTGAGGATGTGCGTGTATGGGTGGATGCCGCCGGCGCCAACCCCGCTGAGACGCTGCTCCAGACGGTGGCCGATCGTGTCCGGCCTGCTGATCGCATCGGTGTCGAATATGCTTCCGCCTCGCTCAATGCACAGCGTGGCAAGCTGCTGGATGCAGCGTTCGCCGGCCATGCCGTGTTAGAGGACGCATCCGAGCTCGTCGCTGGCTTACGCGTGGTGAAATCGCCGGCCGAACTTGTCTATGTCCGCGAAGCCGGCCGCTTGGCGGACACCGCGTGGCGTGCAGCATCCGCTGCCTGCATCCCGGGTAATTCGGAATCAGCCATTGTTGCAGAGCTCTATGGCACGATCATTCGGCAGGGAGGCGACCCGGCGGCGGGTCGTTTCGTCTGCGGCGCTGGTGATAACGCGCTGCTCTGCCGCTACTTCACCGGCAAAGGCACCATTGCACCGGTCGATCAGGTGAATATCGAGTTCGCCGCGGCTTATCGCCACTACCACGTCGCGCTGATGCGGACCGCGGTCACCGGCGTGGCCTCACCGGTGCAGCGGAAGATGCATGCGGCCAATGTAGAGGCCCTGGAAACTTGTCGGCAGAAGCTGCGCCCTGGCTTCACGTATGGCGACCTGTTCGACGCGCATGCCAGCGTGCTGGACCGACACGGGTTTCGGAATGCGCGGTTGAACGCATGCGGCTATAGCCTTGGAGCCGCTTATCCGCCCACCTGGATGGAATGGCCGATGGTCTATACCGGCAACCCGGTGTTGCTGGAGGCCGGCATGGTGGTGTTCCTGCACATGATTCAGCTTGATGCCGCAACGCGGCTGGCGATGTGCCTCGGTGAGACATTCATCGTCACTGACGGTGAACCCGAACGGTTATCTGCGTTGGATCACGACCTGCCGGTCAGCGGCTGAACGGCTCGAGCATGGCAACCGGGGCGGCAGTCGAGATTCAGGCGTTGGCAAAGCGCTTCGGCGACGTTGTCGCGCTCGACGATGTGTCGCTGGACGTGCGCCCCGGTGAATTTCTGGCGCTGCTCGGGCCCTCCGGGTCCGGCAAGACGACAGTGCTGATGACGATCGCGGGCTTCGAGCGCCCGGATGCCGGCCGCATCCTGATCGGAGGGCGTGAGATCAGCGGACTGGCGCCGCACCGCCGAGACATCGGCATGGTTTTCCAGCGCTATGCGCTGTTTCCCCACATGACGGTGGCAGAAAATCTGGCTTATCCGCTGCGTCGCCGCGGCGTGGGGCGGTCCGAGATCATCCCGCGCGTCGAAGAGATTTTGCGCTTGATCAAGCTCGAGGGGCTTGGCGGTCGAGGCGTGGACCAACTCTCGGGCGGCCAGCAGCAAAGGGTCGCGCTTGGCCGAGCGCTGATCTTCCGCCCTTCCGTGCTGTTGATGGACGAGCCGATGAGCGCGCTGGACAAGAAGCTGCGCCAGCACATGCAGACGGAGCTGAAGCTGCTGCATCGCGCTCTGGGGACCACCATCATCCTGGTGACGCATGACCAGGAGGAAGCCCTTTCAATGGCGGATCGGGTTGCCTTGCTGGACAAGGGACGCTTGCGCCAGATCGGCACGCCGGTCGATCTGTACAGGAACCCAGCCGATGCTTTCGTGGCGGATTTCATCGGGCGCACAAATTTCCTGCCTTTGACGGAAGCCGATCCGGCGCGGGTCGCGGGATTTGCTACCATCCTGGGGCCGGCTCTGGCGGCGGACGGCCGCCGTCCGGCCGCCTGCTGTTGTGCCGGAGTGCGGCCTGAACATATCGAGATCCTTTCACCGGATGCGGACGGCGAAGCCTGTCGGGTGATAGAGGTCGCGTTCGGCGGAGCCTCACAATCCGTGCTGGTGGAGGCTGCCGGCCATCGCATCACGGCCGACATGCCGGCCGGTCCGCGGCTTTGGCAGGCGGGTGACGCAGCGCGCCTGCGTTTTCACCCGGGCACGGTTCGCATCTTCGATGTCCGCTCTCATCCCTCCATCTTCAGGAACACAAACAATGACGATTGATTTGACGCGCCGCCAACTGCTCGCCGGTACGGCTCTCGCCGTGGGTGGTCTCGCTCGCCCCGCGATTGCGCAGACCAGTTTAGGAGGAAGTGGCTCCGTCGTCGTATACGACGGCGGTGGCAGCATGGGAGCGGCCCAGCGCAAGGCATTTTCCGAACCGTTTGAAGCCGAAACAGGTATCAAGGTGATTCACCAGCCCGGTGTCAACGCCGGCGTTCAGCGCGCCGCGATCCTGGCTGGAGCACCAAAGCATGATGTCACCAACATCTCCGGCGGTGCATTGGGAGCCTTCGATCAGGACGGGCTGCTGCTGCCGCTGGACTATTCGCTCTGGACGGAGAAGGACCGTGCCGGTTTCGATGTGGTGGCCGCGAGCCGTACCTTTGTGCCGGCGATGATCTATTCGATGCTGATTGCCTATGATGAAAAGCGTCACGCGGCGCAGGCACCGCAGAGCTGGGCCGACATTTGGGATGTTCGCACGTTCCCGGGCAAGCGCACGCTGGCGGCCGGGACGAATGCCGCGGACGGAGCCACCTACGAAATCGCGCTGCTGGCCGATGGTGTGCTGCCTGAGAGTCTCTATCCGATCGATTGGCCGCGGGCGCTCAAGAGCCTCGATCGGTTGCGCGCTGACGTGGTGAAATTTTGGGGTAACGGCGCGGAGTCCGTGCAGTTGCAGGTGGACAAGCAAGCCAGCCTCGGCAGCGCGTGGAACGGGCGGATCGACGGCGCGAATGACCAGGGGGCCAGCATCGGCAAAAGCTGGAACCAGGGCATCTTGCAATGGTCCGCCTGGGCGATCCCGAAAGGCACGGCCAATGTGGAGAATGCGCAGAAGTACATCGCCTTTATGAGCCGTCCCGAACCGCAGGCACGGTTTTCAGAGCTGATCACCTACGGACCGACAAATTCGCTGGCGTTCAACCATATTCCGGCGGAGCGCGCGAAATTGCTGCCGACCGCGCCAGCGGTGAAGGGCAAACAGATCGTGCAGGACTATACGTTCTGGAATGCCACGGACGGTACGGGACAGACCGGGTTGCGGCGCGCCGTTGCCGAATGGGAACGCTGGGTGGCCGCGCGCTGAAAGCTGCATGATGACGGGCATTGCAACACGGAGGCTCGGCCTGTTGCTACCGGTGTTGGTCGTGCTCTCCATCGGCTACTTGGCACCGATGGCCGCCATTGCCTGGACCAGCTTGCACAGAGTCGGGCATCTGAGTCTGGGTGCCTATGTCGAGGTGCTATCCTCTCTCACGTTCCTCCGGATATTGCTGCGAACCTTGTCGATCGCCGGCATTGTCACGGCGATCTGCGTGGTGTCAGGCTATCTGCTGGCCTACTGGGCCGCCACGCGGGCGCGTAGCTGGGCAAGGTCGATCATGGCGCTAGTGATGGTGCCCTATCTGACCAGCGTGCTGATCCGCTCCTATGCCTGGATCGTCATCCTGGGCGGTGACGGGCTGATCAATCACACATTGTTGGCGCTGGGGCTGATAGAGACTCCGCTGCCGCTCGTGTTCAGCAGCACGGGCAACATCATCGGCATGGTACATATTTTGCTGCCATTGGCCGTGCTCCCGATCTATGCGGGCATGCGGCAAATCGCACCGTCGCTGCTTCTGGCGGCACAGAGCTTGGGCGGCGGAGCCGCCAGCGTGTTCGTCACCGTCTTCCTACCATTGTCGATACCGGGCGTTGTCGCGGGTGCTGCGCTCGTGTTTCTCAGCGCGGTCGGCTTCTACATCACGCCTGCATTGCTTGGCGCGCCCGGCGATTACCTCATGGCTCAGGCCATTGAGGTCCGGGTTTCGACATTGGCGGAGTTCGATGTTGCCGCCGCCCTGGCGTGGTTGCTGCTGCTTCTGGTTGGAAGTGGCCTGATCGTCTTTAGCCGGCAGATCGTGCCATTGCCCAAGGAGAATGCGTCGGGCAACTCACGGCACCGTCGTACAGGAATAGGCCTGGGATTGTCGGCACCGAGGCCCCTGATTGAGCTCGCAGAGGCGGGGGGATGGGTGCTGGCGCGATTCCTGCCGGTGGCGGCGATCGCGTTGCTTGCCTTTCTGCTCGCGCCGATGGTCGTCGTGCTCCTGATCGCCTTCAGCAATGCCCCGTATCTCACGTTCCCTCCGCCCGGCTATTCCTGGCGTTGGGTGCAGGTCTTTGTCCACGATGGGCAATGGCTTGATTCCCTGTGGTTCAGCCTGCGCTTAGCGGGAGCGGCGGCGCTGACCTGCCTCGCTGTTGGCACGCCGTATGCGCTGGCGCTGACCCGAGGCCATTTCCGAGGGCGACGGCTGCTGTGGTTGCTCGCAGTGTCGCCGATGATTTTGCCGCACATCATCATCGGTCTCGGGTTCTTCTTCGCTGCGGTCGCTATCGGCATGAACGGCCGGGCCGCCAGCTTCTGGCTGGCGTATACGGTGATCGGCCTGCCCTATGTGGTGATCATTCTCGTATCGGCGTTGGGTCGGTTCGACATCAACCTGGAACGTGCCGCGGTGAACCTGGGAGCATCGCCCCTGACGGCCCTTGCGACGATCACTGTGCCGATCCTGGCGGCGTCTTTTGCCGGCGCTTTTCTTTTTGCCTTCCTCGCCGGCTTTGACGACCTCATCATCAGCCTGTTCCTGAGCACGCCGCGCGGCACCACCATCGCTATTCGTATATGGGAAGATATTCGCCTGGAAATCAGCCCGAAGACGGCGGTGGTTGGCTTGTTTCAGGTGGGCGTGGTGCTGATCGGCCTGGCTGGCATGACCATCATGCGCCACGTGCGCCGCCCAAAAGGCTGAAGTCTTCCGAGACAGCAATTCGAAATTGATGCGATGAGTCCCAGCGTGAGTCACGGCATTTGAGCAGCGCGTCAGCGACCAACGAGACGGGACGCTCATCGGATTTGACAAAACGAATAGAACGAAAGGATGTCGCTGTGCGGACACTTGCAGTCAACGGTTTCTTTCGCGCGCGCGTCGAACTTTGGTTTTGCCTTTCATTGTGCAAGACAGGATTCATCCTCATTATCGCCGTCCTCTCCTTAAGATATGCACGGCAGGCTTAATCATGAATTTATCGACCTTCGCTCTCAATACTCGCGCTCTCGTTCGTAGATCAACGCTTGCGTGCGCGGTTCTTGGATTCGCCGCGACCGGGACGCTTGCAGCGTCGCTTTCGGTCGGGGTCGCGACAATGCCGACGAACGGGGCTCTCGACATCGTCGTCGCCAAGGCGAAGGAGCAGGGGCTTGACGTCAAGATCATCGAGTTTAGCGACTGGTCCACGCCCAACATCGCCGTCTCCAACGGCGATCTCGATCTGAATTACTTTCAGCATCTGCCGTTTCTCGAAGATTCGATCACGAAAGGGCGTTACAATCTTGTCCCGGTCGGTCTCGGCTATGCCACCACGAACGGCATCTATTCCAAGAAGATCAAAAGCCTCGCCGAGCTGAAGGATAATGCGACGATCGCCATCGCCAACGACGTCATCAATACGGGCCGTGCCCTGTCACTGCTGCAGGAAGCCGGTCAGCTCAAGCTCAAGCCGAATGTCGGCTACCGCGCCACGATCGCTGACATCGTGGAGAATCCCAAGAAGCTTAAAATCGTTCAGGTCGATGGGCCGCAGATCTCCCGCGCGCTGGATGATGTCGATGCGGCCGTGACTTATCCAGCTTTCGCCAAGCTGGGCGGCCTCGATCCCAACACTCCGATTGTCCTGGAGAAGCCGAACGATCTCTATGCGCTGCGCTTCGTCACTCGTCCCGACCGCGCCAAGGATCCGCGGATCGCGCAGTTCATCGAGATTTACCAGACGAGTCCCGAGGTCAAGCAGATCCTGAAAAAGTATTACGGCAACGTCATTTCGTTCCCGTGGGAGAACGAGCAGGCGCCGGCTTCTGCGGCAGCCACGCGCTGATCGACGGAACACTCCGCGTCGTGGTGCGGAGCTTACTCATGGCCGCGGCCATCAAGGGGCGATGGTCGGCTGTGTGTTCGGGGTAATCTCCGACATCGGCTCGGCCCGCTCCGATAAGGGTTCAGCGTTGAGCTCGAGTA
This sequence comes from Bradyrhizobium nivariense, assembly GCF_029846695.2. NCBI lineage: Bacteria > Pseudomonadati > Pseudomonadota > Alphaproteobacteria > Hyphomicrobiales > Nitrobacteraceae > Bradyrhizobium > Bradyrhizobium nivariense. Next base: position 98,172 of record NZ_JARWCR020000008.1, on the reverse strand, counting down.
TCTCGCCCAGCCACATCGCATGGGTCAAATGGTCGGATCGCGGTTGTCCCGTGTCGGGATGGATGAGCAGGGCCAGGCCGCGCCGGTTGATCATGAGCCATGGCACAAACCGGGGAAATTCGGCGACCGCGAACGCCACCTGATACATCGGTCTGGTATGCGGCCCGACCAGCCGATCATGCCAGCGCCCGAGCAGAACCGGGAAACGCTGGGCAATCTCCTCGCGGAGGATTTCGGCGGCGTGGCGCTGTTCGGGGCCGTCGAAATAGATATGAGCGTGGTAGCTCTTGATCGTATCGAGCGGTTGAACTGTCATAGATTTCGCCTAACTCGGCAATCGCTGGTCCATCGCGAACGCTGGAACATCGCCGCTGGTCGATCCCACCACGATTGAGGGGACGCCGACAACCGTGGACCGCGCCGCGACCGAATTTATCACCAGGCTGCCGGCCCCGACCTTTGCGGCGGCACCCACTTCGATGTCGCCCAGGATGGTCGCACCCGCGGCAAGGAGCACGCCCTCGCGGATATGCGCGTGTCGCCGGCCGGCGCGTTTGCCGGTGCCACCGATCGTGACCTCGTGGAGCATCGAGATGTTGTTCTCGAGCACGGCCGTTTCTCCGATCACCACGCCGAAGCCATGGTCGATGAAAATGCCCGTTCCGATCGAGGCCGCCGGATGAATATCGATCGAAAACCGTCTTGATGCGATGCTCTGGAACAGCAGCGCCATGTCGCGCTTGCCGTGGACCCAGAGATGGTGCGCTGCGCGATAGATCTGGAGAGCGCGAAATCCCGGATAGAACAGAAACGGTCTCAACACCCCGTCGGCGGCGGGGTCGCGCTCGACAATGGCGGCGAGATCGAGCGCGGCTGCCATGGCGATATCGTCGTCGTGCTCAACAATGTGCGCAATTGTGGTTGACAGGAAGGTCGGCGGCAAAGGCGGATCGGCTAGGCTGCCGACGATGCAAGCCGTCAAGGCGTCTTCGAAACGGGCATGCGCACAGACATACTTGTCCACGAGCACCGAGAGAGCGTGCTCGGTGCGAGCCAGTTCGGTCGCCTCGCTCTGCAAGGACCGCCAGATCGCGTGAATCGTGGCGGAGTTCTCGTCAACAGTACGCAGGCGATGATACAATTGCGCCTCCCGGAAGTCTGTCTTGAGTGGCTGCGGCCTTCGCACTCCGTCTGGCAGGTCGCGTTTGCGTAATGTCAGGTGTAGAGCGGGTCTGAGGTGATCGTTCCGTTGATCGCGAAGTTGCCAACCTCCCGCGCCTTGTAGGCGACCGGATCGTGCAGCGTGTGGGTTCGGACGTTGCGCCAGAAGCGATCGAAACCGTAGCGAGCCGAAGTCGATCGTGCACCCATCAGTTCGAAGATGCGCGAGGTGACGTCGAGTGCGACACGCGTGCTGTTGACCTTGGCGGCGTAAACGACGGCAGCTGCCGCGGAGCGTTGCGCCGATGTCAGAGACGCGCCACGCAGAAGAGCGCTCTCGATTTCGCCGGCCGCCTGTTCCGCCAGAGCGATGCTCGCGCGGACGTCGGATTGCAGATTGCCGTAGAGCTCGAGGACATAAGGATCGTCGCTGGCACGCTCCACGCCGGACGTCTGCCACGGCTTGCCCTGCGTACGCACGTATTCTGCGGCCTCCGTAAGCGCGCCTTCGGCAGTCCCCAGATAGAAGTTCACGAACAACAATTGATGGATCGGAACCACCAAATTGACCAGCGCAGGCAATGGCTCGTCCGACTTTGGCGGGAACGTGCCCAGAATGTCGTCGCGATCGACGCGGACGTTGCGAAATTCGATGCTGCCGCTTTCAGTCAATCTCTGACCGAATGCGTCCCAGTCGTTGCCGTGTACGATTCCTTCGCTTTGACCGGGTAAAGCGATCAGGACGATCGCCTCGCCGAATGCTGCACGGAGCGTGATCCGGTCGGCCAGCGACGCATTCGACGCAAAGGTCTTGCGCCCATTCAGGCGGAAGCCATCGCCATCGACGGTGAGCACCGTGAGAGCGTCGCGGGGATTCGATGCGCCGCCCCAGAACCATTGCTGCGCAACGGATTGTCGGACCAGCCGATTGCGTTGCTCCGTAGTGGAACGCCAGAATGCGCTGTGCGAGAGAAGGTAGTGATAGCTCAGGATCTGCGCGATCGACGTATCGGCGCGTGCAAGCACGCGGGCCACCCGAAAGGCATCCGTGAAGGTGGCGCCGCCGCCACCGGCGTCTGCCGGGTTCAGCAGAGTCAAAAGGCCGGCGTCCCGCAGCCAGGACAGCTCGGCGCGCGGCGGTGCCGCAGCTTGTTCGCGCGCGACGGCGGTTTCACGTAGACGCCCCGCCACCCGTTCGGCGGCCGAAAGCCAATCGATCGTGACAGGCGACGCGCGATGGAGAGAGGCATGAGTCATGAAGGTCGAAATCGTCCGGGAGAGAGGGGCATTATCCAATGCACGCTATTGCGTGTTCATCCTGAGGGTCAATTTTCTATTTTGAACATGCGGTAGGCAAAAATTCGAAAGAGGCGCGACCCAGAAGAACGCAGTGCTGGACGACATACGTCCGTCAGTGCTCTGCCCTAGATTGGTGCAGAAGTGGCGTCCAGTACTGGGGCCGGACGCTCGCGATCGAATTGCGCCTGAGCGGTGCCAGCTCTTGCTGCGGTAGACCTATACGCCGTCTCGCGCTGCAATCACCGCGTTCACCATCTCGACGAAGCCTGCACCGCCTGGCCCGTCTGTAATCCAGGCTGGAGGCGTCGGAATGTCCTTGAGGTAACGCACCACCGTGCTGACGCCCACAGTATGGCGGAAGAAATCGAACATCGGTGCATCGTTGGTAGAGTCTCCGATATAGAGAACGTCGTCGGGTTCGCGGGTGATGTCGATGCCGTAGACCTCTGCCAGCACGCGTCTGGTCATCAAGAGCTTGTCGTAACCTCCGAGCCAGCCGAGCACCCAGAGATTGTTCACAGTGACGTCGGCGCCAGCGTCGCGCAAGGCGGCAACAATGGCCTCGCGTGTGGCCGAGCTGTCGGGCTGGACGAATGCTACACTTGTCAGGCGAAACGGCTGGTCTTCTGCAAGGGTTGCGCCGGAAACGGCCGCGTGAACTTGCGTGCCGATTTCGGCGAGCCGATCCGCAACTGATTGCAGATGCTCCACCGGATGCCAGAAGCTGCGCTCCAGTCCTTCGTCATGATCGCGGCGCCGGAAGAAGAATCCTCCATTCTCGCCAATGACGCCGTCGATGGGCCACATCCGTGCCATCTGATCGCACCAGCCTGCCGGGGCGGCGGTGACGGGAATGACGCGCACTCCGGCCTGTTGCAACCGCTCGAGCGCCGAATAGGTTTGGGCCGCAAGGCGTCCCCCGAAGGTGAGAGTTTCGTCCATATCGGTCAGGACGAAACGAACGCTGCGAAACGCTGAAAGTTCTGCTTTGGAAAGTGATTGCATGGAACCCGGCACGAGAAGAGGGAAGCTCTTTGGTTTCACGACGGCGTCGGTTACTGCGGCTCCCGGGTTTGCGCTCGGGCTCCAGAGCGCGGATATCCGGGCTAATCTGGAGCGATGAGACAGCTCTCGTCCTTTGCCCAGTCGGCGAAGCTGAGATAGTAAGCTCGGACATTGTCATATCCGGCCCGCGCTGCGGCCGCGGCAGCGAGGGCGGCGCGGCCGCCGCCATCGCAATGGGTGACCACATGATCACCGGGCTGAAAGCCCGCCTCAGCTAGAAGACCGCGAAGTTCGTCCGCATGCCTCAGGCGACTGTTGTCGAGCAGGCTCGCATGCGGAAGGAGCTGTGCACCGGGCAGATGGCCGCCGCGCGCATTACGGCGAAGATCCGTGCCGGTGAATTCATCTGCGGTTCGGGCGTCCAAGATCCGAACGCCATCCAGCTGGGCTTTGAGAGCTTGTCGATCGACGAGCCCAACCGATCCTGACCCTGGACGGGCCCGAAAGGTCGTCGAAACCGACGGTTCGACCGCCGCCGTCAGCAGGTCTTCCTGCTCCCGGATCCCGGGCCATCCGCCGTTCAGGATTAGTGTGTCGGCTCCGAAATATTGCAGGATGAACCAAACGCGTGCGGCCTCCGTCATGCGTCCATCATCGTAGACAATGGTGGGCTGGCGAGCGTTGACGCCGAGCGCCGCAATCGCGCGCTCCCAATAATCGACATTCTCGAAGGAGGTCTCGCCCGACCTCGCCGCGGCCTCCCAAACCTCGATCGGCACCCGGGCCGCTCTCGCGGGATGACTGGCCGCGAAGGCCGTAGGTTCGCGCACGTCGAGAAGACGGAATGCCTCAAGAGACGATAGTTCGGTCGCTTCGATAATGGGATCGTGCGGCATGGTACTCCCTCGGCTGATACATCAACGTTGCATGCTCTGTCGCACGATCCCGACAAGACCGCCGGATCGGCGCCGTCTCGGCACCATTTGCCGGCAATCGTCGCTACCTGGCTATTCCATAAAATGCCGAAATCGGGGATTTAACTGCCAGCAAGCGGCACAGATGTGGAAGGTGCCGGCGCTCCGTAGTACGTCGCGCCGGCCCAGCGATGTCTCATGCCGTCTCGCTGAAGATCCCGTTCAACACGAACTTGTAGCGCTCCGGCCGGATGAAAAAGGTCGAGTGCTCTGCACATGCGCCGTCCCTGAAATACGAGGTGCGCTCCATGGTCAACAGCGCGGCGCCTGCTTCGGTGTTCAGCGCTTTTGCGAGCTCCTCGCCGGCGATCTGCGCACCCAGCTCCATCCTCGCCTGAATGACAGGCGTGCCGGCAATGGCCGCGACCACCGAATAAGTCGGCGTCCGTTCGATATCAGCGCGCTTCAAGTCTGACTTGTCCGTTCGTAGATAACTGCGGCCGAGGGCAATCGGTTCGCCGTCGATGAGATGCAGCCGCTGAAGCAGCAGGCATTCCCGGCGCGCGCTCCCGAACAGCGGCCGCAGGCCCGCGGGCGTTGCCACCACGCGCAGAGCCGTGACGCGCATGGTGGCGTTCAATCCCTGTCGGCGCAGCGTCTCGTGAAAGCTGCGCAGCACATTCAGTTCATGCCGCACCTGCTTGCCTGCGACGAAGGTGCCTTTCCCCTTCTTCCGGTCGATCAGGCCGTCCCTGTCGAGCTCCTCGAGAGCGAGGCGGACGGTGACCCGACTGACGTCGAACCGTGCTCCGATCTCGGCTTCGGAGGGTAGGCGGCCGGAAGGCTCGAACCGCCCATCGGCGATCTCACGACGTAACCGGTCCGCAATCTGCTGGTAAAGAGCTGTCGCATTTTCTCTCACGAGAGACATTCTGTTCTCATTCCGGATCACGAGAGGGGCGGATCTTTTGTTTTCGGGGTCTTGGGGCGTGCTCAGTTGCGGCGGTGCGAACTTGTATCATAATGTATTACATGCTCGCTTTACAGACCAGACCCCAGGCCCCGGTGCGGGGCATCGCCGCTCCGGCCGCGCGTCGCGGCGCGTCTTTCGTCGTCGACGGGATGCAGTTCGCTTATCGGCCGGGGCAGGACATCTTCCGGAACGTCTCGTTGAAGGCGGCGCCCGGCGAGTTCGTGGCGTTGCTGGGCCCGTCGGGCTGCGGCAAGACCACCTTGCTCAACCTGCTCTCAGGCTTCCTCGCCCCCAACGCCGGCGTCGTGACCATCGATGGACGCGCGGTGAGGCCTGAGCTCGATGAGCTTGGTTACGTGTTTCAGGCGCCGAACCTCTTTCCGTGGCTGAGCGTACATGAGAACGTCCGGTTCGGCCTTCGCATGGCGGGGCGGCTTGATCGCGACGAGCAGAAACGCAAGGCGCTCCAGTATCTCGATTTGGTCGGCCTCTCCGATGTGGCCGACGAACTGCCGAATCGGCTCTCGGGCGGCATGCAGCAGCGCGTGGCTCTGGCTCGAGCCCTCGTGCTCGAGCCGAGGCTGCTACTGATGGACGAGCCGTTCGCAGCGCTCGACGCGATCACACGCGGTGCCATGAACGAGGAACTACTGCGGCTGTGGTCGACGCTCGGCCAGACCGTCCTCTTCATCACCCATGACGTGGAGGAGGCGGTCTTTCTCGCTGATCGCGTGATCGTACTCGGCTTTCCTCCCGATGGCATCGACAGTGAAATCGTCGTCGATCTGCCACGGCCGCGCGAGCGGCGTGGCATCCGCACGCTGCCTCGGTTTGCGGAGTTTTGCGATGTTCTCCTGCAGCGGATCGCCGGCGTCATGGAGGCGCGGTCGAGACCGCCCCTTGCTCCCAAAATAGAGTCAGTTCGATGATCAGATATCTGTTGTGTACGATGATCGCGATGTCCGCGGTGAGCGGCCCGTTGTCGGCGCAGAGTCCGCCGGCCCCGCTGCGCATCGGATGGGTTGCGGCGATGGCCAACGCGCCGGCGCTGATCGCGGACCAGAAGGGATTTTTCGCGCAGGAAGGCCTGAAGGTCGAACTGAAGCCGTTCGGCGATGGTCCGGTGATCCAGCAGGCGATGGCGAGCGGCGATCTCGACGTTGGCTATATCGGCGCGCCGCCGGTCTATCAGTGGTTCTCCCGTGGCCTCGACAGCCGCATCCTGGCGAAAGTCAATTACGGTCAGGCTGCAATCGTCGCCAAAGCAAGCGGGCCGATCGCAGACCTGAGCGACCTGCGCGGCCGGAGGCTCGCCGGCGTCGCGCGCGGCAGCGGCATGGACGTGCTGCTGCGTGGCTACGTGCTGAAAGATGCTGCGGCTCTCGATCCGGAAACCGACCTGTCGCTGTCGCAACTGCCGGTCGGCAACATGAATGCCGCGCTCGACACCGGCACGGTGGATGCGGTGTTCTCCTGGGAGCCTTTCGTCAGCCAGGCGCTGCTTCGTGGCAGTAGCCGCCTTGTGTTCGACGTCAACGCCGCCATTCCAGGCTATCCATGGTACGTCGTGATGGCGCCGATCAAGTCGCTCAAGGACCGCCCCGACGACCTGGTGAAGCTGTTGCGCGCGCATCGCCGGGCGATCGCCTTTCTGCGCGATCATCCTGCCGAGGCGGACCAGATCATCGCCCGCGAATTCAAGCTCGAGGTGGTGACGACGCAGGATGGCAAGACGATTCCGCCGGAAGCGGTCGTGGCCGAAGCGCGCAAGCGTCTGGGTTGGTCCGATGAGCTGACCGCATCGGACCGCGCCTTTATCCAGCGCCTGATGGACTATTCGCGTGACCTCGGCTTTCTCACGCGACCGCTGAAGGTCGAGCAGATCGTTGACGACGGCCCGTGGAAACGCGCGGTCGAGCAGAATTGACGTCGTCGATGAGCCTGCCGAAACCATCGTGGAGTTGGGCCTCGCTGCCGGCCCTGCTGCTGGTCTGGTGCATCGCGGCGAGTCGCCTGCCGCCTTACGTGCTGCCGCAGCCATGGGAGGTCGCGGCCGAGGCGCTGCGCTGGATCCGAAGCGGTGATCTCGGCCGTCAGATCGGCGCAAGTCTCCTGCGCGAGGTCGGCGGTTTCGGCGCCGCGGTCGTCGTCGCGTTGGCGATCGGGACCGCGGGCGGACTGTCCGAGCGTTTTCGAGCCTTCGCTTCACCCCTGGTCGGCCTGTTTATGGCCATTCCACCGATCGCATGGGCTCCGCTCTGCCTGATCTTCTTCGGGCTCGGCTATTTCGCTATTGCAGTGGTCATCTTCATCGCGTCCGTGTTTCCGATGGCTGTCACCATCCAGGAGGGCGTGCTCGGCATCGTCGGCGGCCAGGTTCGCGCGGCGCGCACGCTCGGCGCGAACCGAGTGCAATTGTTGCGTCACGTCTATCTGCCGGCGTCGCTTCCATTCGTGACGGCAGCCCTGCGCATCGGCTTTAGTCAGGCCTGGCGTGCGCTCGTCGCCGCAGAGATGATCGGCGCGTCGCAGGGGATCGGCTGGATGGTCGCCATGGGTGGCCAGGTCGGCAATGCCAGCCAGGTGCTGCTCGGTATCGCACTGATTGGCCTGATTGCGTGGCTGGCCGAAACGATCGTGTTTCGCCGACTAGAGCGTCACTACCAGGCCTGGCGCACGTCCTGACCTCCGAACATGTTCCATTGAGAGTATCGCATGACCGCACAGACTGATCCGCGCGCCCGCGCCGGGACCTATATCGCTCCGCAGGGCCTGTATGAGCAGAACAAGGCGCTGCCGTTCCTCGGACGGGTGAGTTGCAGCCGCAAGCAGCTTGTTGCCGGCGAATGGACCGAGCTCGAACTGGTCTACGAGGTCGGCGCGGTTGGCCTTGCCGATGGTGCCTGGCTGAAGCTTGCCTTCAAGTTCTATTCCGACTGGGCACTGTTCCAGACCTCCGATCCGTCCGGGGCCAACTACGTTTCCGCCGAGTATCACGCCGGACCGCTGCGGCCTGGGCAAAGCCCGTCGACGGTACAGGGGCTTAAGGTGCGCTTCGACCAGAAAGGGCACGAGCGCCCGTTCCAGAAAGCCATCATCATCGACGTCATCGATGGCTATCTCAATCCCGGCGACCGCATCGTGATCCGGTTGGGGGACCGCCGCCAGGGCGGCGGTGGCACCCGCGTGCAGAGCTTTGTCGAGAAGAACTTCCGCTTCCGCATGTTCATCGATCCTCTCGGCAGTTCGAAATTCGCCGAGGTGCCCGGCGATTGCATTCTCGACATTGTGCCCGGGGCGCCGTTGGCGTCGGCGCTTGTGGTGCCGCGGCTGGTGGCACCACTGTCTGCGTTCGACGTCGTGGTTCGTCTGGAGGATGTGTGGGGCAACGTCTGCCGCGACCAGGCACCGCGCGGCGAGTTGCACCTCATCGACCTCGCCGGGGGCATGCAATCGCAACCGCTTGAGTTCTCACGCGACGGATGGAGCGTCGCGCGCGTCCGCAATGTGCGATTGGAGTACGAAGGCGAGTGGCGGTTCGAAGTCCTGGTCGAAGGGATCGCCACGCCCGCGGTTGGCTTTGTGCAGGTTGAGCCGCTCGCACAGGCGCAGCGTCCACTCTACGCAGATCTCCATGTGCATTCCCACGACACCGTGGGCACCAACGATACGTTCTACAATCTCGCCTATGGCCGCGATGTCGCAGCCCTCGATATCCTCGGCTATACGGTCAACGACTTCAACATCAAGCAGGCGGACTGGGAGCGGGCGGTCGAGATCATCGCCGGACTGAACGAACCGGGCCGGTTCGTCTGCTATCCCGGAACGGAATGGTGCGGCAATTCCAGCGCCGGGGGCGATCGCAACGTCGTGTTTCTGGGCGAAGGCAAGCCGCGCTTTCCGTTCGACGCGGAGGGCCGTTCAGTGCGCTCATTCGAATGGAACGAGTTGACTGCCGGGGCCATCCGCCCCGGAGTCTGGCCGGTCGACGAGCTCTATGCCGCCTATGCAGACGATCCGGAAAACCATCTCCTGATCCCGCACGTGGGCGGACGGCGCTGCATCCTCGACTGGCATCAGCCTGAACTGGAACGTCTCGTCGAGGTGGGCTCGTCCTGGGGGCAGTTCCACTGGTTCTACACCGACGCCCTGTCACGCGGCTATCGTGTCGGCGCGTCCGCTGCGGGTGATGAACATCAGGGACGCTGCGGCGGTGGTGCGCCGGCCACGGCCGTGTTCGGCTCGCGCGGCGGATTGACCGGTGTTCTCGCCGACAGCCTAGATCGCGCGAGCGTCGCCCGCGCACTCCGGGCACGGCGCACCTTCGCAACCACGGGCGAGCGCAGTTTTGCGAGTCTCAGGTTCGGTGCATCCTGGATGGGCGAGGTCGTCTCCGGCAAATTGAGCGAGCCTCTGATCTACCGGCTGCTGGGCGATCAGGGCTGGGAACAGATCCAGCTGTTCGATGCGGATCGCTTGCTCTGGTCTCGCGATTTGAACGCGGACGTCGGGCTCTCCGAACGGACGGTGAGGGTGCGTCTTGCCGGCGCGCGCATCAAGGACCGCTATCGCGCTGCCAATTGGGTAGGCGAGATCACGGTGACCGGCGCTGCGATTTTGGATGTTCGCGGCGTCGGCTTCGACCATCCCGAGCAGCGTGCCTGGCGCAAGGACGTGACAACCGTGGGGTTCACCACGGCGACCCACGGGGACACGGATGCCATCGAGCTGACGCTGTCCAGCCTTGGGGGCGTCGAGATCGAGGTGCGCGGAACCATAACCGGCTATGTGAAAGTCGGAGACGCGCTGAATCCGTCGCCCCATGTCCACGCTCCGCGGTTCGGCCTGAAGGTCACTGGCGCCGAACTTGTCGAAGGCGGCCGCACGTCTACGCTCAGCGGGGTCGAGCTCGAGGTGGCCGTCGAGCGCATCACCGATCGCGCACTCCCGCGCGATGCCGGCGGCGAGATCGATCTGTCGTCGCTTGGTCTCGTGAAAGGCGTTGAGCATCCCCTGTTCATCACCGCGCGACAGCGCGACCAGTCGCGGATTTGGACCTCGCCGATCTTTTTAACGCCAGTTGGTTGATGAGCCGCCGTACGGTGAGCGGTCAGCTCCGCAACCAAGGCCAGAAAAAAAGCCGAGCTTGAGGTGGTCGCCCCGTTATACCCGGATCCAACCCGGAAGGGGGCGCCCGCAGTCGCTCGACGAGCTGTGTCTTGCCCGTGCCGTTGGCGCCCATCAGGCCGACGATCGACAAACGCACCAGATTGCGTGGTTTGACCTTTCAAAATGAGACTGGGCAGAAGATCCCCGTCGAGTTGAGTGTCATTGGTGCAAGGGATTTTCCGGCGTCCGATTCGTCGGCGACGCGAGCATTCAATCGTTGGTGGACCCGAGACGTTGTGATCGATGTCGCTCGGCGCCGGCGATGCTCGCGCCCCGTTCAACAGCTGCATGCACCACGAACGCTCCGTAGGACAAAGCGTTCGTATCCTTCGCTTCGCAAAATACGGATCGGATGCTGATCGACGCTGCGCGACGAGAGTTTACTTATTTTTGGAGTAAGCTTGACTTGACGTCTATGCGGCTCGACGATTTCACGCACGTTGCAGAATGATGGAAGGATCGCGGGGATGGCCGTTGTGTTGGAACAGTCGGTTGCTGAGACGGCAAAGTCACATCAGAATTTGTCCGTCCGTCCTTACAAGCCGCTGATCGGCGCAGTGATCGAGAATGTGGATCTGACGAAACCGCTCAGCGATCGCAACAGGGAGGATCTGAACCGGGCCCTGGTCGAGCACGGCGTCATCTTTATCCGCAATCAGGCCTTGAACGATGCCCAGCATGTCGAACTCGCCAGCATCTTCGGCAAGCCGATCCGCAAGAACATCTACCTCCCGTCGGTGAGCGCGTTTCCCGAGATCGAGGTGATCGCCCACGACGAGCATACGAAATCGGGCGGCACCGACAATTGGCATGTTGACGTCTCCTGGCAGCGCGAGCCACCCAAGGCCACGGTGCTGCATATCAAGCAGGTTCCCGCCGGTGGTGGCGGAGATACGATCTGGGCCTCGTCGTCCGCGGCCTATGATCTGCTTGATCCCGATCTCGCCCGCTATTTCGAGAAGCTGACCGCGGTCAATACCTTCGTGGCTTCACCGAAGAAGGCGGCGTTGTCGGATCTCCTCTCGGGCTATGCCGCAGGACATCGGGAGACGGCCGAGGAGGGGTTGGCGCGAGTCCACGAGGCCAAATTCGAGGTTTCCGCCGATCGAGGTGCCCGTCGTCAAGACGCATCCCGAGACCGGCCGCAAGCTGGTCTTCGTCAACGAGGCGCACACCAGTCATCTGCTCGGCGTGTCCAAGACCGCAAGCCAGAGCCTGCTGAATTATCTCTACGACCTGATCAAGACGCCCGAAATTCAGGCCCGCTTCGAGTGGCAGGAGGGTGACGTCGCCATCTGGGACAACAGGCAGGTCCAGCATTACGCGGTGCGAGATTATGGCAAGGCGCCGCGCCGCATTCATCGCGTCACGCTGGAATATGACGGCGTGTTCTAGGTGGCAGCCACGAGAGCTGCGGTGCCAACTGCGAGCGCAGTCGTGCGTCGGTGAATTCCCTGGTTTTTGGAGCGTTGTTGAATGAAGTCGTTCGCTTATGTTTCTGCATCGCCGATCGGCGTGCGGACGTGGCGCGTGCGCGTCGCCGGGCTCGGCATGGCCGTTGCCGTCGCTATCTGCGGAGCAATGGCTCCAGCGCATGCAGCCGAGGATGAAAAGCGTGGTGGCACCATCCGCTACGGCCACTATCAGGAACCGGGCTGCCTCTACGCCGGCTGGGTGCAGGCCGGCTACATCCAACGACAATATGCCGACAATCTGGTGGCGCGCGCGCATGATGGTCGCATCGTGCCGTGGCTCGCGACGGATTGGTCGATCTCGGAGGACAATCTCACCTACGTCTTCAAGATCAAGCCTGGCGTGGCCTTCCATGACGGCACCGTCCTCGATGCCAAGGCAATCGTCTATAATTTCGACCGCTGGCTGTCGAATGATCCCGATAAGGTCAACCGCAATGGCAAACTCTACATCGGTGAATATATCCGCAGCGTCACCGCGTCGGAGCCACTGACGCTTAAGATCGAGCTGAGCCGTCCCTACCAGCCGTTCCTTACCGTGCTGTCGACCTATTTCTTCGGCATCCTGTCGCCGACCGCGCTCGAGCTCGGGCCGCAGGCGTTGTGCGAAAAACCGGTCGGCTCGGGCCCGTTCTACGTCGAGGCCTGGAACCGCGGCCAGAACGTGATCCTCAAGCGCAACCCAAACTACAATTCCGCGCCGGCCACGGCGAAGCATCAGGGGCCGGCCTATGTCGACGGCATCGTCTGGAAATTCCTGAAGGACAACACCGTCCGCTATGGTTCGCTGGCCAATGGGGAGTCCGACGCGATCTACGATATCCCGGCGGTGGATTGGGGGGAGGCGCAGAAGCGCTTCACTGTAATCCAGGACATCACCGGCGGAACACCGACGCGGCTCCAGCTCAACACAGCGCGTCCGCCGTTCGACGATGTCCGCGTTCGACGCGCCTTCGCGCAGGTGTCCGAGCGAGGCAAAGCTGTCGAGGTCGCCTTCCACGGCTCGATCCCGTTCAATGGCAACGGTGCGCTCAGCATCAGCACGCCGGAGCATCTCAAGGAACTCGCGAACTCCTATCCCTACGATCCCGATGCCGCCAATCGCCTGCTCGACGAAGCCGGCTGGACGGAGCGGACCCGCGACGGTGTCCGCACCAAGGACGGCAAGCGGCTGACGGTACGGCTGCTCTATGCCGGCGGGTCGCTGATCTCGAGCGATGGCATCGTGGTGTTGCAGATTCTCCAGGATCAGGCGCGTGGCGCCGGCTTCGATGTCGTGCTGAAGCCGATCCCGCAGGCGGACTGGTTCGCCGGCAAGGGGCGCGGCATCGAGGATTACGAAGCGCAGCCGGCCTATTGGGTGGCGTCCTCGGCCGAGATCCTCAAGATCTCCTGGCGACCGGATCAGGATGGCGTCGTCAACGCCAACAATGCCTCGCGCTTCCAGCCGCCGGAGCTCTGGAAGCTGGTCGAGCAGGCGGACCGGACCTTTGACGACAAGACGCGCCTTCCGCTCTACGAAGCTGCCCAGCGCATCATCGTGGACAATGCCGCGGTGGTCGGGCTGTTTCCCCTAACGGTGTCGATCGCGAGCCAGCCCAAGCTGAAGGATGTCTGGATTTCGAGCCCGGTCAGTGAGCCGGTCTTTCACGACGCGCATTTCGAGAAATGAGCGCGATCGTTCACGGACGCCAGGCCGGCATAGTTAGCGCTTGGCGAAGCAGGCCCGGCCGCGTGGCGCGACGGTTGCTGGGCGCCATCGCCGTGTTCTGGGCGGTGGCAAGCTTCACCTTCTGCATTCAGGCGCTGCTGCCCGGTGATCGCGCCGAGCTCATTCTCAACGTCGCGGCCGGCACCTTTACCCAGCCGACCGCGGCGGAGCTTGCGAAGGTCAATGCGAAATACGGCTTCGATGCACCGGTCGCCGTGCAATATCTTCGCTATCTCGCCGGTCTGGCGCAGGGCGATCTCGGTGAGTCCTATCAGACGCATCGGCCGGTCCTGTCGATTATCATCGAACAGGTCCCGCCGACGGTCGAGCTCACACTGTCGGCCCTTGCCCTGGCCTGGATCATCGCAATCTTTCTGACGGTGCCGACCGCCGGCCGGCGCGATCCGGTCTCGCGCGCGGTTACGTCCTTTCAGGTCGCGGCCGCCGTGTCGCCTCCCTATTGGATCGGCACGATCCTCCTCGTGGTGTTTGCCTTGAAACTGCGGTGGTTGCCGGTCGAAAGCGGCACCGGACCGATCGGCCTTGTGCTCCCGGCGCTTGCGCTCGCCATTCCGCTCTCCGGTTTCATCGGGCAGATCATCCGGGAGGAGTTTTCGCGTGTGCTCGACCAGCCCTTCGTCACGTCGGCGCGGATGCGCGGCATGAGCGATCTCGGCGTCAGATTGTTTCACGCGCTGCGCCATGCAGTGCTGCCGGGCGTCACATTGTCGGGCTGGGCGCTCGGCGCGCTGTTCTCGGGAGCAGCCGTGATCGAGACGGTGTTCGCAAGGCCAGGTCTCGGTGGATTGCTGGTGTCGGCGACCTCAGCCCGGGACGTGCCGCTCGTCACCGGGATCATCGTGGCGTCGGCAGGCATGTACATCATCGCCAACCAGCTCGTCGACCTTGCCTATCCCATCATCGATCCGCGGCTGAAGGCGACATGACCAGCACGAGTGACTTTATTTCCGATCGCGCCTTTCTGCCGTCCCAGCTATGGCGCGGCATTGCCAATGCCGTCGTGCTTGCCCGCAGCGTTCCCGCCGGCGTGTATCTGGCGGCCGCGATCATCCTTCTTTACGTCCTTGCGGCGTTAACGCCGACGCTGCTTCAGACCCATGCGCCGTTCCGTACCGATCTCGACGCGACGCTGCAGTCGCCCTCGCTCGCACATTTGTTCGGCACCGACCAGTCTGGCCGCGACCTCTACTCGCGGGTTATCGAGGGCACGCGCCAATCGCTCGCCATCGGCGTCGGCGCCACGACGCTGAGCATGACCCTCGCGCTCATCTTCGGTGTCTCGGCAGGGCTCGCCGGCGGCGCCGTGGACGGCGCGATCAGTCGCTTCCTCGAAGTGCTGTTCGCCTTTCCCAATCTGTTCCTCGGCCTGCTGCTGATCACGGTGTTCGAGGCGACAACGACGACGCTCATCATTGCGGTTGGTGTCGGCACCGCACCCGGCTATGCCCGCATGATCCGCGGCCAATTCCTCACCGTAAAGCACGCAGGCTATGTCGAAGCGGCGCGTGCGCTCGGCCATCCTTATTGGCGTATCGTGCGCCGTCACATCTTTCCGAACGCCATGCGGCCGCTGGTCGCGATGATCACGCTTGGTTTGGGCCAGTCGATCGTATGGGCCTCCAGTCTTGCCTTCCTCGGGCTCGGCGTCGCACCGCCATCCCCGGAATGGGGCGCGCTACTCGATGCCGGCCGTCAATATGTCACGCGTGCGTGGTGGCTCGAAGTAATGCCGGGCCTCGCGATTATCGCTTTCGCACTATCGGTCACGACGATCGGCCGTTACCTCCAGCAGCGCCTCGAAGGACGGGCGAGGGCACTGTGACGATCATCCCCGCGCCGGCCGCGTTCGTCTCCGCCGATGGTTCCGTGAGTTCGGCCGCCGTGCCGTTGCTCGAAGTCGAGAACCTCAAAGTATCGTTCGGTCGCGGGCCGCATCAGGTTGATGCCGTGAAGGGTGTCTCGTTCAAGCTCGAGCAGGGCCGTTGTCTTGCCATCGTCGGCGAGTCCGGCTCGGGCAAGAGCGTGACCGCGCGCAGCCTGGTCGGCCTGCCGGGGCCCGGTGCGATCCTGCACGCCGACCGCCTGGCTTTTGCCGGCCGTGAACTCGGCCGCCTGAGCAACCGGGCGTGGCGGGCCTTCCGGGGGAAGGACATCGGCTTCGTGCTCCAGGATGCGCTAGTGTCGCTCGATCCGCTGCGCCCGGTGGGCGCGGAGATCGCCGAAGGCCTGCGCCTGCATGGCGAGCTGCGTTCGCGCGCGGAGCGCGTGCGCCGCGTCGTCGATCTGCTCAAGCTCGTCGGCGTCCCGGATCCGGAGTTGAAGGCGCGCCAACTGCCGCAGCAGCTCTCCGGCGGTCAGCGCCAGCGCGCCCTGATCGCATCCGCGCTTTCGCTCGATCCGCGGCTCCTGATTGCCGACGAGCCGACCACCGCGCTCGACGTGACCATCCAGGCGCAAGTCTTGGCCCTGCTCGAGGAAACCCGCGCGCGCGGCAAGGCGCTGATCCTGATCAGCCACGACCTCGCCGTGGTCTCGCGGATGGCCGACGAAGTTCTGGTCATGCGCGATGGCGAAGTCGTCGAGCGCGGTCCCGCAGCGCAGATCTTCGGTGATCCACGTCACGAATACACCCGCCGGCTGATCGACGCCATTCCGTCGGCCCATTCACGCGGCAGCCGCCTCGCTCCATCATCCACGCCGCGCTTCAGCCCGAGCCACGTGGACCATGGTGCCGGTGATGGACCAGGACCTGAGATCCTGCTGCGGGCCGATGGCCTGGTGAAGCGTTTTAGGGGACCGGAGGGAGCCCTGCATACGGCCGTCGATGGCGTCTCCTTCGAATTGCGCCGCGGCGAGACGCTCGGCATTGTCGGCGAGTCCGGCTCCGGAAAGTCGACGGTGGCGCGCCTTGCGATGGCGCTGGAGACGCCGGACGAAGGGTCGATCGAATTGCTCGGCGAGAGTTGGAGCGCATCGCCGGAGACCAGACGCCGCAACAGGCGGCGCGCCATCTCGATCGTTTACCAGGATCCGCTGAGTTCGTTCGATCCGCGCTGGACTGTCACGCAGATCGTGGACGACGCGCTGCCGGACGACGAGCCCGACCGGCGTGGCCGCATTGCCGAGCTGTTTGGGCTGGTGGGCTTTCCGGCTTCGCTCGCGCACCGGCGGCCGCTCGAACTGTCCGGAGGCCAGCGCCAGCGACTGGCGATCGCGCGCGCCGTGGCGCCGCGGCCGCGTGTGATCGTCTGCGACGAGCCGGTATCCGCACTCGACGTATCGATCCAGGCGCAGGTGCTCGATCTGCTCGGTGACCTCAAGGCGGCGCTCGGCGTCAGTTATCTCTTCATTTCGCATGACCTCGGTGTCGTGCACCACATCAGCGATCGCGTGCTCGTGATGAACCAGGGCCGCGTCGTCGAAAGCGGCGAGGCGGACGAGATATTCCTCAGTCCGCGCGCCGAATACACCAAGCGCCTGGTCGCTTCCGTCCCGCGTCTTGTACGCGGCGAGGCCGCGAGGGGGTCGTCCATCCGCGTCGAGGGGAGTTCCGCATGAGTGCACTGCATTTCAATGCTTTTGTCATGAACACGGTTTCGCACATCCAACATGGATTATGGCGTCATCCTGATGCACGGCAGGCGGATTTCGAAGACGTCAACGTCTGGATCGATCTTGCCAGGACGCTGGAGGCCGGGCTGTTCGACGCGATCTTCTTCGCAGACGTCGTCGGGGTCTATGGACCAGTCGGCGGGGACTACACGGTCAATGCGCGCGAAGGCCTTCAGATCCCGACCAACGATCCGTCGGTGCTGCTCTCGGCGCTCGCCGTCAATACCGAGCATCTCGGGCTCGCCTTCACGAGTTCGGTCCTGCAAGCCCACCCGTTCGAATTCGCGCGGCGCGCCTCGACGCTCGACCATATCAGCAAGGGCCGCGTGGCCTGGAACATCGTCACCTCGACCCAGGAGAGCGCCGCCCGCAATTTCGGGCTCGACCGGCTGACAGCGCATGACGAGCGGTACGAGTGGGCGGACGAATATCTCGAGGTCGTTTTCAAGCTGTGGGAGGGCTCGTGGGACGACGGAGCGCTGCTCAAGGATCGAAAGCGCGGCATCTTCTCCGATGCCAACCGGATTCACCGGATCAATCACGTCGGTAAGCGCTACCGGGTGGATGGGCCGCACCTGCCGTCGCCTTCGCCTCAGCGCACACCGCTGCTGTTCCAGGCGGGATCGTCGACGGCCGGCCGGGCCTTCGCAGCCCGCAATGCCGAAGCGCAATTCATCTCGACGCCGAACCCGCGCACCGCCGCCGAACTCATCACGGAGACGCGCGACCTTGCCGAACGCGCCGGACGACGGCGTGACGACATCAAGTTTTTCCAGGGCTTCGCTTTCGTGATCGGCAGCACCGAGGAGGAGGCGAAGCGGAAGGAGGCCGAGCTCGACAGCTATGTCAGCATCGACGGCTTCCTCGCCCATTCCAATCTCGGCGTCTCCCAGGACGACGGCCGGCCGTATCCGCCGGAGACGCTGCTGAGGGATATCGAGACCAATGGTGGCCGCAGCCACATCGAATGGCTGCGCAAGCGCGAGCCCGGCCGCGAGCCGACGGTCGGCGATCTCGGCCGCCTCGTGGCGCAACGCCACCCGCGGCTGGTCGGAACGCCGGAGCAGATTGCGGATGCGCTGACCGAATGGCAGGGGGCCGGCATCGACGGCGTCAACCTGATCAACTGGACGATCCCGGGCTCCTATCAGGAGTTCAACGCGCATCTGCTTCCAGAACTGCAGCGTCGCGGCCTTGCCAAGCGCGAATATGCAAATGGAAGCTTGCGCAAAAAGCTGTTCGGGCACGACCGGCTCGACGAGCGTCATCCGGCCGCGCGTTGGCGCGGTGCCTTCACGCCGCGCCTGGCGGCGGCGGCTCCTATGGTTCCTGCTGGCAACTGAGCCCGGCGTTGAACACCGTGCCTGGTACGTTAACCCGCTCGTCACTGTAGAGCGTTGTGAGTTCGTTGACGTTAGAGTCAGGCTCGCGGCTGACAACGGCCAGCTGGTCGAAAAAGGCGAGATCCAGCTCGCTGTCCCGGGGACGCATTGCTCCCCAAACGTCCCATGGCAGCATCTCACGGTTGTTCAACGCAGCAACGTCGCGGATGATATTTCCTGCGATAAACCAGAGACCGCGCATGTTAAGAATGCCGAATTTACTTGGATCGGCCTTTCCACTACGGCAGAGCGACCAAGCGTCACCCGCAACCACGAACTGATCTCTTGAGATATCCGCTGTATCGAACTCGATGCCGAACAGCTCGCGTTGACGATCATCGATCTGGCAGTCAAATAGTATCCAGCATTTCCTTTGTTCGTTCCAGTATTCAGTCACCCAATGATCGAGATATTTCCGTTCTTCGAAATAGGCGCCGAAGCCACAGCGGGCGCGCGCCGGAATATCTTGCGTACGTAACATGGCCACGTGAAGCAGCGCGAAGTGCCGACAGACACCTACCTGTCGGTCACTCGTCGCGCGTGCGATGGAAATCGGTCGACCGTCATGCGCAACGATGTCATCCAGAATCGTCTCGACACGGCGAACATGCGATTGAGCTTGGCGGTCGGGGCTAAGCGTCACGCCGTAAGCAGCGGCAATATGCTGGTGAATCAGCAGCCCCTGAACGGTCCGCGCGAGTGCGCCGACGTCGCATGGTAAATCGTCAAAAAGAGCAGCGTAACGCCCGGGGTCGGTCATGGCAGTTGGTTTCATGTAACGATCGAGGTTCACGGGTAAATCTCCCGGATCAATTGCTGATGATGCCAAGCCGTCAGGGGATACCCTACTGCAACTTTCCCTACACCCAAATAAACAAGCTTCACGTCCGTTTGTGACCCGAAGGCGAAGGTGGTCGAAAGCCGCATAAGGTCGGCTGTAGAGAGGAGAGAGGACTTCCACGCCGGACCTCGACTAGCGCCCTTGACCACGGCGGACATCTTCAGGCCAGGATCATTCGCAGTCCAGCAGCGAGCAGCAACGCGCTCAAGATGATGCGCAGTACCTTGGGCGGCAAATGATGTACCCCCAACCATGAGCCTATCAATGCACCGAAACTGACAGCCGCGAGCCACCATGGTAGCGAGGTAGGCAGTGTGGGCATCGTCGCCCATGTTCCCGCTAGAGCAGCCGCCGAATTCAAGAGGTTGAACGCCGCGGAAACTGCTGACGCTTTACGTGTTTCGGTCCAGCCCAACCATAAAATAAGCGGAGCGAGAAATATTCCGCCTCCTACCCCGGTGATGCCCGAAATGAAGCCTATAGCCCCGCCCGCGAGCAAAGACGTCATAAACGGCGGGCGATGTGGCGCACCCTCATCCAGAAGGCGGGTAAACCGCGCCGTGCGCATCATTTGGGCCGCCGCCAGCAACAGCAACGCGCCAACGATGGGCTGATAAAGCGCGGCCGGGAGATGGATCGCGCCGCCCAGTAAGGAGAATGGAGCTCCGAGAATGCCAAATGGATAGCAGCTACGCCACGTCAGTAGGCCAGCGCGGTAGAACCTGCTGCACCCAATCCCTGCTACGAGAATGTTTAGTGCCAGCGCTGTCGGCTTGATGACGTCAGGAGTAAACCCGGTTAGCCCCATGACGGCAACGTAACCGGTGCCACCAGCCTGCCCCACCGACGCATACAAAACCGCGACCAACGCGAAAACCAAAGAAAGCAGACTTTCCAAATACGCCTCGGGTCGGTTTCCCGCTCAATTGGCGGCCATCCTCGATATAGCAAGCCAAGCGCGGGATGTCGCCTTGACCCTTTGCCCAGAAGCGAACGTCGCGGCTGCCTGCCGCATCGCCGAATCAGGTGGCCCGCTCAGGTGTCCTTCAGAAAAATGGGATCGATCTCCATTGATGGAGGGGCCGCGGCGCTCATGAATACGGGCTGGAGCGTATGTGACTTAAACCGCCATACGTCGTCTTCGTTCAACGCGCACTCATTGATCAAGTCTGCCACCATCATTGGAGGATTTGACTGACGCGTCGATGGATAGGTCAGACCACCATAGAAAACGACGATGCCCAGCACTGTCGCGGAGCGTTCGCTGCTCGATGCGACGTGCAGATTGGTGATCAGATGACGCACTGCCTTCACGCCGCTGATCGCCAGTCGATCCACCGCCTTCTCGCCGATTTGCCCGGCACGCCACTCATAAAATGCCCGGATCTCTTCACGCCCTTCAAACCGGTTGTGCCCCACGATCTTCACGCCGTCGGGCGTGAAGAAATCATGGGCAGTGCGCCCGTCGTTAAAGTCGACGTCGTACCAATAGGCCACCTCAAGGCGATGAAGAGCATGCCAGAGAAGGAGGTCGTCGTGCGGCGTCATTGGCATCTGACTACTCCGGAGAGTTGGCCGTCCGCTGCCAGCCTTTATGCGTCAGCGGAGCCGATGGAACGCGACCAGGTTCTTGGGAAGTTCGCGGGGTGAATTTCACCACCGCGATTTAACACCGCTTTCGGCGGGTCTTGCGGCGCGGCCCATTGGCCCGCTATGCACCGATGATGGCATCTTGCCAGTGTTTTGCCCGACGTGTCAAAAGCCCTTGCCGATGCGTAAATTTGTGTCCGCGTAAGTCCTTGTTCTGACAGGCCTCGGCTACTGTGCATGGGGTTGTTTTCGCGTTTTTTATCAGGGCGGGTGGTTTACGCGGAGCGCTGCTGTGGCGCCGGGCCGTCGAAACGGCTCGGCACCGGATCGAGACCAAGCCTGTCGCGCAGCGTACCGTCGCGATACTCGCTTCGGAACAGGCCACGCTTGCGCAGCAGCGGCACGACTTCCTCGGTGAAGACGGCGAACTGTGTCGGCAGGATCGGTGGCATGACGTTGAAGCCGTCGGCGGCGCCCGACACGAACCAGTCCTCGATGATGTCAGCGATCTGCTCCGGCGTTCCGGTCGCGGTGAAATGCCCGCGCGCGCCGGCGAGGCTGTGTAGCAGGCGGCGTAGTGTCGGCCGCTCTCGGGCAACATAGGCCGTGATCAACTGCGCTCGGCTGCGCGAGGCCTCCACCAGCGATGGATCGGGGAAATCGTCGGCGGAGAGCACGTGATCGAGCTTCAGGTGTGAAAAGTCGTGACCGCCGAACCGGTTCGACAAGCGGGACAGCCCGACACTTGGATGCGCCAGCTCGTTCAGCTCCTCCCAAACCCGTTGTGCCTCGAGCTCAGTCGATCCGATCGCAGCGCTGATCCCCGGCAGGATGACGATCTGGTCCGGGTGCCGTCCGAGCGCGCGGGCTTGCGTCTTGATGTCGGAATAGAAAGTGGTGGCGTTCTCCTTCTGGAGGTGAGCGGTGAAGATGGCCTCGGCATAGCGCGCGGCGAAAGCGCGCCCGTCCGTCGAGGCGCCCGCCTGGACGAACACCGGCCGCCCCTGAGGCGAGCGCGGAACGTTGAGGGCACCCGCGACGGCAAAGTGCTTGCCGCGATGTTCAGTGCGCTGGATGCGGTCGGCGTGAGCATAGACACCGGCCTCGCGATCGTCCTGGATGGCGTCAGCCGCCCAACTGTCCCAAAGCTTCGAGACGACTTCGACGAATTCATAGGCGCGCTCGTAGCGCTGGTCGATGCTGGCCTGCTGCTCCTGTCCGAAATTCGCCGCCGCCGCCGGTGCCCATGAGGTCACGATGTTCCAGCCGATACGTCCGCCGCTGAGATGGTCGAGCGATGCGAACTGGCGTGCAAGATTGTAGGGTTCGCTGTAGGTCGTCGACGCCGTTGCGATCAGCCCGATTCGTTCCGTGACTGCCGCGAGGGCGCCAAGCAGCGTCAGCGGCTCGAGCTCGCCGCGCGCGGCATGGCCGAGGTCCTGTCCAAGCGCGACATGATCGGCGAAAAAGACGGAGTCCAGCTTCGCCGCTTCGGCCGCCAGTGCGAGGTCACGGTAATGAGCGAGATCGGTGGGTGTTCGCCGGGCGGAGTCCTGGTGGCGCCAGGCCGCCTCATGGTGTCCGCGGCCATGGATGAACAGATTGAGATGCAGTTCGCGAGCCATTGGTTCAATCCTGTCGGGAACGATCAGACGGTGTCGAATACGCCGAGCGCGGCGAGCAGTTCGTTGCGCAGATCGTCGAAACGACGATCCCTGGCGCGTGGGTGAGGGAGGGCGGTGGGGTGGTCGATGACGATCCGACCGTCGTCCATGACGAGGATGCGGTCGGCGAGCTTGATCGCCTCGTCGACGTCATGAGTGACGAGCAGTACGGTCGGCCGCTGTTGCCGGATCAACCGGAACAGCAGTTCGTGCATCTTGAGCCGCGTCAACGCGTCGAGCGCACCAAAAGGCTCATCGGCGAGCAACAAATGCGGGCTCCGGACCAGCGAGCGCGCCAGCGCCACACGCTGTTGCTCGCCTCCCGAGAGGGCGTTGGGCCAGGAATCTTCGCGCCCTGCGAGCCCGACGTCGGCGAGCACTTTGCGTCCGCGCTTGTCGGCATCGGCTGCGCGGAAGCCGAAGGTGACGTTCTGGAGCACGGTCTTCCACGGCAGCAGGCGCGAGTCCTGAAACAGAACCGAACGATCTTCTGGAACCGAGATCGCGCCATCGCCGTCAACGTCGTCGTCGAGGCCGGCAATCGCGCGCAACAGCGTGCTCTTGCCCGAGCCGCTTTTGCCGATCAGCGCGACGAATTCACCGGGGGCAAAATCGAGCGACACGGCATCAAGGACAATGCGATTGGAGAAGCTGCGGGTCACGCCGACCAGGCTGACGGCCTGAGCAAGCACGGCTTGCGCAGGGATCAAGGAATGGATCGAGGCGCTCATGAGGCGAGCGCCTTGCGATAGGAGAGGGCCTTGCGTTCCCAGAGCCGGACGGCGAGATCTGAGCCTAGGCCGAGCGCGGCGTAGATCACGAGCCCGACGACGATGATATCGGTCTGGCCGTAATCCCGGGCGCGGTTCATGAGATAGCCGATGCCCTCCGTGGTGTTGATCTGTTCGAGCACGACCAGAGCGGCCCAGCACGTGGTTACGGCAAGCCTGAGCCCGGTGAAGAACCCCGGGAGCGCCCCCGGAAGCGCGACTTCGCGAAGGAATGCCGCGCGCGATAGTCTCACGCTGCGCGCCAACTCGATGTAGCGCGCATCTATTCCTCTGAGTGCCGCATGCGTGTTGATGTAGACGGGGATCAGAACGCTTGAGGCAATCAGCGCGATCTTCATCGTTTCGCCAATGCCGAGCCACAAGATCGCCAACGGGATCAGCGCCAGGGTCGGAATGGCACGCTTGACCTGGACCAGGCCGTCTATCGAGGCCTCGCCGATGCGGCTGAGGCCGGCGGCCAGCGCCAGCGAGACGCCGATTGCGACACCGATGCCAAGTCCGAGATAGGCCCGCTTGGCAGAGGCGAGAAAGTGATCGGCGAGCGTGCCGGAGGCCAGCAGCTTGAAGCCGGTGAGCAGGGCGGTTGACGGCGCCGCCAGGAATTTTGGAGAGATCCAGCCCACGGCGGATGCAAGCTCCCAGACGACGATAAACACCACGGGGCCGAACAGGATGGCAGTATTCGGCAACCGAGTAGGCGCAAGCCTAGGCAGCCTGCCGTTCCTGGGCGCGAATGGCTTCGCCGCCCGCGACTTCCCCGGAACATAAACAGGCAGGCTCAGATCGTCGGCGCGATCCGTCATGGTCGATTCAATTCGTCTTGCTGATGACGTCGTCGAAACGCAGGTCGAACTCCTCCTGCGCGTCGAGCCGCTTCGGCAGGTCCCCTGCCTCGAAGATCACGTCGATCAGGGCTTGCTGCCTGGGAATGAGGCTCGTTAGTGACGGGAAGTCATAGATGCCGTCCGCCTCGACGATCTTGCGCGCGTCGGCAGGCTTGAGGTTTTGTCGTTTGACGTAATATGCATCGACCCACGCGTCGACGTTCTTGTTTGACCAGCGGTTCGCCTCGATCCATGCGGCCACGAACTCGCGGATTGCCGCTGCTTTGGCGGGATCGTCCAGAGCCTTCTTGCTGGCGTAGAGATAAGTCAGGCTCTTCGGGAGCCGGTCGTTTTGCGTTTTGGGAATCGCGCTGGCGCCGCGGTCAGCGAAGTCAGCGAGATAGCGGGAGAAGTGCGGCTCGTTCAGTGAGGCGACATCGACCTGGCCCGAGCGGATCGCGTCGGGGAAGTCGGCGGCGCGCAGCGGTATGAGGCGGACATCCTTCCGCGTGAGGCCGGCGAGCTTCAACGCGTTGAGCACAAACGGCTGGCGGCCGGTGCCTTCGCCATACGCAATGCTCTTGCCGCGCAACTGCTCGAGCGTGTCGATCTTCAAGCCCGGGCGTACGGCAAAGAAATAATCGGCTTCCGACGAAGTTCGGGCTGCGACGATCGGGATCTGCTCTCCGGCGGCATGGGCCTGAATCGGCGGCGTGTTGCCGACGGTAGCGAGGTCGAGCGCACCGGCCCGGAAGGCTTCGAGAATCGCGGGGCCGCCGAGAAAGTTGGCATAGGTGATCGTGCTCGAAAGCTTCTCCGCAGCGCCGGAGGCGCGCATCAAGGTTTGCAGGCCCTCGTTCTGATCGGCAATGACGAGCTTTGTACCTGATGACGCCTTCTGTGTCGTCTGTCCCATCGCTGCGGCTGAGGCCAACACCGGGAGGCACAGCAGGAGAAACCACGTCGAGAGCGCGCGACGCACCAGCGTGGATCGTCTTGCAGATGATTGCACGATAGACATGCTCGCTCCTCGTTCCGGCGATGGCCGCTCTGGTCTCTCGGAAAGGGGCACAGCCAACCAATACTGGCGAGAAATCGTTTTGTTAGTCAAACGAATGCTGTTTTCATTGTGCGCCTGGTAAGCGAAGAGTCTTCTCCTCGGTGACGCAATTTGGAGAACATTGATTTTGTAGAGCGGGAGATGCTGTTGAAGGGCCGCAGGGAGGGTGTCCGTCGGAAATCCGGGCTAAACTCGTGGCGGATGAAGCTTTGCGCCTGCCATTGGCAATGAAGAATTTCATCCTGCGTTCGCATCGCTTTTTAAAAGCACTCTCTTGCGTCGTCATCGTAGAAACCAATCAAGTTCCACGACGTCTCCCCTCAACATCCGGATTCCAAGATGACACTGAAGAGCATCGTCGCAGCTGCGACGATCCTGATTTCCGCTGCGATCGCTTCCGAAGTCGCGGCTGGCCCGACCCTTGATCGCATCAAGGCGCGGGGCGAACTGGCTTGCGGTGTTTCTCAGGGATCGGCCGGCCTATCGCTGCCGGATGGACAAGGGCGGTGGAGTGGGCTCGATGTAGATTACTGCCGCGCGCTCGCTGCTGCCGTTCTAGGTGACGCGTCGAAGGTGCGGTTCGTTCCCTTGAGTTCACAACAACGCTTCACCGTCCTGCAATCGGGCGAGGTCGACGTGCTGTCGCGCAACACCACCTGGACCTCCGGCCGCGATGCCTCGCTCGGGATTCTGTTCGTCGGCACGATCTTCTATGACGGTCAGGCCTTCATGGTGCCGAAGAAGCTCGGCGTCACCAAGTCGACCGAGCTGAATGGCGCGACCGTCTGCGTGCAGCCCGGCACGGTCAATGAGCAGAATCTGGTCGACTATTTTCACGCCAACAAGCTCACCTTCAAATCGGTGGTGATCGAAAGCCTGCCGGAGCTTGAGGGCGCCTTCTATGCGGGGCGATGCGACGTCTATCTGTCCGATGCCTCGACCCTGTCGGCCAGCCGGGCGGCGCGGGCGACTTCGCCAGATGATTTCGTGATCCTCCCCGAACGGATCACCAAATCCCCGCTATCCCCGGCGGTACGCACTGATGACACGAACTGGTTCTCCATCGCGCGCTGGACCCTCAATCTGCTGGTCGAAGCGGAGGAATTGGGCGTCACCAGCGCCAATGTCGAGGTGCAGAAGAAGTCCGAAAATCCCGCGATCCAGCGCTTGCTGGGTGCGACGCCCGGGATTGGCAAAAGCTTCGGGCTAGACGAGGTCTGGGGTGCTCGCGTGATCGCCGCCGTCGGCAATTACGGCGAGATATTCGACCGCAATCTGGGTCCGAAGACTGCCCTGCGTCTTGCCCGCGGCCAGAACGCGCTATGGCGCGATGGTGGTCTGCTCTACTCACCGCCGTTCCAATAGGAAGCATGTCGACGGCGCTGACGACGCGGGGCTCACGCGGAAGGGGCATCGCCGGGCGCACAATAGTTGCGGTCTCGGTCGTGATCGGCGTGGCTGCAGGCTGGACGGTCCTGTCCGCCGCGCTTGCAGTGCGGGGAATCGCGACAGGTTTCGATTTCCTGTGGCGACCGGCGAGCTTCCAGATCTCGGAAGCCCTGTTTGCGGTGACGCCTTCCGACCCGATCGTCATCACCTTGACGGCGGGGCTCGCGAATACTTTGCTCGTGGTGCTGGTCGCAAGTCCTCTCGCGCTGGCGATCGGCATCGTCGTGGGCCTGCTGCGAGCAAGCCCCAGCGCGCGCGTCGTGCGGTTGGCTGGGATCTATGTTCAACCGCTGCGCAATACTCCCGTCATCCTGCAGCTGTTCCTGTGGTATGGGTTGCTGATCCGCTATCTGCCGACGCCGCGCGGCGCGGCAGAGTTGCTCCCCGGCGTCTTTCTCAGCAGTCGCGGTCTCGCCATTCCGGCCGTGTCACTTCATGCGCCGTTTCTCGATTGGCCGGTGCTTCGGGGTTTCAACTTCGTTGGTGGATGGACGCTGTCGCCGGAGCTTCTGGCGCTGATCGGCGGGTTGGCATTATTCCATGGTGCCTCGCTTGCGGAAGTCGTGCGCGCCGGCATCCGAGCAGTGCCAATTGGGCAAGGGGAAGCAGCTCGCGCGTTAGGCCTCGGCCAACTGAAGAGCCTCTGGCTTGTCGTGCTGCCTCAAGCCCGTAGACTGGCAGTACCAGCCGCGGCTTCCCAATTGCTGATGCTCGCGAAGAACAGCACGCTCGCCGTCGCCATCGGCTATCCCGACTTCGTATCGGTCACGAATACGGTGATCAACCAGACCGGCCGTGCGATTGAAGGTACGGCAATTATCCTCGGTGTGTATCTCGTTCTCAACCTGTCGCTCGGCGCTCTCGTCGAACGCTACAATGAATTCTGGGCCGGACGCGGTATGGCGGCGAGCGCCGATAGTGGCCGCGCAACGACGAAATCGCAGCATTTCACCTGGCTCGACGCGGTGCTGCTGGCGACGGTGTTGGCCGTGACCTGGCCTTTGCTGCGGTGGGGCATCGTCGAGGCCGTGTGGACGGGGACGCCCGGCGACTGTCGCGCGGCGCATGGCGCGTGCTGGGCACTGCTGGCGGAGAAAGGGCGGCTGATGATGTTCGGTGCCTATCCGGCGAATGAGATCACCCGACCCGTGGTGGCGACGGTGATCTTCCTGGGATTGATGTTATGGAGCCTGCTCGATGCGGGGCGGCACTGGCGGCTGATGGCGGCAGGCTGGGGCATCGGCACGCTCGCCGCCATAGTGATCATGGGCGGCGGCGTTTTCGGTCTTCGGATTGTCAGTCCGCTGGATTGGGGTGGGGTGCCGCTGACTATTGGCTTGTCCGTGCTGTCGTTCACCCTTGCCTTGCCGCTTGGCATGCTGCTCGCCTTGGCGCGGACATCCGACCAGACGCGTTTGCGTAATGTTGCGGTTGCAGTGATCGAGATGCTGCGCAGCCTGCCGCTGGTGAGCCTGTTGTTCGCGGTTGCCGTCATCCTGCCACTGGTTGTGCCCGGCGAAGCGCCGGGCGGAAAGCTCGCGCGGTGCCTGCTTGCTCTGACGCTGCTGATGGCAGCCTATCTGGCGGAGGTCTTTCGCGGTGGCATCCAGGCGATCCCCACAGGCGAACTGGACGCCGCTCGCGCTCTCGGTCTGAGCTATTGGCGGACGCAGCAATTGGTGATCTGGCCGCAAGTCTTCCGGCTCTGTTCGGCACCTCTGGTCAATACCTTCATCGGCGGCTTTAAGGACACGTCGCTGGTTCTGGTGATCGGGCTGCTCGACGTGTTTGCCGCGACCAAGGCGGCCCTGGCCGACCCCGAATGGAGATTGTTCTCCACCGAGGCCTATCTGGTTCTTGGGGCAATCTACTTCACTGCCTGCTATGCGATGTCGCGCTATGCCGCTCGTCTCGAACGCGAAACCGTATCAGGTGCGGCGAGCAGCCGATCAGCGTCATTCGCTGACGACGGTCGTCTTCGAGGCGGTTGAGTGAAACTCTTCACACAACATCGCATTTGCAAAATAGAGCAATCGCTTCGCCGCGAAATATAGTGCGGAAAAATTATGGACAGATTTCGCGGTGCGCCCCTACGCTTGACGTGCGTGTGAAGCTGTATTTGCGGAGCACATAAGGGAAAGCGGAGCCGGGAATGTCTGACAAGGTTTCACGACACGACGTCCCCACAACCGGCACCGCGGAGCAGCGTCAACGCGCGCGGCGGGAGCAGAACGGCGATGGTGCAAAAGACGGTACACGCCGCGAATTTATTGGCGCTGGTGCGGCCGCGGCAGCCCTTGCCGTAGCGGGGCCGACGGGGCCCGCGCTTGCCAAGGAAAAGCCGGCTGGTACGTCCGACCGGTCGCAAGCGTCTGCCACAAGTTACGACGAAGGCTTCCGCCGTCGCGCGGTGGAACTGCGACAGAAGCTGGCGGGCGACGTCGCCAGCACGCCGATTCCGCCGCATCCTCACAACGGCGATCAACAGCGCTACATCAACGCGATCGGCTCGGATACCCGTGGTCTGCCGCATGACGAGCGCGGCGAGGTCAATGCCGAGGCATGGCGGTTGGCGAACGTGGCGTTTTCTACGCGTAGCCCCGCGGACTTCGAGAGGATTCCGCTCGGTGGCACGCGCAAGCTCGTCAATCCTGTGGGTACTCTCGCCGTTAGCCTCGACGGTCTCAACGCCTCGCAGTTCCAGCTACCGGCGGCGCCGGCCCTTGCAAGTCCCGCGCGCGCGGCCGATGCGGTCGAGATCTACTGGCAGTCTCTGTTGAGGGACGTGCCATTCACTGAATATAACGAGGAAACCTCCAACCCTGATATCCGTGCCGCGGTTGACGAGCTCAACCGCATCGCCGCCTTCCAGGGACCGAAGGCGAACGGCCGCGTCACGCCCCAGACGTTGTTTCGCGGCAGCGTTGCTTATGTCGATCCGGCGGACCCGAGCGGTGCGACCCCGCGATGGGTGACACCTCCTGGCGTGATCGACGGTCCGCTGGTCTCGCAATTTCTGTATCGGGACGTTCCGCTCGGCAATCAGAGCCTATCGGCAAAAATACGCGCCTATGCGCCGACGCCGGATTTCTTGACGAAGTACGACGAATGGCTGCACGTTCAGAACGGCAACGCGCCGCGGGAGCGCATCACCTACGAATCCGCACCGCGCTACATCTTCAACGGGCGCGACCTCGGCGCCTACGCCCATACGGCGCAGGCCTTCAATTTCGTCGCCAATCAACTGCTGAGCGCGCCGGAGTTTGCCGCCGACCCGGCGTATGGCGGGATCTATCCGGCGAACAAGCCGGCCACAGCATCAGCAGATCCGTATCTTCGCTCCAAGACCCAAGGCGGCGCGTCAGGAACGTTTGGCGCGGCCTACTATCAATCGGTCATTGCGCTGGCCTCTTCGCTCGCAATTCGGATCAACTATTACCAGAAATGGTACGAGCAGCGGATCGTGCGGCCCGAGGCGTTCTCCGGATTGGTGCACCACCGACTTGCCAACAAGGTTTCTGACTATCCGATCCACGAGAGCTTGCTCGGTTCGCAAGCCCTGGAGCGAAGTCGCAACAAGAATGGCACGTTCCTGCTCGGCCATATCTTTCCCGAGGGAGCGCCGCTTCACTCGTCCTATCCGGGAGGCGCCGCGATCATCGCGGCGGTCACCGTAACCTTGCTGAAGGCGTTCTATGACGAGAGCCGGGAGTTTCCGAATCCGGTCCAGCCCGATCCGAAGGATCCGACGCGACTGATTCCATACCGGGGGCCGCCGCTCACGGTCGGGGGCGAATTGAACAAGCTCGCGCTGAACTACTCCGGTGGCCGGACCTGGGGCGGCATCCACTGGCGCTCCGACGCCGCGGCGTCCTTTCCGCAAGGAGAGAATCTTGCCATCAGCCTGCTGCGCGAGCAGAAGGCAACGTTTGCCGAGCCGTTCGCCGGATTCAGCTTCACCAGGTTCGACGGCTCGAAGGTCACAGTCTGAGGAAGTGAACCCTGGCTTGCTCAAGTGCTGACGTTGCAGCGAAGAGGCGTGACAGGACGCGTGGGCAGTCATTGCGCTGGATATGTTCAGCTGGCCTCAATTTCTGGAGAGTATCCCAATGCCAAGCACACGAATTACGACGGGCCTCTGGGCACGAAACCGGGAGCAAGAGGTCATCGAGAGTGTTCAGTCGGCACTGCTCTCGGCGCTGAGGATACCCGACTACGACCGCGATATCGTTCTGGACATCTACGACGCTGGTGCCCGGATCGTTCCGACCGGCCGTTCGGACCACTATGTGCGCGTCGAGGTGGCATTGTTCTCGGGTCGGTCGATTGAAGCGAAGCGCTTGCTGTACAAGACCCTCGTCGCGAACGTAGCCGCGCTCGGCGTGCCCGCGACGGAGATCAAGATCATTCTATTCGAAGTGCCAGCGGAGAATTGGGGGTTGAGAGGCGGCTACCCAGCTTCGGAGATCGATCTCGGCTTCAAGATTGACGTTTGAGCACAGCGCGTACGATCGCCGACTCATGGCCATAATCGCCAGGGCTATCTCCGGGCTCCGGGCGTCAGCATGTCATCATGGACAATGCGCCCGCCGACGATGGTGAGACGGCAGCGCAGGTTCTTGATCTCCGCGACCTCTAGCGTGGTTGGATCGTCCGACAGCACGGCAAGATCCGCGGCGAAGCCGGGCTTCAGCGGTCCTTTCCAGCTCTCGTCGAAGGTAAGACGGGCGCCGTTGACTGTGAAGAGACGCAGCGCTTCCTCCGTTGAGAGCCGCTGTTCAGGCCCGATCACCCGGCCGCTCAGTCGCTCCTCGCGGGCGCAGGTGACCCAGAGCGTGAAGAACGGATCATAGGGGATGTTGTCCGTGGCGATCGCCAGCGGTACACCGGCATTGAGAAGATGGCGATGCGGCACCAACAGATCGCCGCCGTCGGGATCGGCGAGGTATTTGGCGCCACCTTTCCAGAGATAGTAGGTCGGAATCGTCGTAACGAGGACTCCAAGTCGGGCCAGTGCGTGAACGTCGCTCGCGCGAGCACGGCCGATGTGCTCGATCACCCAGCGCCGGCTTCGGAGTGGGAAGCGGGCGTTCACGGCCTCGAGCACCGGCAGGATCTCGTGCAGCCGGTCGCCGACGATGGTGTGCAGGCGAAGATCGAATTCGGCGGCGAGGAAACTGGCCTCGCGAAAATCCGCTGGCGTCACCGCTTGCTCGACAAAGCCGCTCCAGCCCGTGTCGGGCAGATGAGCCCGCGCACAATGAGCCACGACGGGATCGCCGCCGTAGGCGATGTGGATGCCGGAAACCCGCAGCCAGGGATCGCCAAGCCCGCTTCCGCGTGCGGTCGCAAGCCAGTCACGCATGATCCGCCGCGCCTCTGCGAGATCGGACCAGCTCGGGCTGACCACCAGCCCGACGCGTACCGTCAGCTCGTTGAGCTCCCAGAGCCGGCGATAGACCGAGATGGTCTCGGCTGCCGAACCGTGTCCCTCATAGATGCTGGTCGTGCCCTTGGCGTTGTAGAGCCGCTGCGACAGCCGCACGCCTTCGAGCCGCTCGGCGAAGCCGAACCGCGGTACGGCCGGCAGCAGATCGAATTCAACGGTCGGACGATTGTTGCCCTCGACGATGATGCCCGTCGGCTGGCCATGGCTGTCCTTTTCGATCTCCACGCCCGAGCATCGGGCTGCTGACCCCGCGTCGATGCCGTTGAGCGCGAGCCCCCGGGAATTGAGGGCGGAGTGTCCCGGCGGTGTGCCCCAATTGCCGAATACGCCGGGAATGTAGACGGGATGATCGGGCGCGACGGCATCAAGCTCGTGGCGGTTTGGCAGCCGCTTTTCCGCGAGCGAAGCGACGCCGTCGAAATAGAACGGCGGCTGTCCGACCGGCATGGTGACGATCCACTGGCCGGGCGACGTTCTCGACGCGAGACCGCGGACCGTCTCAAGGATGTCGGCGACCGAACCGGCGTGTGCGAGCGATGGTCGTTGATGTTTCAGCCCCTCGCGCTCCATATGCGCGTGGGTGTCGTTGAAGCCGGGAATGATGCAGGCGCCGCCGAGGTCGATTTCGCGAGCGTCGGGTGGAGTCGGCACGTCGGCGTCGTTGCCGATCGAGACGATCGTGCCGTCTCGGAGCGAGATCGCGCTGGCGCGGGGATTGGCGTCGTCGAACGTGATGATACGGGCGTTGCGCAGCACAAGCGGCAGGGAAGCGTGGGCCATCTTAGCGTGCGCTGTTGTCGTACCAGGGAAATAGCCAACTCGCAGCGGCGACAAAGATCCGGTCTGCAACAAAGCCGAATCCGCCCAGCAAGGCGAGCCCGATGAACATGATGTCAACCCGAAAAAGTTGGTGCCCCTGTGACATCATATAGGCGACGCCGGCTGTCGCGCCCGAAAGCTCTGCAGCGACCAGCACGATCAGGGAGACCGCAATCGCCTGACGCAAGCCCGACAGGATGAACGGCAGCGCTGCGGGGAGAATCACCAGGAACAGGGTCGCGAACGGTCCGGCGCCGAGACAGGCGGCAGAACGCAGGTAGATGATATTGACGTCGCGTACACCGATATGGGTCGTGATCCAGATCGGGAAGAAGGCACCCCAGGTGACAAGGGCGAGCTTGGCCGTTTCGCCGATGCCAAACCAGAGAATGCAAAGTGGCACCAGCGCGATGGTGGGGATCGCACGAAAGCCGTGAAGCAGGGGCTCCAGCAGATATTGAACAAAGCGGATCCGCGCTGTCAGCAGGCCCGCCGAGATCCCGAGTACGACGGCAAGACCAAAGCCGATGGCGGCACGTCTGAGACTGACGGCGATATTATGGCCGATTTCCCCTGACCACAGCATCGGCCAGAATGCCTGGAGCACTTGGGACGGTGGTGGAAACAGCACCTCGTTGACCCAGCTCGACCAGCGCGGGATTGCTTCCCAGGCGGCAATGAACAGCAGCACACCGGCAACATTCAATGCCAGACGTAGCGCCGTGGCGCGACGCCGGGATCTCCAATGTGCGTCTTGGAATTCTGCCTCGAAACGGGAGGCCTGCTGGTCCGGTGTGAGCGGCATGACGGTGTCCGACGAGGCGATGCTCATGCCGCGCTCCGTGTGCCGTCGGCAAGTGCTCCGGATATGTCGCTATAGAGCGCGCCGAACGCGGCGCTACCGCGGTTTCGCGGGTAGGGGACGTCGATGCGGATGTCCGTGCGGATCGCTCCGGGATGCGGGCTCATGACGACCACACGCTGGGCCAGGAACGCCGCCTCGTCAATATTATGGGTCACGAAGATCACCGATAGTCCACTGTCGCGCCACAGCCGCAACAAATCCTCCTGGAGCGACTGCCGGGTGATGGCGTCGACCGCGGCAAATGGCTCGTCCATCAGGAGAACCGCGGGCTCAACCAGCAGAGCTCGCGCCACCGCAACGCGCTGGCGCATGCCACCGGACAGTTCGTGAGGATATTTGTCCGCAGCATCGGCGAGACCGACGCGATCGAGTGCAGCCATCGCACGCGTGGCGCGCAACTTGGCGGGCCAGCCGCGCACGCGCAAGCCGAACTCGACGTTTTGGCGGGCCGTCATCCAGGCAAACAGTGCATATTCCTGGAACACCACGCCGCGCTTGGGATCCGGGCCGCGAACCGGTTCGCCGGCGAAGTTCACTTTGCCTCGCGTCGGCTTGATGAAACCGGCTATCAATTGCATCAGGGTCGTCTTGCCGCAACCGGACGGACCGATCAGGCAGACGAACTCGCCCTGGTCGACGGTCAGCGAGACGTCGCGCAACGCAAAGCTTGGCGAGCCGTCGCGCGCGGCGAAGATCTGCGAGACCGCCGAGATTTCGATCAAGGGGGAGTTTGAACTGGTCATGTCAATGTGACGCGATCGGGATGGAGAGCCTTGGTCGGACCCTCGATCACCAGTGATCGCAGCAATGCGCGCAGATCGCCCTTCGGCGGCTTGGCGAGCCCGGCTGCAATTGCCCATTCGGCCTGCGAAACGAGATCGTCGAGGAAGCGCGGGTCGAAGCCGATCTTGAAGGTGAAGGTCGATGTGGCTTGGGCGATATCAGCGGCGGGCGTCTTAATGCGATCGGCGATCAGGTTTGGCCATTCGCGATCCTTCGCAATCCTGTCCTCGGCAGCGAACAGGGCGCGCAGCGTCGCCTGAACCAGTTCGGGCTTCTTCTCGACCACGGTTTCGGTGGTCAAAAGCAACTGATAGCTCTGAAAATAGCGCTCGATACCGTCCAGCGTCATCTCGACGACCTTGCCGCCGGACTGCTGCTGCGCGATGGCCAGAGTCTGGCTGCTCCAGCAGAAAGCGTCGATGTCGCCGCGGGTCAGGGCCGTCGCCATGTTGGCGGGCGCGAGATCGACGATCGTGACGTCATTGGCGCTCAGGCCGGCGAGCTCGAGATATTTCGCAATCAGATACTGTCCCGATGTGCCAATCCGGGTGGCGATACGGCGTCCCTTCAGGCTGGCCGGAACTTTGGCATCGACTGCCCCGTCGTTGCGTACGGCAATCTTCATGTCGCGCGAATAGCGACTGTAATTGGCGACCACCACCGGCCGTAGCCCGGAGAGTGCCGCGAAGACCAGCGGCGTGTCCGTCGAGGCTGAAAAATCGGCCGAGCCCGAGAACAAGGCCTGCATGGCATCCCGACCGGATTCGAAGGACGATGCCGCCAATTCGACGTTTTGATCTTTCCAGTAGCCCGCAGCCTCGGCGACATAGGGGAGCGCCCAAGTATAGCCGACACTGCCATAAGCGAGTGAGCCCTTCAGCGCGGGCTGTGCAACTGCGCGATCTTGAAAGGCAAGTGCAGCTCCGGCTCCTGCAAGACTGGCGAGCAGCTGACGACGGTGGAGGTGCGGAACAGCTGGGACATTGTCAGAGAGTGTCGGGGCACGAAGCGACAAGCGTGGCATCGGAAGACCTGTGAGAAAAGCGCCTAATTCCGCCGGACTGTGGTGGCAACATTCATTCGAGGCAATTGCGGAAATCGACGGCTTCGTAGAGCATCATTCCACATCGTCACAAATCGCGAGAATAGCCTTTTCCTCTCAGAGATTAGTCAGGGGTGGTTCGATAACTGGCGGGCCCTGCGAAGCGTAAGCTTCTCATCCCACTGTCGCGTTCGGGATGGGCAGGGCCGTGATCGACTTGATCTTTTCCATCGCAAATCGCGAAGTGACGTTCTTGAGCGGCACGGCGTGGACCAGCTTCTTGTAGAACACGTCGTAGCTTTGCATGTCCGGGATAACGACGCGCAGCATATAGTCGACATCGCCGGCCATCCGATATAACTCCATCACTTCGGGCATCGCGCTGACCGCATCGGCAAAACGCTTCAGCCAGTCATCCGAGTGATCGGAGCTTTCCACGGATACGAATACAGAGAGGCCCAGCCCAATCCTGTTCTCATCAACCAGCGCAACGCGCTTCAGGATGACGCCATCGGCCTCAAGTCGCTGAATGCGCTTCCAAGAAGGTGTCGACGATAGACCGACCCGATCGCCGATCTCCGCAACAGACAGCGAAGCGTCCTGCTGGAGTATCGTCAAGATATTGCGATCGACGGTATCGAGGCGGCGGCCGGTGCCGGCGAGCTGCAGCACAGCGTCGGTCATGTGTTGAGCCTTTGTTTCATGGTGGATGGCACGGGCATCTGGAAGGCAGAAACCTCGGGAAGCTATCACGCCCAATCCGGCATTGAACATCGTTGCCCGGCGCCCACGTCCATTTTGGTTGGATCATGCTGGCGTCGACGCGCGTCAGGGTGGAAAATTTCATTGCGCTGTCACATGTGGGACGATTTTGATGGTGCGGGCCATGTTATTTGGAATGCAGTCCAGTGCGGATGCCTTGTCTCAACCCGACTGCTCGTGGCGACCGTCGGGAGTTTAAGAGACGAAAACGAACTCCCCTCCGTCGGTCATGGCTCGGGAGACACTGACGTGTGAGCGATTAGGGATCTGAAGTGGTATCGCGTCACTTCGGCTTGCGCGCAAAAGCGAAGCGTAGATATCGCTCGAGCCGCAGTCCCTCTGGGGTACGTCTTGCCTCGACCAGCGCGGCGAAGGCTTGCCAGACTGTTTCCCGCTCCGCCGAGGAGAAGCCCTCGAGGAAATTGCCGAATGCGCTGGCCTCCGACCACCCGAGCATTGTGTCCGCGTCGTCATGAAGGTCCACCAGCGCGCGCAGATCGCTCCGATAATCGACGAAGCCGGCTTCGATGACGAGAGCCTTAAGCTCTTCCTCGGTTGCCCCCAGAACCCGGTGTGCCTCGCCGCTCTTCTCGGCGAAGCCGGCCTGTGCAATTGCCTGACGAAGCAAGGTACGGGACTCGTGTGGTTTCGTCGGATCCTGGATATTTAATCCGAGACGACCGCCGGGCTTCAAGACGCGGTCGATTTCGTGCAGCGCCCTTGGCTTGTCCGCAATCCAGTGGAAGACGCTATTGAGGTAGATGACATCGAACTCCGCAGATCCAAAGCGCGAAAGGTCTTCGGCGCGACCGACGTCGAAGCTCAACGTCTTCGACGCACGAAGGCGGGCTATTGCGATTCGATTCTCCAGAGGATCGATGCCGACCACGCGACCGTCAGGACCAACCAAGCTCGCGACGAATTCGGTGAGCCGGCCGGTGCCCGCGCCAATATCCAGCACCCGATCCCCGGCCTTCAATCCGAGCGGGCCGACAAGGAACTTGCCGTGGTGAAATTGAAGAATGCCCGCCTGTTCGTAAGTCTGGGCGAGCTGGGGGGTGTCGCGTTCTAGGCTGATAAGGGTGGGCGACGACATGTTTCTAAGCTCCGCAAGTGACATCAAGCGCCGCCTGACCGGGCAGAACTCTATGCTCCGAGTGATGCGAATGTCGATGAAATGAATTTACGTTGTTGCGCTCAATGCGAGCATGAATCCAGTCACCGCAGTGTATGTACGAGAACGGCGAAGAGGAGCCCCGTCGTTTGATGGTATGCAGGGTGCGCAATTCGTTGACGTGCACGAGATCTTACGTGCTGTGAAGCAAATCTTTCAAAGCCCCGCGCCGTTGCGA
Source organism: Bradyrhizobium nivariense (assembly GCF_029846695.2). Lineage (NCBI taxonomy): Bacteria > Pseudomonadati > Pseudomonadota > Alphaproteobacteria > Hyphomicrobiales > Nitrobacteraceae > Bradyrhizobium > Bradyrhizobium nivariense. The sequence goes on along the minus strand of NZ_JARWCR020000008.1, from coordinate 60,162 downwards.
CGGATTCATTGCCCGGTCCAATAAACAAAGCCGATTCTATTTCATTGACTGAGTTTCGTTCGCTTCTACGATTTGGTCAGATCTGATGCTGACAAAATCCGGGTAGAAAATGTCTCAGTCTGATATCGACGCCGCGGCTCGCGAAACCCTGCGTCTGATTGGTCCCGATCCGCAGAATTGGGTCCCCGATCGTGACGGGGTCGATCACAACGTCACCATCATCGGGGGCGGGCAATCCGGAAGCACTTTCGCCTTTGCATTGCGCCGTGCCGGCATCGGCAAGGTCACGGTGATCGATGCTGCGCGCGACGCGGTTTCATCCGGCCCGTGGCTGAGCAGCGCACGCATGCACAAGCTGCGCACGCCGAAAAGCTTGCCCGGACCCGAACTGGGTTTGCCGGGCCTGAGCTTCCAGGCCTGGTATGAAGCCCGCCATGGAGCCGCGGCATATGAAGCGGTCGATCGCATTGCTCGCGTGGACTGGGCGGCATACCTCGATTGGTATCGCAGGACGCTTGGCATCGAGGTGCGCTATCAAGCGAAGCTTATCCGTATCGAGCCAGCGGAGGGCCATTTACGGCTTCATCTCGATGTGGCCGGCAAGCAGACGACGGAGACAGCGCGCAAGGTCATTCTTGCCAGCGGCTTCCCGAGCAATGGCGGGCCGTTCATTCCCGATGTGCTCTCGCAAAATCTGCCGCGGGAGCTCTATGCGCATACGCTCGATGCGATCGATTTCGACAAGCTGCGAGACAAGTCCGTCGCAGTGATTGGAAGCGCCGCTTCCGCATTCGATGCCGCAGCGGTAGCGCTTGAGGCCGGAGCGAGGGAAGTGCATCTCTTCGCACGTCGCGACAAGCTTGCATCTGAGCCAGTCATCAGGACGCGCGGTTATCCGGGCGCTTACGACAATTACGGATCGTTGCCGGACGCCGTGCGCTGGCATCAGGCCATCCGCTTCCGCCGCGCTGGCTCGACGCCGCCGCCCGACGCCGTCGCGCGCGCGGTGAAGTTCCCGAATTTCAATCTTCATCTGGGAGCTTCATGGTCATCGGCCAAGCCGTTCGGACGGCGGCTGCTGGCAACCACGAACCAGGGCGATATCGCGTTCGATTTCGTCATTGCCGGTACGGGTTATCAGGTTGATCTCGGCAGGCGGCCGGAACTCGCCGCCTTCGCCAATGAGATCCTTTTGTGGCGCGATCACTTCTCCCCGCCATCAGATCAAACGGACGATAATCTGGGCGCACATCCCTATCTCGGTTCAGGGCACGAATTCCTGGAGAAGGAATCCGGGCGTGCGCCCTATCTCCGCAACGTTCACGTCTTTAACCCCTCGGCGTTCGTCAGCTTCGGCTTGCCGATCGGCGACGTGCCGAGCTTCAAGCGCGATATTCCGGGCGTCGTTGCGCGGATCAGCCGTGATCTCTTCCTGGATGATCTCCCCGCGCACGAGGCGCGCATCAATGGGTCTATCGCCGACGATTTCGAGCCCGCGCTCTATGCGTCGGCGATCTGGCGCTCATCGAGCGCGGTCGCGGCTGAATAGAGGGAGGCACAAATAACAATCGGAGCGCGGTGAGAGGACAGACAACTGTTTCCCGCGGTCCGCTAACTTTGGAAGCTATTTCCGAAGTCCTTGAGTTAGCATCCTGTGACTGAGCGCGAGGCTGCATTGATGCAGTCTCTACGGAAAGATCCCGCCAGACGCGATTGCCGCCAGAGCAGACGGTGATCCCGCAAGAGGATCGATCACGACCATTACAGCTTTCACTCCGCCATCGCCTTCCGCGATCGGCGAACGGCGGAGCCTTGTCCAAATGGGATCGCAGCCTCGGGGAAGACGACATGACTGACGGCATCATCATCGACAACGTCATTCCGCGCGCGGACATCGTCAAGCGCTCGGCGCGGATCGGAGCGGAGATCAGGAATATCAAGCTCTCCGGTGATCTGCCGGACCAGACGATCGCCGCGCTCAACCAGGTGCTGCTCGAGCACAAAGTCATCTTCCTGCGCGACCAGAACCATCTCGACGATGCCGAGCAGGAACGTTTTGCAGTTCGGCTCGGCAAGCTGGTGCCGCATCCAACGGTCGGCGCCACCAAGGGTACGGCGTCGATTCTCGAGCTCGATTCCGGGCGCGGCGGTGGCCGCGCCGATCAGTGGCACACCGATGTCACCTTCATCGACGCTTATCCCAAGATCTCCGTCCTGCGCGGGGTGGTGATCCCCGCGTTCGGCGGCGATACGATCTGGTCGAATACGGCCGCGGCCTATCTCGATCTGCCGGCACCGTTGCGCAAGCTCGCGGACGAGCTCTGGGCGGTGCACAGCAATGCCTATGACTACGCGGTCAAGCCCCGCGCAAGTGAGGCCGATCGGAAACAATTCGAAGAGGTTTTCACGGCGACGGTCTACGAGACCGAGCATCCCGTCGTTCGCGTCCACCCCGAGACCGGCGAGCGCACGCTGGTGCTCGGCAATTTCGTTCAGCGCTTCGTCGGCTTGCCGAAATACGACGGCCAGAAGCTGTTCGATCTGTTCCAGTCGCATATCACCGCGCCGGAGAACACCGTGCGCTGGAGCTGGCGGCAGGGCGACGTCGTAATCTGGGACAATCGTGCCACCCAGCACTACGCCGTCAACGATTACGGTGACCAGCACCGCGTGGTGCGGCGCGCCACCATCGACGGCGAGGTGCCGGTCAGCATCGACGGCCGCACCAGTGTCACCCGAATCAAAGCGCCGAAGCCGCAGGCGAAGGCCGCCTGAACCGAGCAAGGAGTGAAGACAATGAGAATCGCTATCTCTGCGCTGCGTCGCCTGGTTGCTGGCCTCCGAAGGGCAAGGGGCCGTCAACTCGGCCTGGCCGCCGTCGCGCTGATGGGTCTCGTCGGCAGCGCCGCGGCCGAACCGCAGCTCGAGAAAGCCGAGATTCGCTACCAAGGCTGGGCCGGGCAGGTGACCTTCGTCGAGCTGGCCGACGATCTCGGCTATCTCGCCCCTCTGAAGCTGAAATGGGTTGGCAACACCATCAGCGGTCCGCAGGACATTCAGACCGTCGTCACCGGCGACATCGACATCGGCGGCGCCTTCTATGGCGCGATCATCAAGCTGATCGCCGCCAAGGCGCCGATCAAGGCGGTGGTCGGCTACTACGGCTCGGACGACAACACCTATAATGGCTACTATGTGAAGGAAGACAGCCCGATCAAGACCGCGCGTGACCTGATCGGCAAGAAGGTCGCGGTCAACACGCTCGGCGCGCATCTGGAGTTCGTGCTGCGCGAGTACCTGGCCCGCAACGGCTTGACACCAGCCGAGGCGAAGCAGGTGACGCTGGTCGCGATCCCGCCGGTCACGGGCGAGCAGGCGTTGCGGCAGGGGCAGGTCGAGGTGACCACGCTGAACGGCGTGCTGCGCGACAAGGCGCTCGAGCGCGGCGGCATCCGCCGGCTGTTTGCGGATTCCGACATTTTCGGAAACTTCACCGGCGGGTCCTACGTGCTGCGGGACAAGTTCATCAAGGACAATCCCAACACCTCGCGCAAGCTGGTCGAAGGCGTATCACGCGCTATCGCCTGGGCGCAGACCACCCCGCCGGAGGAGGTGCGTACGCGCTTCGAGCGGATCATTGCGGAGCGCAAGCGCAACGAGGATGCCACGCCGATCAAATACTGGAAGAGCACGGGCGTCGCGACCAAGGGCGGCGTGATCGGCGATGCCGAACTTCAGGTGTGGGTCGACTGGCTGGTGAAGGACGGACTGCTGAAGCCGGACCAGCTCAAGCCGTCGGACCTCTACACCAATGAGTTCAACTATTTTCGTCCCGGCAAGACTGCGGAGGCCAAATGACCGCGGCAAAGATCAGATTCGAGCATGTGCGGAAGGAGTTCCTGGTCCGCGGTAAGGATGGCGGGGCCGCGCAACGCTTCACCGCGCTCGACGACATCACGTTGGATGTCCGGCCCGGGGAGTTCCTGGCGCTGGTCGGGCCGAGCGGTTGTGGCAAGTCGACCTTGCTCGATCTGCTCGGCGGTCTGACGACGCCGAGCAGCGGGCGCATCCTGCTCGACGGCAAGGTCATCGACGGGCCAGCGCGCGACCGCGGCATCGTGTTCCAGCAATACGCGCTGTTTCCCTGGCGCACGGCCGCGCAGAATGTCGAATTCGGGCTCGACATTGCAGGCCTGAAGGCGAGGGAGCGGCGGGAGCGAGCGCTGCACTATCTCGACCTGGTCGGACTGTCCGGTTTTGCCGATCGTTATCCGCACGAGCTTTCCGGCGGCATGAAACAGCGCGTCGCGATTGCCCGCAGCCTCGCCTACGATCCCGAGGTACTGCTGATGGATGAGCCGTTCGCGGCGCTCGATGCCCAGACACGCGAGACGCTGCAAGGCGAGCTGCTGCGGATCTGGCGCAGCACCGGAAAGACCATCCTGTTCATCACGCATGGCATCGATGAGGCGGTGGTGCTTGGTCAACGCGTGGCCGTGATGACCTCGCGTCCCGGCCGCATCAAGCAGATCGTCGATATCCCGAACGAGCTGCACAGCGAGACCGAGGACGTTCGTTCGCTGCCCGAGTTCGGGCATGTCAGGCACGAGGTGTGGTCCTTGCTGCGTGACGAGGTGTTGAAGGCGCAGGGCTCACAGCTTCCCGCTTCGGAGGGCGAACGCGTCGCAAAGGCGAAGGAATTGGCCCATGTCTAATCTGGAGATGCTGACGCTGCTGGAATTGGCGCAGGGGAGCCCGAAGGACCGGGCCGCTCAGCGCGCCGGCACGCTCGCTACGGCGTCAAGCAGCTTCGCACGATGGTTTGGTGGCATCGGGCAGCGATCGCTGTTGCTGTTCCTGGCCGTGTGGGAGACGGCACCGCGGCTCGGTCTGGTCGACGTGACGTTCCTGCCGCCGTTTTCCGAGGTGATTGCCGCGGGCTGGCAGCTCGCGCAAAGCGGTGAGCTCTATGACGACGTCGGTGCCAGCCTGCTCCGGGCGCTGAGCGGATTTATGATCGCCATCGTCCTGTTCGTACCGCTAGGTGTGCTCACGGGATGGTACGCAAGGCTCGGCGATCTCCTGAACCAGACCATCGAGATCGCGCGCAACACGGCGCCGCTGGCGCTGCTGCCGGTCTTCATCCTGCTGCTTGGGATCGGCGAGCTCTCGAAGGTCACCATGGTGGTCTATAGCTGCGCGTGGCCGCTGCTGCTCAACACGATTGCGGCCGTTCGCCAGGTCGATCCGCTACTGGTCAAGTCGGCACGGACGATGGGGGCCACACCGAGCCAGCTGTTCCTGAAAGTGATCCTGCCGGCGTCGCTGCCGACGATCTTCGTCGGCATCCGCCTCGCAAGCGCCTCCGCGATGCTGGTCCTGGTGGCTTCAGAGATGGTGGGGGCGAAGTCCGGGCTCGGCTATCTCATCATCAACAGCCAGTACAGTTTTCTGATCCCGCAGATGTATTTCGGCATCCTCGGAATCACGGTGATCGGCCTCGCCTTCAACGCGATCCTGGAGGCGTTGGAGCGTCGCCTGATGCGCTGGAAGACACCCGTCGCGGCGTGAGCTTGCGCCACCGGGGTCAGGCGGGTTCCTCATCGCCGAGTATTCCGCGCAGGTGCGCGACCAGGTCGCGGTTCGCCGGATCGTCGCGGCGCCGCGGCCGGGGCGTGTCGATCGCAATCGAGGCGGCAAGGCGCCCGGGCTTGCCGGTGATCGCGATCACCTCATCGGCGAGATAGACCGCCTCGGTGATCGAATGAGTCACGAAGATGATGGTCTTGTGGGTTGCAGCGTGAATGCGCGCGAGCTCATCCTGCAGAGCTTCGCGGGTGAGCGCGTCTACAGCGGCAAACGGCTCGTCCATCGGTAGGATGTCGGGATCGACCGCGAGCGCCTGCGCCAATGCCACGCGTTGACGCTGTCCGCCGGACATTTCGTGCGGATATCTCTTCTCGAACCCGGACAGACCGACGAGCGCGAGCGCGGCCCTCGCCATCTCCTGGCGCTGCTTGGCGCCGACTTGGCCGTGCTCGAGACCGAAGCAGACGTTTGAAACGATCGTACGCCACGGCAGCAAGTATCCGGCTTTGAGAGAAGCCATTACCATGAGATGGCTCTCGCTCAGCAGCGGCGAAGATGGCCTTGGGTGTCCTTGTTCTGTTAGCGCGCTGGTAGCCACGGGGCGGACCCGTAGAAAGGCAAGCGGCCCGAGCCGCAAGTGGATATAGCAACGCTGCCGCTTTCATCACATAGCGCACCCTTACCTCTCCGCTGCGATTCCCTCGCTCATCAGGGCGACACTGCGGAAGGTCCGGATCGTGCGCGCTGGCACCCGGTAGAAAATTTCCGTCATCTGCGATCCGAGAGCAAGCTTCATCTCTCTCGACCCAAATATCCGAAATTGCCAGAAGCATGATCTCGCGCGATCTTCCTTGTTGTAGCGCGGATGGGACACCGTGCCGGATTCATTCTGGAGACGAGCGATGACGAACCCATCTGGCCGTGCCGAGAAGTTGTCGAGCGCGGTGGGCTCACTTCTGCTCGACGCTGATGTTCTGGTCCTCGGTGGTGGCCCGGCCGGCACGTGGGCGGCGATCAGTGCTGCCGAGCAGGGCGCGCGCGTCGTGCTGGCGGACAAGGGATTTTGCGGCACGTCGGGCGCGACCGCCGCGGCGGGCACTGGCGTGTGGTACGTTGACCCTTCGCCCGAGCATCGCGAGACGGCGATGGCGACCCGCGAAAAACTCGGCGGTTATCTCCAGGATCGCCGCTGGATGGCGCGTGTTCTGGACCGCACATATGCCCAGAGCAATCGGCTCGCCGATTGGGGTTACCCCTATCCGGTCGACGAGGGCGGCAAGCCACAGCGGAATTCGCTCCAGGGCCCGGAATATATGCGGTTGATGCGCAAACGCACAAAACAAGCAGGGGTTACGATCCTGGATCACGCGCCGGCGCTCGAACTGCTCGTCGATGGGAACGGTGTGGTTGCCGGTGCTGCCGGCCTGCGACGCCAGAAAGGTGACCGCTGGGCCGTCAATGCCAAAGCCGTGGTGATTGCCACCGGCGGATGCGCCTTCCTCAGCAAGACCTTGGGCTCGAACGTGCTGACCGGCGACGGATATCTTCTGGCCGCCGAGGCGGGTGCGGAATTCACCAGTATGGAATTCTCAAATGCCTACGCCATTTCGCCGGCATTTGGTTCCGTGACCAAAACCCTGTTCTACAGCTGGGCAAGCTTCACGGACGAGGGAGGCAGCGTCATTCCCGGGGCTTCGTCGAAGGGCGGCCGATCGGTGATTGCGCGCGCGCTGCGGAAGGGGCAGGTGTACGCTCAGCTCGATGAGGCCGATGCGGAGACGCAGAGGCAGATGCGTGTGTCCCAGCCAAACTTCTTCCTGCCGTTCGACCGAACAGGTATCGATCCGTTCACGCAGCGCTTTCCAATTACACTCCGTCTCGAGGGCACCGTACGCGGCACGGGCGGCCTGCGGCTCGTTGACGACAGCTGCGCCACCACCGTTCCGGGTCTCTATGCGGCGGGCGATGCGGCAACCCGGGAACTGATCTGTGGAGGTTTCACCGGCGGCGGTAGTCATAACGCTGCCTGGGCGATGTCATCAGGATTTTGGGCCGGCCAGGGCGCGGCGGAATTCGCCCGTCAGTTGGGTGCGACGAACCAGCGTCAGGCCTTCCGGCGCGGCACGATTGCCCTGCGCTCCGGCGGCGGGCGGCCGTTGCAGGCCGGACAGCTGACCCGCAACGTTCAGGACGAAGTGTTCCCCTACGAGCTGAACTACTTCCGCGAGGCGGGCCGGCTCGGCGGGTCCTTGGAGCGCCTCGATACACTTTGGTCGGAAGCCTCCGATGCCGCGGGGGCGGACGAACCGGATCTGCTTCGGGCGCGCGAGGCGACCGCCATGCTGGCGACCGCGCGGTGGATGTATCGCAGCGCGCTGGCGCGTCAGGAAAGCCGCGGAATGCATCGCCGCGACGATTATCCGGAGCAGAACGAGCGTTATCGTCACTACGTGACGACGGGAGGGCTCGACGAAGTCTGGACGTCGACCCGGCCTCTGGCCTCCGCCTCGTACTCGGAGGCTGCGGAATGATCGAGGTGATTGATGCGGAGCGTTGCACCTCCTGCGACATTTGCGTGAGCGTGTGCCCAACCAATGTCTTCGACAAGACGGACGGCAATCCGAAGATCGCGCGTCAGAACGACTGCCAGACCTGCTTTCTGTGCGAGCTCTATTGTCCCGAAGACGCGCTGTTCGTTTCGCCCTTTGCCGACGTCGCGCAGACGGTCGATGTTGCGGCGTTGAGGCAATCGGCGACGTTGGGCAGCTATCGGCGTGCCGTAGGCTGGACCGAAGAGAGCCGAGACCTTCGGGCAGCGGATCGGAGCTATCGGCTGTTCGGCCATTGAGAGCCGGGGTCGCCCGACGGAGCTAGGCAATACAAGAGGATAATGATGTCGCAGATTGATCTTGCCTGGGGCGGTGGTCCTTCAGGGCGCTACGAAGCACTCGCCGCACCGTTTCGGCCACTGTTCAGGTCGATCAGGGAGGGAGCGGTCTCGCGCGACGTGGAACATCGCTTGCCCTATGACGAGATCAAGGCGTTGCGAGAGGCGGGCTTCACGGCCGTTCGCGTGCCCCGGGACTTTGGCGGTGCAGGAGCGAGCCTTCCCGAGCTGTTCAATCTGTTGATCGAATTATCGGAGGCCGATTCAAACGTTACGAACTCCGTCCGGGCGCATTTCGGCTTCACGGAGGACGTCGTCAATTCGCCAGATCCCAAGCGACGCGAACTTTGGTTGCGCCGGATCGGCGAGAAGACGTTCTTCGGGAACGGGCACAGCGAGATCGGGGACGCCAAGCTGCAGGCCTTCTCGACGACGGTCTCAAGCAAGAACGGCCAGTTGGTGCTGAACGGCAAGAAATACTATACGACCGGCACTCTGTTCGCGGACTGGATCAACGTCGCCGCGCAGCACGAGAATGGTGATCCGGTCGGTGTCGTCGTCTCGCGCCATTCGCCGGGTGTCGAAGTCCTCGACGACTGGGACGGCTTCGGGCAGGCTTTGACCGCGAGCGGAACGACGCTGTTTACGGACGTTCCGGTTGAGGGAAATCGGGTCGTCCAGGTTGCGGAACGCTTCAAATATTCCAATCCGTTCTATCAACTCTTCCACCTTGCTACGCTTGCCGGCATCGCGCGTGCGGCAGCCAACGATGTGGCGGCGCTGGTGAGGAAGAGAACACGGGTCTTCAGTCACGGGAACGCGAGCAGCGCCGCGGCCGATCCGCAAATTCTCCAGGTGATCGGGCGGGTGCGCGGAAATGCATATGCGGCCGGCGCAATCGTTCTCAAGGTTGCCGAGGCGTTGCAACGAGCTCATGAGGCGCAACTGGCGGGTGATCCTGATCGAACAGCCGCCGCGATCGCGATCGCCGAGATCGAGCTCGATCAGACCGTAACCGTCGTCTCGGATCTCGTTCTGGAGGCAACCACGATCATCTTCGACGCGCTTGGGGCCTCTTCGACCGCAAAAAATCTCGGGCTCGATCGGTACTGGCGGAACGCCAGGACCATCACGACGCATAATCCGCGCGTTTACCGCGACCGCATCGTCGGCGATTTTGCCGTCAATGGAACCCCTCCGCCGGGTCAATATCGCATCGGGACGGCATAGCTCGATACGGTAATATCTGCCCCTCGTTCATATGGACTGGGCAAGCATGGAGCGCCCAGATTAAGTTGGAGAACGGTGATGAGTGGTGATCGCCTCTTCCTTTTGAAGCCGGGATTTGAGGATCCATCAAAACCAGGCCGGTTCTTCGTTTGCCCGCACTGCAATGCAATTGAGGGCTTACTGGCGTCCTTCCCCGGACTGGCCACGCAGGTCGAGGTGCACCGTCTTCCGTTCCTGAGGCCCAGGGAGGCGATCGTCGAGGTTCTAGGTGAGCAGCATCAGTCGCTGCCGGTTCTGGTGTTCGATGAGAGCCATCCCGTACCCGAGGACGCGGATGTAGCCAACGGCTGGCGCTTCATCGATTCGTCGGAGCGGATACTCCGCTATCTGGCCGAGCGCTATACGTTTCCCTATGTCCATCATTGAAGTCGCGTAGCTTGACCGAAACGTTTTTCAGGCCGCTTTTGTTTTGCAGAAATCGTCTATTTTCACAGCGCAATTTGCCATGGACACGATGTGGTCGTGATCATAGCTTTTTGCAGTCACCATCGGCCGAACCCAGAAGCGAAATGTCGTTGGTGCGCTAGAGTCAACGCAAGAAGCTTCCGAGGTGAATCCTGATGAGTTTTCGTCCATTGCATGATCGCGTGGTGATCCGCCGGATCGAGGAGAGCAACAAGACGAAGGGCGGGATCATCATTCCCGACACGGCCAAGGAGAAGCCGCAAGAGGGTGAAGTCGTGGCGGTCGGCAGCGGCGCGCGCGACGAGACTGGAAAGCTCCTGCCGCTCGACGTCAAGAAAGGTGACCGCGTCCTCTTCGGGAAGTGGTCCGGAACGGAAGTGAAGATCAATGGCGAGGATCTGCTGATCGCCAAGGAATCCGACATTCTGGGCGTGATCGCCTAGCATCTCGACCAAATCGTATTTGTTCAACGTGCTGTAGTTCGCGCGGAAGCGCGAGGCGGAGCACTTTTGTCTGAAGGATCATCGCTGTGGCTGCAAAAGAAGTGAAATTCTCCGCCGATGCCCGCGAGCGCTTGCTGCGTGGCGTGGACGTGCTTGCGAACGCCGTCAAGGTGACGCTTGGCCCGAAGGGGCGTAACGTGGTCATCGAGAAGTCGTTCGGCGCGCCACGGATCACGAAAGACGGCGTTACGGTCGCGAAGGAGATCGAACTCGAAGACAAATATGAGAACATCGGCGCGCAGCTGCTCCGCGAAGTGGCGTCGAAGACGAACGATCTCGCCGGCGATGGGACGACGACTGCGACAGTGTTGGCGCAGGCCATCGTCCGGGAAGGTGCCAAGGCGGTCGCGGCCAGCCTCAATCCGCTCGATCTGAAGCGAGGTATCGACCTCGCCGTCGCGGAGGCCATCAAGGATATCGAGAAGCGCGCCCGGAAAGTTCAGTCGTCCGAAGAAGTCGCCCAAGTCGGGACGATTTCGGCCAATGGCGACGTTGAAATCGGGAAGATCATTGCGAATGCGGTGAAGAAAGTCGGCAACGACGGCGTCATCACGGTCGAGGAGGCGAAGAGCTTGGATACCGAGCTCGACGTCGTCGAGGGACTTCAGTTCGACCGTGGCTACCTGTCGCCCTATTTCGTCACGAACTCCGAGAAGCTGCTCGTCGAGTTCGAGGATCCCTATATTCTGATTCACGAAGCCAAGCTCAGCTCGCTTCATCCGTTGTTGCCGGTCCTAGAAGCCGTCGCGCAGTCGGGCAAGTCATTGCTGGTCATAGCCGAGGACGTCGAGGGCGAGGCGCTCGCAACACTGGTCGTCAACAGGCTTCGGGGCGGCTTGAAGATCGCTGCGGTCAAGGCGCCGGGCTTCGGTGATCGGCGCAAGGCTCAACTCGAAGACATCGCGATTTTGACAGGGGGGCAGACGATTTCGGAAGATCTCGGTATCAAGTTGGAAAATGTCACTCTGTCGCAGTTGGGCCGGGCCAAGAAGGTCCGGATCGACAAGGAGAATACGACGGTCGTCGGCGGCGCCGGCAAGCGCAAGGATATCGATGCCCGGATCGCGCAGATCAGGGCCCAGGTCGAGGACACGACGTCGGACTATGATCGCGAGAAGCTCCAGGAGCGGCTGGCGAAGCTCTCTGGAGGGGTCGCGGTCATACGGGTCGGCGGTGCTACCGAGGTCGAGGTCAAGGAACGGAAAGACCGCGTCGACGATGCGTTGAATGCGACCCGTGCCGCCATCGCAGAGGGCATTGTTCCCGGCGGCGGTGTCGCGTTGCTGCGCGCAAAGACCGCGATCGGTCGGTTAACTCACGCGAACCCGGACGTACAGGCGGGCATCAACATCGTGCTCAAGGCTCTGGAGGCCCCGATCCGGCAGATCGCTGAAAATGCCGGTGTCGAAGGGTCCATTGTGGTCGGCAAGATCCTTGAGAACAGATCGCCGACATACGGCTTCGATGCGCAGACCGAACAATATGTCGACCTGATCAATGCGGGCATCGTCGACCCCGCGAAAGTCGTCAGGACGGCCTTGCAGGACGCAGCTTCCATCGCCTCGCTCATCGTGACGACGGAAGCGTTGGTTGCCGAATTGCCAAAGGACAAGCAGGGTCTCGGTGCTCCCGGGGCGGGGGGAGAGTTCTGAGCCGACGGACCCATTGCGGGGCGGTTTGTCGACCGGAACGGCTGTCGCGTGAGCGCACCCGGATGGCGGTCTGGGCCATGCGTCTCGCGCGACAGCCAATTTGGCGGAGTCAGCGCGGCACAGCAGCGATCCATGCCAGGCTGCGCGAAGCCATGGATCCTTCGTCGGTCGCGGGTTTTAGGAGTAGCTCATGACACTGATGTCCCGGCGAAGCTTCGTTGCGGCGACCGCAGCTGCGCTTGCGGTCTCGACGGCCACGCGAGCCCAGGAGGAGGCTCCGCGTCCTGGAGGGCGGCTCTCCTTCGTCATTCACCCGGAGCCGACCACCCTTGTTTGTTTCAACACGACGGAAGGACCGGCAATCCAGGCCAGCACCAAGGTCGTCGAAGGTCTTCTGACCTACGATTTCGATCTCAATCCGAAGCCTCAGCTGGCAACGGCCTGGAGCGTCAGCGAGGACGGCCTGCAATATCGCTTCGACTTGCGCCGGAACGTGAGATGGCATGACGGGCAAGCCTTTACCGCGGCGGACGTGGCCTATTCGGTCGGTCTGTTGAAGTCGGCGCATCCGCGTGGGCGCACGACGTTCGCTAACCTTCTCGAGGCGACGGCCGTGGACGAGCACACCGTCGTCCTGAAACTCGCCAAGCCGGCACCCTATCTGCTTTATGCCCTCGCGGCGGGGGAGTCTCCGATCGTTCCGCGGCACGTCTACGAGGGCAAGGGCGATCCGCTGCAAAATCCCAACAACCGCGCCCCGATCGGAACGGGTCCGTTTCTGTTCAAGGAATGGGTGCTTGGCAATTACGTCAGCTATGTCCGTAACCCGAACTACTGGGACAGCCCAAAACCCTATCTCGAAGCGTTGCTTGTCCGCGTGATCCCGGATGGCGCGGCCCGTGCTGTGGCCTTCGAAACCAGCGAGCTCGATCTCGGCGGATCGACCCCGGTTTCGCCGCTGGATCTCGATCGCTTCCAGAAGATTCCGCATCTCGGCCTCGAAACGCGCGGCTACGAATACTCGCCCACGCTCTACGGCCTCGAGTTCAATCTCGATCACCCGATTCTCAGCAACATCAAGGTGCGCAAGGCAATCGCCCACGCCGTCGATCCGGCGGTTATCCTCAATGTGGCCTGGTATGGTCTCGGGGAGCGAACGGTCAGCATCGTCAGCCCGACCTTGAAGCGGTTCTACAATTCCAAAGTCCCCGCTTATGCTTATGACTTGAAGGCGGCGGCGCGATTGCTCGACGAGGCCGGCTTCCCGCTGAAGGGACGATGGCGCTTTGCTCTCACGCACGATTTCCAGCCCTTCGGCGAGAATTTCAAGCGCAGCGGCGAGGCCCTCAAGAGCGCACTGGCTGCGGTCGGCATCGATGTAACCGTCCGCGGGCAGGACTTTCCGAGCTATCTCAAGCGTGTCTACACCGACCGCGATTACGATTTCACGTTCCATCCGTTTACGAACATGTTCGATCCAACGGTCGGCTTGCAACGCTTCTACACGACCGACAATTACCGAAAAGGCGTCGCGTTCACCAATGCCAGCCATTATTCCAATCCGGAGATCGACAGGCTCTTTGCGGAGATTGCAGTGGAGGCGGACGTGGTCAGGCGGAAGGCGTCGATCGACCGTTTCCAAGAGATCGTGGCCGACGAACTGCCGGTTCTTCCGTTGATGCTCAGCAAGCCCGTGACGGTCTACAACAGGCGCGTCGTCGGTCACACCATCGATAGCGCCGGTCCGCAGGGCAATTTCGCCAACGTATGGCTGCGCAGCTGATCCGGCCCTAGCTCGCCTGCAGATCGGCGTGATGACAAGCCACGCTCTGGCCTGACCGGCTGTTGCGCAATTCGGGATCCTGCTGTGCGCACAGCTCCGTCGCCAGCGGGCAACGCGGCTGAAACCGACAGCCTCTGCCTGCGCTGCGGGGGTCAGGCAGGTCGCCGGGAAGGGGCGCCGCATACCGTCTGCGTGCCGGGTCCGGTACGGCATCGATCAGCGCGCGGGTATATGGGTGCAGGGGGTTTTTCCAGATCTGCTCGTGGCTGCCGCTCTCCACGATGCGGCCGAGATACATCACTAGAATCCGGTCCGACAGATAGCGCACCACCGAAAGGTCGTGCGAAATGAACAGCAATGACAGCTTCATTCGGCCTTTGATGTCGGCGAGCAGGTTCAGGACTTGAGCCTGCACGGATAGATCGAGCGCGGACACTGGTTCATCGCAGATGATGAGGTCCGGGCCCAGGATCAGCGCCCGTGCGATCCCGATCCGCTGACGCTGACCGCCTGAGAACTCGTGAGGATAACGCGTTGCCGAATCTTCGGGCAGACCCACTTGCGAGAGAATCTCACCGACACGCTGGCGCCGTTCGCGACGCGAGCCGATACGGTGAACGTCGAGCGGCGCGCCAAGGATATCGCCGATCGTCTGCCGCGGGTTGAGCGATGCGAACGGATCTTGAAATACCATCTGGAGCCTGCGACGGTAGGCCCGCAATTTCTGCTCCGGCAGCTTGGTGAGATCAGTTCCGTCGAAAGTGATACGACCGGCGGACGGTTCGACCAGCCGGAGAATGGTCTTGCCCAGGGTAGACTTACCGCAGCCGGACTCGCCGACCAGACCTACGGTCTCGCCGGCTGAGATATCAAGCGAAACGCCATCGATCGCGTGGACCGGCACCGCTCCCGAGCGATAGGTCGTCCTGAGTTCAGAGACTGACAGCAGCGTCATGGGTCGCACCGTGTGAGGATCGGGTGAGTTCTGCGTGACAGGCCACGCGCCGGCCAGACTGCGTCTCCCGTTCGGGCGGGAACTCGGTTCGGCAGGGCGCGAACCGTTCCGGGCAACGCGGAGCAAACGGGCAACCCGGTTGGGTGGCGGCAGAGGTGATGCTGCCAGGAATCTCGGACAATCTAGCGTTTCGGTAGTGCAGCCGATCGTGCAGGCGCGGCGAAGCCGCCAGGAGGCCGCGCGTATAGGGATGCAGAGGGCGGTCGAACAGCGAGTCGGGCGCTGCTTCCTCGACTTTCCGGCCGGCATACATGACGACGACCCGGTCGGCCCATTGGCCTACCAGGCCAAGGTCGTGAGTGATGAGCAGGAGGGAAAGTGAGAGCTCCCGGCGCAGCCGATCGAGCAATTCGAGCACCTGTGCCTGGATGGTGACGTCCAGGGCGGTCGTCGGCTCGTCGGCGATCAGGATCTTGGGCCGGCACGCAACCGCAATGGCAATCATGACGCGTTGACGCATCCCACCCGAGAGCCGGTGCGGATAGTCCTCAAGGCAAGCTTCCGGATTGGGGATGCGAACGAGGTCGAGGAGTGCGGCAGCTTCGCGACGTGCCTGCGCCTTGCTTAAGCCGCGGTGCAGATGAAGCACTTCCGTGATCTGTCGCCCGATCGTCAGCACCGGATTGAGCGACGTCATCGGCTCCTGAAAGATCATCGCGACGTCGCGCCCGCGCCTTCGCCGCATCTCGATCTCGGAAAGGGCGAGCAGCTCCTCGCCGCCGAGCCGAATGCTGCCCGTCGTGACGCGAGCCGCCTTGGGCAGCAACCGCATCAACGCCAGCGCGGTCAGCGACTTGCCGGAGCCGGATTCTCCGACGACTGCGAGCGTCTCTGCGGGCGCAACGCTGAAACTCAGGTTCCGCACCGGCGTGGCGTTCGGAAAGCCGATGGTGAGGTCTTGGACGTCGAGCAGGGCTGTCATGTCAGCGCTCCCTGCTGAAACGAGGGTTGAGCACGTCGGTCAGGCCGTCGCCGATCAGGTTCAGCGACAGCACCGTGAAAACAATGACGACGCCGGGAAGTGCGGTGAGATACCATGCCGTCCTGATCAGTTCGCGTCCGGAGCCGATCATGCTGCCCCAGCTCACGACATTCGGATCACCGAGGCCGAGGAACGACAGCGCAGCCTCCATCAGGATCGCGGAGGCCACCATCACCGACGCCGTGACGATGATCGCCGGAAGGGCGTTGGGTAGGATCTCGCGAATGACGATGCGCGCGTGACCGAAGCCAAGGCCTCGCGCCGCCATCACGAATTCCTTCTCGCGCAGTACCCTGAACTCCGCGCGGACGAGTCGGGCAATCGTGGGCCAGGTCACCAGGCCGATGGCCCAAGTCACCGTGACGATGGACGGCTGGGCGATCGCGACGAGGACGACGAGCAGGATGAAGCTCGGGACCGTCTGGAACAGCTCGATGACGCGGACGAGAATGTCGTCGACGCGTCCGCCGCGATATCCCGCAGTCGCGCCGATGAGGATGCCGACCGTGAGCCCGATCGTGGTAGCGACACATCCGATCAGCAGCGAAACACGCGCGCCATGCATCAGGCCGGCGGCCACGTCGCGACCGAGCGAATCCGTTCCAAGCGGGTTTGCCAGATCTTGCCCTGGCCACAACAGTGGTCGCGCCACCATCCCCAGAGGATCTGCTGGATAAAGCACGGGCGCAAGGGCTGCTGCGACAACGATAGACAGCAGGAGCAGGCTGCCGGCCATAGCGGACGGGTTCTGCCGCAGGCGCCGAAACAGATGGGGGCGGGCACGTTCAACGTCCGCGGCGACGACATGCGTGTCCGGCGCGTGGATGTTGGGCCAAGCGGAATCGTCCGGCACAGCAGCAGCTGGACTGTCGGGGGTGCTTAGCACGGGCGATGCTGCGGAGTGGAGAGTGGCATCAGTCATGATCAACGGGTCTCGATGCGAGGGTCGAGCCAGGCCTGCACGAGATCGACCGTCATATTGGCGACGATCACGAGCAGGGATGACAGGAGAAGAATTCCGAGCAGCACGCTGAAATCGCGGCTCATGACTGCCTCGAAGGCGAGGCGGCCAAGTCCCGGCCAGCTATAGACCGTCTCGACGACAACGGCGCCGCCGAGCAGGCCGCCGAAATGCATGCCGGCCACGGTGGTGACGGGCAGTAGCGCGTTGCGCAGGACGTGACGCACCGTGATTGTGAGCGGCGACAGGCCCTTGGCCGCAGCCGTGCGCACATAGTCCTGCGCCTGGGCCTCGAGCATGGCGGCGCGTGCAAGCCGGGAATAGATCGCGATGTAGAACAGCGAGAGCGACAATGCGGGCAGAACCATGTAGCGCGCCCGGTCAAGCACCAGACCAATCCCGCTGACCGTTGAGCCGATCGTCGTGGAGCCGCCGCTCGGCAACCAGCCCAACTTGACCGAGAACAGCAGGATCAGCATCAGGCCGATCCAGAAGCCGGGGATCGAATAGAACAGCGTGACGAAGATCGAAATCACCCGGTCCGGCCATCGCCCGGCGAACGTGGCCATCACGATGCCGAGCGTGATGCCCCCGGCGAGCGCGATGACGAGAGCAGTTGCCATCAGAAAGACCGTGCCGGGCAAGCGCTGGCCTATGATGTCGGCTACAGGCAGGTTGTAGCGTGGCGAATAGCCAAGGCTGAAGTGAGCGAGATTGTCCAGATAGGCCACGAGTTGTATGAGCACGGGCTGATCAAGCCCGAAGCGAGCCCGCAAGGCGGCGACCGTCTCCATCGTCGCGGATCCCGACTCTCCGGCCAGAACGTCTGCGGCGTCGCCGGGCGCGAGCTGAAGCAGAAAAAAATTGATGATGATGATCCCGATCACGGTTGGGACCGCCTGCCACAGTGTCCGACGAAAAGTCTTTGCGATGCGCTGTATGCTCGACATGATTCTTCTAACTTCCGCGGTTCGTCGACAAAATGCTTTTGAGCCCGGTGTCGCGTGCGGGCGCGGACGTGTCTGCGCCGCCGCCGGCGCTCTGTTGACAATGGCAAAATGCATCAGCAACGTCGATGCATTCGCGTGCAGCGGCATGAGTACTGTGAACGGCCCGCAGATTGCGCGCATCATCACGACGGACATGATCATGACGATAGTGCACAAGCCGGGCAAAGTCGTTGGCTGGCCGGTCTTCCCGAGCCCCGCGCAATTTTCCGAGAGCCCTCTGGCAAAATCGCTGAGGCAGCCATTGCTGCTCGGATTGTTTCTCCCGATACAGGCGGGTGGCTGGAGCGCCTCGACCTTGCCGCGTTCGACGACCTGGACGTTCGACTACAATCGCGATCTGACGCTCGTCGCCGAAGCGTTGGGCTTCGATCTTGTCTTCGCCTTGTCGCAGTGGTTGCCGAAGGGCGGATATGGCGGCGTGTTCACGGGCCAGGCCCTCGACTCCTTCGTCACCACGGCGTCGCTCGCCGCCGTGACATCGCGGATCATGCTGATCTCGACCATCCACGTTCTCTATGGCCCGATCCATCCGCTGCATCTCGCCAAGTACGGCGCGACGCTGGATCACATTTCGGGTGGCCGTTGGGGCATCAACGTCGTGACCGGTCATCGCGCCGTCGAACACGAAGCGTTCGGCTGGAACCAGATCGAGCACGACCGGCGATACGAGCTGGCTGCCGAATTCCTGGAAGTGCTCCAGCGGTTGTGGGGTGATGAGGAGAATTTCTCCTTCTCCGGCCAGTCGTCCTGGAAGCTCAGCAATGCTTTCGTGACGCCCAAGCCGCAATTCGGCCGACCGATCCTGGTCAACGCAACCGGCTCCGACGCCGGAATCGCCTTCGCGGGCCGCTATTCCGATATCGTGTTCATCACCAGCCCGTCCGGCTCGTCGTTCGAAAGCGCGATCGAAGCGCTGCCGGCGCATACAAAGCGCGTTAAACAGTCGGCTATCGACGTCGGCCGTGAGGTGCGTACGCTGTTGAACCCCATGGTCGTTTGCCGGGAGACCGAGCGGGAGACCTGGCAGTATCACGACGCCATCGCCGCCCACATTGATCCCAAAGCCAGCATGCAGAATTTCGCCAGCGATGCGCACGCCTGGAAGGGGCGGGTTGGCGTCGATGCCCAGAAGCGGCGCGCCATCGGCGGCAACATCGAGGTGATCGGCACGCCGGAGCAGGTCGTGGAGCAATTCGTGAAGCTTAAGAAGGCGGGCGTCGACGGACTTCAGTTGAGCTTCTTCGACTTCAAGCCCGACCTGGACTTCTTCGGCCGTCGCGTGCTGCCCCTGATGGAGCAGGCCGGGCTGCGCCACACCGTGCCGAAGTTGCAGGGCGGTTGAAGGTGGGCGCATGACGCTCAAGCGGACGTAGGTTCGCGCCGCGGTACGACCGCGGCGTGATGGCGGAAGCGCGCAGCCGGATGAGACGACGGCAGCCGCGCCTGGCCGGCTCCGAAGATCTTCTCGCGCAGGGTGCCTGCGGCGTATTCGGTCTTGTAGACGCCGCGCCGTTGTAGCTCCGGCACGACGAGCTCGGCGAAATCCTGGTAGCCACCTGGCGTCACCGCGTAGCTGAGATTGAAGCCGTCGATGTCGGTCTCGTCGGCCCAGGCCTGGAGCTGATCGGCGACCTCGGCCGGCGATCCCACGATCACGGGCCCGCGGCCACCGATACCGTTGTGCTCGATGATCTCGCGGATCGTCCAGGGTCGCTCCGTACGGGAGAACGAGTCGATCATCGATGTGACCGAATTGTCCTTCTTCACCGTCGGGAACGGGTCGTCCAGGCTGTAGCCGGACAGGTCTATCCCGGTCCAGCCGGACAGCAGAGCGAGCGAGCCCTTCGGGTCGATATAGCGCTGGTAGTCGCGATACTTGGCCTCCGCCTCGGCACGGCTCTCGCCGACGATGACGGTCATCAGTGCATAGAAGCGGATGTCGCGGCCATCGCGGCCGAACGCGCGTGCGCGGGCCCGGGTTTCCGCGACGTTCGCTGCGGTCGGCGCCTTCGAATGCTCGCCTAGAAACACCGCCTCTGCGTGCCGGGCCGCAAAATCCTTGCCGCGGTTGGAGGCGCCGGCCTGAAACAGGAAGGGCGTCCGCTGGAGTGAGGGATGAACGAGATGGATGGCATCGATCTTGAAATGAGCGCCATGGTGATGAATCTTGCGGATGCGCGAGGGATCCGCGATGACACCTCGGATCGGATCGACCACGACGGCTTCGTCGTCCCAGCTGCCTTCCCAGAGCGCATAGACGGCGTCGAGGAATTCGTCAGCGAGGTCATAGCGCGGGTCATGGGCCATGATGTTGTCGCGGCCGACGGCGCGTGAGGCCGCGTTGGAATAGCCTGTGACGATGTTCCAGGCGACGCGCCCCTTGGTCAGATGATCCAGTGTCGAGAAGCGGCGGGCAAGCGTGAATGGCGGCTCATAGGAGACCGGGGCCGTAACGCCGAGCCCCAGATGCGTGGTGACATGGGCCATCGCCGAAACCAGCAGCATAGGATCGAGCTTCGGGATCTGGGCGCCGGTGCTGAGAGCCGCATCAGCGGTTCCGGCATAGACGTCGTGAATCCCGATCCCGTCGGCGATGAAGATGGAGTCGAACTTGCCGGCCTCGAGGATTTTCGCCACGTCCGTCCAGTAGTCGAGCGTGGAGAAATCGAGCGAGCGGTCGTCCGGATGGCGCCACAGCCCCGGCGAGAGATGGACCGGGCTGAAGATGGCGAAACCATTAACCTGGATGAGCTTGGGCACGGCGGGATCTCGCAAGGTCAATCGTTACTGGAACGCAGAGGGATCGGGATGCGCGCCGGTGAGAAACCAGCTTCCGACATTGCGCGTCTTGTATTCCGCCGGGTTATGCAGCGTGTGGATGCGCACGTTGCGCCAAAAGCGATCATAACCGTTGGCGATCGTCGCCGAGCGCGCTCCCATCACCTCGAAGATCCGGTTGGTGACATCAAGCGCGACCTCGCCGGCGTGAGCGTTGGCGCCGGCGATCACCACAGAGGCCTCGCCGCGTTCCCGCGCCGTCAGATCGCGGCCGCGCGACCACACCCAGTCGAGCGTCGCTGCCGCCTCGTCGGCGAGCAGCGTGGCTGCCTTCACGCGCGTATAGAGCTCACCATAGACACGTTTGATCCAGGGGTCGTCGGTATGCCGTTCAACGCCCGAATGAATCCAGGGCCGAGACTTGTCGTTTGTATAATCCCGGGCGGTCATCAGGGCGCCCTGTGCGCTTCCGATGAAGACATTGAGCAGTGTCGACTGTTGCAGGAACGGCGTGATGGTCTGATAGGGGCGGCCGCCATCCGGTTTGTGCTCCAGCACCTCGTTGCGATGGACGCGCACGTTCGTGTATGTGACGCGGCCGCTGCCGGTCTGGCGCTGCCCGAACCCGTCCCAGTCGTGTTCGGCCCGGACACCTTCGCGATTGGCTGGAATGGTGGCGAAGCTGCGGGCATTGGTCTCGTGATCCTCCCAGGCAACCTGAAGCTGGTCGGCTATATGCGAGCCCGAGGTGAAGGGACGAAAGCCGTCGAGGATAAACCCTTCATTGTCCCGGCGGCCGAACAGGCTCTTCGAAAAGCTGTTGGCGGTATTGCCCCAGAACCAGTTGCCTGCCGCCGACCGCCGGAAGATATCCGCGGCCTGTTCCGTGGTACCGCGCAGATGAGCCGCATGCTGCGAGCCGAAATGGTAGCCATAGAGATGACCGAGCGCGCCATCAACCTTGGCGAATTCGCGGACGATCCTGAGAGCCGTGGACCAGCGTTCGCCGGAGCCGCCGAACTCCTGTGGGATCAGAAGATTGAGGAGCCCGCTGGCCTTGAGATGGGCCAGCTGATCGAGTGGCTTTCCGCCGGCGCGATCGCGTTCCGCGGCGTCGCGAGCGAAGATCTCGCGCAGGTCGACTGCCTTGGCGAAATGCGGATTGGACGTGTCGAGGTCAAAGCTCATTCGGCGATGCCTTGTATGTTGATTAGGCTTCCAGCCAGACTTCGGCGAAGTTCGCAGACGGGCCGTCGATGGTCGCGGTGTGATTCCGCAGCTTGCGGTTGGCGATGGTCAGGTTCGCGCCGGTCACCAGATTGATGTCGGGCAGGTCGGTGGCGATGATCACCTGAAAGGTACGGAACAGCTCGCGTCGCTTGGCGGGATCGCTCTCGACGGCGGCAGCTTCCAGTAGCCGGTCGACTTCGGGATTGCTGTAGCCCGAGCCGTTCGAGAAGGGGACGCCGGGCTTGAAGTTCTTCGACCAATAGAGCCGCTGGACTCCGACCGTCGGGTCGAAGGAATGGCTCATGCCGTTGCTCATGAAGTCGAAGTCGCGATTGGTGTAGGTACGCTTGAACCAGGTCGGCACGTCCTGTGCGCGCAGGGTGACGCCGATACCGATATTGGCGAGTGCCTGGCGCGTGTAGGCGCCGAGCTGCTGGTAAGTCTCGCTATAGGGCATGTAGTCGTGGAAGACCTTGAAGCGCGTGCCGTCCGGGCCGCGCGCCAGCCCGGCTGCGTCGAGGATCGCCTCGGCTTTCTTCGGATCGAAGTCGTGCCGGGGAATGTCCGGATTGTGGAACTGCTTCAGCGCAGGGCTGATGGCGGACGGAGCATTCTTGCTCCAGCCGTAGAAGACGACGCGGTTGATCGCTTCGCGATCGATGGCGTGCGCCACGGCGCGACGGACCTCCGGTCGCGCGAAATAGGGATTGGCGAGATTGAACTCGAGCCGATAGACGATCGGTTGGTAGTCGTAACCGCGCGTTTCGATCACGAGGTTGGGATTGGCCTTGAGAGTCTCGATTTGCCCGAGCGGCACCGGCGTATCCGGCGCGTAGTGAACCTCGCCGGTCTCGAGCGCGACGGCGCGGGCATTCGCGTCAGCGATGAAGCGGATGACCACGCGGTCGAGATACGGCTTGCCGGGGTCCCAATAGTTCGGATTGCGCTCCAGCAGGATGTGGCTGCCTTGCTTCCATTCCTTGAAGACGAAAGGGCCAGTCCCGATCGGAGCGCGGCCATTGGGATTGGCGAGTGGATCGGAGCCCTCGTAAACATGCCGGGGTACGATGGGTGATTCCGAGGCCGTCAGCGCGGCGAGCAGGTATGGCGCCGGCTTGTCCAGCACGATCTCCGCAATATGCGGATCAGGTGTGAGAACTTCCCGCACCGAAGAAAGCGTGCCGCGGCCGCGCGGGTGATGCTGCTTGAGGAGTTCGATAGAATAAGCGACGTCGGCTGAGGTGAAATCCCGCCCGTCGTGCCATTTCACGCCCCGCCGCAACTCGAACCGGTAGCGCAGCCCGTCTTCCTTGATCTGCCAGGCCGTGGCGAGCTGAGGCTTTGGATTGAAATCGAGATCGAAGGTCAGCAGTCCTTCCGTGACTTTCGGGCTGACACGCGTGGTGGGCCCGGCCGTGTGGGTGAGGCTGACGAGAATCGGCGGCTCGGGTTGAATGACGATATTCAACGTGCCGCCGCGGCTGATCTCCTCGGTCGCCCGTAGGGGTCGCGGTGCAAGGCCGCCAGCGAGTGCTCCCGATGCAAGCAGGAGCGCCTTGGTAATCCGTCGACGTGTCGGTTCGTTCATTGCGGATGGCGTGCCACTCGAGAATACCCTCACGCCAATAGTTCACCGAAGGGCCGGACAATCAATCCCGCGACAAGCCAGATCGCATAATGAAAATTTTGCTGCTGTACGCGTGGCGGCCTGTGCAAGCGAACGCGCGTCGTCGCTTCAAACAACAAAAGCAAATTCTCTGAGATCATGCCTAACATTGTGGCGGTCGGGAATTGCGCCGAGTCATCGGGCGAATGCCGGCTTGTGACGAATTGAAAGAGGCAGGGTGACGTGATGGAAATCGATCGTCGAACGTTCAATCGCGGTATGCTTGCTTCCGGCGCCGCCACGCTGCTCCCATCGGCAACGAGCTTTGCCGGTGAGGCCCGTCCCGTCTCCGGCGGAACGCTGAACTGGGTCTACTATCCCGACCCCTCGGCGATCATCGCGATCAACACATCGTCCGGAACCGGGCAGACGATCGGCACCAAGATCAACGAGGGGCTGCTGGCCTACGACTACGATCTGAACCCGCGGCCGGTGCTGGCGACGTCCTGGGCGATCAGCGAGGATGGAAGGCGCTACACCTTCCAGCTCAGGCCCGGCGTCAAATGGTCCGACGGCAAGGAATTCACCTCGGCGGACGTCGCCTTCTCGATCGAGCGCCTGAAAATCGCCCATCCGCGCGGCCGGATCACGTTCGCGAACGTCGAGACGATCGAAACGCCGGATGCGTTGACGGCCGTGATTGTGCTGTCGAAGCCGGCGCCATTTCTGATCACGGCGCTGGCCGGCGCCGAATCTCCGATTGTGCCGAAGCACATTTATACGGCGCTGAAGCCGGACGAGCAGCCACGTCTGGAGCAGACAATCGGAACCGGGCCGTTCATCCTCCGCGAGTGGGTTCCCGGAAGCCATCTCCTGTTCGTCCGCAATCCCAACTATTGGGACGCACCAAAGCCCTATGTCGACCGCCTCGTGCTCAAGGTCATCCTCGATCCGGCCGCACGGGCGGCAGCTCTCGAGGCGGGGGAGGTCGATATCGGCGCTACTCCGGTGCCTTATGGCGACATCGAGCGGTTCAAGCGCGACAAGCGTTTCGTGGTCGACACCGCCACCTACGGTTATTCCGGTCCGCAGCAGCAGCTTTTCTTCAATTACGACACGCAGCTTTTGCGTGACCGCCGTGTGCGCAAGGCGATTGCCCACGCAATCGACCTGAAAGCGCTCGTGAACGTCGTCTTTTTTGGCTACGCGCTCGTTTCTCCGTCGCCGGTCAGCACGGCGCTGCCGAAGTTCTATGATTCCAAGATCCAGGCGTGGCCATTCGATCCGAAGGCAGCGGACCAATTGCTGGACGACGCCGGCATCAAGCGTGGCGCAGGTGGCATCCGGGCCAAACTGAGATTGACGCAGAATCCGTTCTTGCCGGCAAGCCTTTCGGATTTCTTGCGCAATTCGCTGCGCCAGGTCGGTCTCGACATCGAGATACAGCGATACGATCTCGCGACCTACCTGAATGTCGTCTACCGCGACCGGGCGTTCGACCTGACGGCCGAAAGCCTGTCGAACACGTTCGACCCGAGCCTCGGCATCCAGCGCGCGTACTGGTCGAAGAATTTCCGGATCGGCCTGCCGTTCTCGAACGCCGCGCACTACGACAACGCCGAGGTAGATCAGCTGCTGGAGGCCGCGGCGATCGAGCCTGATATCGAGAAGCGCCGCGCGATCTGGTGGAAGTTCCAGTCGGTGATCCATGAGGAGATTGCCTCTGTCGACCTCGTTGCTGCCGGAGGTGTGATCATCGCCAACAAGAAGGTCCGCAACTTCGCGCCGGGCGGGGAGGGGTTCAACGGCAGCTTCGCCGATCTCTGGATCGACCCGTCGGCGTGACCGGGAAATCATATTCTTCCGCGTCCGGTTGCTTCCGAAGAAGAGACGTAGCGCCGGACGCTGCAAGAATGAAAATCTGTGAGATTGCGCAAAGCGAAAAGCAATCGTCATATCGGCTCACGATCGCTTCTCAATATTTGATCATCAGAGGACCACTGCATGTCGCGTCGCAAGGAGAAATTGTCTCTCGGCGCCTTTCTGCTTTTCACTGGCCACCACGTCGCCGCGTGGCGCTCGCCGCAGGCATCCGACAGTCAGTCTCTGGCGGATTTCGTGCAATTCGCCCGGATCGCGGAGGAGGCCAAGTTCGACGCTATCTTCCTGGCGGACATGGTAGGCGTGCGCGTCGATCGGATCGAGGCGTCCAGCCACAAGGCCCACAGCGGGGTCTATCCGTTCGAGCCGCTCACGTTGTTGTCGGCGCTCGCGGCGGTGACGTCCCGGATCGGCTTGGTCGCCACGGTTTCGACAAGTTACAGCGAGCCTTTCAACGTGGCGCGGCAGTTCGGCTCGCTCGATCGTTTGAGCGGCGGTCGATCCGGTTGGAATCTTGTCACCTCGACCGAAGCGTCGGGCGCGTTGAACTTCAATCATGACGGTCTCGTCGCTCACGCCGAGCGCTACGCCCGGGCGGAAGAGTTTGCCGACGTGGTTCTCGGCCTGTGGGACAGCTGGGATCACGATGCCTTTGAGCGCGACCGCGCAAGCGGCCGCTATTTCGATCCCGACAAGCTGCACCTCCTCAACCATCAGGGGCGCCACTTCAAGGTCCGCGGTCCCCTGAACATTCCGCCGTCGCCGCAGGGGCGGCCGGTACTGGTGCAGGCGGGGTCTAGCGGCCCCGGCAAGGAGCTCGCGGCGCGAACGGCGGAAGCTATCTTCACCGCGCAGCAGACGCTCGAAGACGCCGTCTCGTTCTATTCCGACGTCAAGGACCGGCTATCCAGATACGGCCGCGACGCGAACGAACTGAAAATCCTGCCTGGCATCTTCCCCGTGGTTGCGGAGACTGAAAGCGAGGCGAGGGAGAAGTTCGACGAATTGCAGTCGCTGATCCTTCCTCAGGTCGGCCTCGATTTGCTCGCGGGCTTTCTTGGAGCGCCCGAGATCGTTCATGCCGATCCGAACGGGCCCATACCGGCACTCAAGGAGACCGAGGGCGGCAAGAGCAGGCAAGCGCTTCTACTGGAGCTGGCCCGGCGGGAAGGACTGACGGTCCGCGACCTCTACCTCCGGATCGCCGGAGCGCGAGGCCACTGGCAACTGGTGGGAACGCCCGTGCAGATCGCGGACCAGCTCGAGGACCGGTTCCAGAACTATGGTGCCGACGGCTTCAACATCATGGCGCCGACGCTGCCGGGCGGTCTAACCGAATTCATCCGGCTGGTGGTCCCCGAGCTGCGCCGCCGCGGCCTGTTCCGCGAGGAATACGAGGGAACGACCTTGCGCGACCATCTCGGCTTGCGCCGCCCGCAGCCAGCGCGTCGTACCGCGGCCGTTGCGGCCGAATAATTCGAAATGCACGAGGGAAATCAGATCATGATCGGAAGACGCGCGCTATTCCGCCATTTGCTTGCGGGAGCAGGCCTCCTGATCGCCGCGGCATCGCCGGGCTGGGCTGCCGATACGATCACGGTCAGGATCGGATTTGCGTCGGTTGGCTCGGACAATCGTCAGTTCTCCGGCGGCTCATCGGCCGGGGTCGCGCACTCCGAGCACTATCTCGATCGGGAGCTCAGCGACCGGCCGGATGTGAAGATCGAATGGTTTTTCTTCAAGGGGGCGGGGCCGGCGGTCAATGAAGCGTTCGCCAACAACCAGCTCGATTTTGCGATCCAGGGCGATCTGCCCGAGATCATCGGCCGGGCGAATGGCCTGAAGACGAAGATCCTGCTGGCCTCGGGCGCGCATGCGCCGATCTATCTCGCGGTGCCCGTGGGATCCACGGTCCGCAAGGTCGCGGATCTGCGCGGCAAGAAGGTCTCGATCTTCCGTGGCACCAACAATCACCTTGCCGCCGTGAAGGTGCTCGCCGGCAACGGCCTTCAGGAGCGGGACGTTCAAGTGATCAACATGGACACCGCGACGACCAATGCCGCGTTGACCTCCAAGGATATCGACGCGGCCTTCGGCAATTTCCCGCTGGCGGGCCTCGCCGAGAAGAACATCGTCGAGATCATCTATACGACCAAGGGCGATAACCCGGCCTATGAGCGCCACTCCACGCTGATCGGGCAGGAGGCCTTCATCAAAGCGCATCCCGATGTTACGCAGAAGATCGTCTCTGCGATCGTGAAAGCCGCGCGATGGACGTCGGACGAAGCCAATCGGGAAACCTTCTTCGAGTTCTCGGCGCGGACCGGCTTCCCGGTTTCCGGCTATCGCTTCGACTTCTCAGGTCAGGAGCTGAAATATCGTAACACCCCGATCATCGACGCCTCGATCATCGAGAGCTATCGTGTACAGGCTAAGCAAGCGAAGGAGTTTGGCCTCCTGCGTCGAGACGTCGACATCGAGGGATGGTTCGACCGGTCTTTTTTGAATACGGCGCTCAAGGAGCAGGGGCTCGCCGGGTACTGGCAGGAATATGATGCGAGCGGGAAGCCGCTGACGGCGGGACGATGACGGCGTTGTTGCAGGTCGGGCCTGCTCCGTCTGCGAACGCCGATCGGAGTGGCGCTCGTCTGGATATTCGTGGTGTGTCGAAATCGTTCGTCGTCAATGGTGCGACGGTCGAGGCGCTCAAAGACGTGTCGCTCGATGTCGCAGCGGGCGAGTTCGTGGTCTTGCTCGGTCCGAGCGGATGCGGAAAATCGACCCTGCTGCGGCTGGTCGCCGGTCTCGACCGCGACTTTCGGGGCAGCATCAGCCAAGATGGCGAGCCGGTTGCGGGAACCAGCCTCGATCGAGGTATCGTCTTTCAGGAGCCACGGCTATTCCCATGGGCAACGGTCACCCAGAACATCGCGCTTGGCCTCAAGAATGCGCCGCTCAGTGAGCGCGCCAAAAAGGACTCCATTGCTGCGCATATCTCGCTGGTTGGTCTGGACGGATTTGCGGAGGCCTATCCACATCAGCTTTCCGGCGGCATGGCGCAACGGGCGGCCATCGCCCGCGGTCTCGTCAACCGTCCCCGGCTGCTGCTGCTCGACGAGCCCTTCGGCGCGCTCGATGCATTGACGCGCGCGCGGCTCCAGATCGAGCTTCAGCGCATCTGGGCGCATGAGAAGATCAGCATGATCCTCGTGACCCATGACGTCGACGAGGCCGTGCTGCTCGGCGATCGCATCATCGTGCTCGCGCCTCGACCGGGCCGGGTTGCACGGATCTTCGACGTGACGGTCCCGCGGCCAAGATCCCGCAGCAGTGGCGACCTTGTCCGTACCCGCAACGAAATCTTGAAGACACTCGGCGAAGGCGATGGCGGCTTGGTCGCGCAAGAGCTTCCGAGCGGAGCAGACGCATGACCGACGCTGCAATTCGGACCTCAGCTGTATCACGCGCCTCATGGCAGGTTTCTATTCGCCGTATCGTCGCCAGTCGTGCGGGGCAAGCCGTGTTACGGCGTCTGGCGGCTTTCGGTTGGCTGCTGGTTTTGCCGGCGGTGGCTCTCCCGCTCTGGATCATCGGTACCGATCGGGGCTGGCTGGCGGAACAGATCCTGCCGCGGCCCGGCGATGTCCTGCATGCGCTGCGGGATATGATCGCAAGCGGTGAGCTCGCCCAGCATGCCGGCTACAGCCTTCGGCGGGTCGCCTATGGTTTCGTGGTCGGCGCGGGAGCAGGCTTGGTGATCGGGTCCGCCATGGGCTTGTCGCGCCGCGTGGACGAGTATGTGAGGCCGCTGTTCACTGCGATCGCGCAGGTTCCGGCGCTTGCCTGGATCCCGCTGGCGATGTTGCTGCTCGGTATCGGCGAAACGCTCAAGATCGTGGTGATCGCCAAGGCAGCGTTCGTGCCCGTCGTCATGAACACCAGCGCCGGCATCGCGAACGTGCCGAAGGCGTTCGTCGAGGTCGGCGAGACCTTTCGCTTCACGCCGTTGCAGATGTTGCGCCATGTCGTGCTTCCGGGAGCGGTGCCGCCGATCTTCACCGGCCTGCGCTACGGCCTGACCCACGCCTGGATCGCGCTGGTCAGCGTCGAATTGTTGGCCTCGTCGGAGGGGCTGGGCTACCTCCTGGTCTGGGGACGCCAGATGTTCTGGCTCGACACCGTGTTGGTCGCGATGATCGTCATCGGCGTCATCGGCTTTGTCAGCGACAAGGCGTTGGCGGTGGTCGAAGCCCGGCTACAACGCTGGCGGATCGATCGTGTCAGATAGCGCTGCGCTCAGGACCGTCGGTCGCGGGCTGGTTCTTCCGCTCGGCTTGCTCGTGCTCTGGGAATTCGCGAGCCATTCCGGCCTCGTGAACCGGCAGTTTCTGCCGCCGCTCGAGCACGTCGGAGCCAGCTTCTGGGAAGAGTTGCGCAGCGGCGAGCTCACCCAGGCACTCGCTGCCAGCCTGCGCCGCGATCTGCTGGGATTTGCTCTCGGCTCGAGCATCGGCATCCTGGTTGGGTTGCTGCTTGGCCTGTCCCGCATCGCCGATCGTATCTTCACGACTTGGTTCAACGGGCTGAAGCAGATTGCCCTGCTGGCCTGGATTCCACTGATCTCGCTGTGGTTTGGGTTCGATGAGACGGCCAAGGTCGTGTTCATTGCATTGGCGGCGTCAATACCGGTCATTCTCAATCTCGTCGAGGGCGTGCATGCGACCTCGGAAAAGCTGGTCGAGGTTGGTGAGGTCTTTCGCTTCAACCGCCTTCAGTTCATCGTTTACGTCTATTTTCCGGCCGCGTTGCCCTCGCTCCTGACAGGACTTCACCTCGCGCTCATCTACGCGTGGCTCGCCACGATCGGCGCCGAATATTTTATGGCGGCTGGTCCCGGCATCGGAGGGCTCATCATCGCGGGACGCGAGCGCTTCGATATGGATCTGGTCATGCTCGGCATCCTGGTCGTCGGCACGGTAGGCTTCGTCATCGATCGTGGCGCGACATGGCTCGAACAGAGACTCACCCCCTGGCGCAAGGCATAGCGTTTCACAGCGATGCGCGTCGTACGCCCTCTTTCAGCACAGCCATTTCTACTGTCTCGTGTGTTGCAACATGAACGCACTAACTCAGTGCAGATCTTTGCAATCGACCCAACCTCCGGCCGTCTCTAGCATCTGACGTGATCGTCGCCGTCTCGCGATTAGGAAGAAAATTCAGGAGATAGCTATGTCATCAGGTCAACGCGGTCCTTGGTCCCGGCGTGGGGTGCTCGGGTTGGCGGGTCTCGCCGGTGTGACGGCGCCATTCGGCCTGATGCA
This sequence comes from Bradyrhizobium nivariense, assembly GCF_029846695.2. Taxonomy (NCBI): domain Bacteria; kingdom Pseudomonadati; phylum Pseudomonadota; class Alphaproteobacteria; order Hyphomicrobiales; family Nitrobacteraceae; genus Bradyrhizobium; species Bradyrhizobium nivariense. Next base: position 29,269 of record NZ_JARWCR020000008.1, on the reverse strand, counting down.
GGCCGCGCGTGCCTTTCCGGCGTTTGGTCTCGGCCCGGTCGCCGATCCCCTGAGCGGCGCGCCGATCTGCAAGGTTGCGGGCTCGGAGGAGACGCCGAAAGGGCCGCCGCGTCATATTCGTTTTGCCTATAACGGCACTGGCATCTGCACGGCGGCAGTGCCGGTCGCATTGCACAGGGGCTTCTTCGCGCGTCACAATCTGGACGTGGAATTCCTGCAACTGGCGGGCAATACGGATCAGATGCTCCAGGCACTCGCAACCGACAAGGCAGATGCCGGATCGAGCATGCTGCTCAACTGGCTGAAGCCTTTGGAGCAGGGCATCGACGTCAAGCTGACGACGGGCCTGCATGGTGGCTGCACGCGCTTGTTCGTGCGGAAGGAGTCCGGTTTCAAGGACATCACGCACCTCAAGGGCAAGACCATCGGCGTATCCAGCATTTCAGGGCCGCCACGCAACTTCTTCGCCATTCTGCTGTCGGACAACGGGCTGGACCCGCAGACTGACGTTCAATGGCGCGAATTTCCGGCCGATCTCCAGTTGATCGCCCTGCAACGCGGGGAGATCCAGGCGATCGCGGATTCCGATCCGAACGCGTGGCTGACAGAGAAGCGGGCCAATGGCGACCTGGTCGAGATCGCATCGAACCTCAGTGGCGATTATGCCAATCTGTCATGCTGCACGCTGGGCGTGCGGAGCTCTCTCTGGGCATCGGATCCGGCTGCCGTGAAATCCCTGACATACGCAGTTCGCGAGGCGGCTCATCACGTCGCCGAAAATCCCGACGACGCTGCCGAAATATTCGCGCCCTATACGCCCAAGGTCGCGGTCGCGGACCTCGCGGCGATGCTCCGCAGCCATACCCACGGCCATCATCCGTCGGGCGCGGAGCTGCGGAAGGAGGTCGTGAAGATCACGTCCGATCTGAAACGTGCGACGATCATCAAGCCCAACACGGATCCGGCAAAGCTCGCCAATCGCGTGGTGGTCGATGTCGAAGCGTGACGGGAGGGCGGCTCCGCCCATTTGGCTGGGCTCGCCGGCCATCTCGAAAGCCGGTAAAGGTGCCGATAGCAAGCGGCTCCAAAATAAGCGCAGAAGCATGCCGCTCTGCGCGAGGCCCAGGCGAGAAATCTTTGCTACGAGGCCGGGCTTTGCAGCGCACGTGTTGTTTTGTTCGGCGAGAGCTTGTCGGTGATCACGACTGAATTACGATGTTGGATATGACAATAGAGAGCGGATCGAACAGGTGACCGAGAGTACAAATTCGGCGCGGATCATTGATCTCGATGCCTATCGGCTGATGCGGCGCCAGCAGGCGGCTGAGACGGTTACCAGGCCGCAGGAGAGCGCTGCCAGCACCCCGTCTTTTGGCGGTGGGACCATGCCGCTGTTCTGGTTCTGGCCGACCTGGGTCTGGGTCCCGGTGCCCGTCCCGGCGGTGTCGGCCGCGCAGTGGGATGCTTCATGAGCGACGGCAGCGTCGCTCCATCCTCGGATATGAAGCTGCCATCGCCTGCTGATCTGGATTTGCCGGCCGTGCTCGGGCGCAACCTGCGGCGCCTGCGAACGAGCCGCGGCCATTCCCTCGAGCGGCTTGCGAAGCAATCAGGCGTCAGCCGCGCCATGCTGGGCCAGATCGAGACTGGAAAGAGCGTCCCGACAATTGCATTGCTGTGGAAGGTCGCAAACGCGCTTCACGTTCCCTTCGCCAATCTCTTGCAGACGGAGGCCGCGCGAGGACCAGTGGTCTTGCGGCGCGGCGATGCCAAGCTGCTCTCCTCGAGTCAGGGGCAGTTCACGTCGCGGGCACTGTTTCCATTCGATGATAATCATCCGGTCGAGTTCTACGAGCTTAAGATGGGCCCTCTCCATCGCGAGACGGCCGAGCCGCATGCGGCAGGTACCCGTGAAAACCTGTTCGTTGCAAAGGGGGCGGTCGAGATCGCCGTCGGCCTCGAAAAGCCTCAGACCCTGATGGAAGGCGATGCCATTCTGTTCGAGGCCGACGTGCCTCACGTTTACAAGAATTTGGTGGCCAGCGAGGCGACTCTTTACTTGGTCATGACCTACGCCGAGGACGTCGCCTAACGCAATCGGGCCGGCGAAGCCAGCCCGAAGCGCCGTTCGTTGCTACGAGGATCGCGCCTTAGGCCGCCTTCATCGGCATGCACATCATCATCATGCCGCCGCAGCACATCATCATGGGCATGCCCATCTGCATCATGTTGGTCATGCTTTCGCAGCACTTCATGAACATGTCCTTCATGGACGGATCCACCGGCGTCATCTCGCAGGTCATGCCGGTTGGGGTCATGGTGTACTTCATCTGGCAAGCCATCATCATTGGCATGCCCATCATGTTCATCATCGGCATCATGTTGCCGGCCATGGCGGGGTTCATCATGCCGCCCATCATCATCGGCATGGGCATCATCTGCATCGCGGTGTTCATTGTCGTTCTCCGGGGGGCAAGTAGGAAGCACTCATTTGCTCTGCCAAAGGAGATAAAATGAACTGCGATGCAAGTGAATCGGAAAATGTTTGTCTCGTTCGCTTTCATCCAAGAAAATGGATGCGCTGTCGAACCTGAAGGCTGGATCGACCATTATAACGGATATTAGTTCTTTGATATTGGAGATGCGGCGGAATCAGACTTGGGTCGAACCGTCGCCGAGCAATATTCAAACGTCCAGCTGAGCTTCCGCGGGCTTGGCCATCCATCGGCGAAAAGCCTGCACTGCTGGAAAACGGCTTCGATTGGCCGGGTAGACAAGCCAGTATGCGCGCGGGGTCATATCAGTGATGATCGGGAAAGGCTGGACGAGCCGCCCCTCCTGTATCTCGTGCGCGTAAAGGGCCGGGGAGAGCAGGGCGACGCCATGTCCTCGTAACGCGGCCTCGGCACATAGATTTCGGCAATCGAGACTGAGCTCCGCCTTGGCGGGAAGATCGACCGTTGGCAGGCCGCTCCTCGCGAACCACGAGGGCCAATAAGGGTCGGACTTCTGAATCAGCGGTACCCGAAGCAGATCGTGGGGCGACTTCAGGGGACCGAACTGCTTGACGAAGGTCGGGCTGCACAGAGGCGTCAGCGCAAATGGCAGTAGCTTGTGAATGCGCAGCCCGGGCCAGACACCGCCACCACTGCGCAAACCGACATCGAAACCGTGCCGTTCGAGATCAACGATCTCTCGTGACGTTTCGAACCTCACCTCGATGTCCGGGTGCCTGCGGCGAAAGCCGTCCAGTTTCGGCAAAATCCATCCCGGAGCAAGGCTCGTCAGCGCCGTGACCGAGAGAACCGCGCGGCGTTTCGCGTCCAAATGCGCGAAAGCTTCCGCCATCGAATCGAACATGCGGTGGAGGACCGGGGCGAGCTCGATCCCGACAGGCGTGAGCTCCACGAAGCGATTTCGTCGCACGAACAGGGCGTGGCCGATCTGGTCTTCAAGAACCTTGACGTGATGACTGATCGAAGACTGCGTGGTGCCCAATTCCTCCGCGGCGCGCGTAAAGCTCCCCTGTCGCGCCGCGACCTCGAACGCGCGGATTGCAGCCAGTGAGGGAAGCTTTCGGGACGTTGCCATCGAAATGACTCATGCGAAACCGGTCAAATCCATTTTGTCAGTTGAGCGCAAAGCAGTCCAGTGTTGGCGCCACGGGCCCACGGCTCTTGGTGGAAGATCGATCGATGGGACTTCGCTGGTGGTTCGGTGTTGTGAAGAAGAGATGGCAATGTTTTTCGCTCCTCGGACGGCCCGAAAGGGTCGGCAGCTACCCCGACTGGCTACGGCAGGACCTCGGTCTGACAGACGAAGACGTCGGAACGAGGTCGGAGCGACTTGACGAGATCCGGCGAAATTGCGCCGGGTGGATCTAGCGCCTTTTGCCCTTCATTACTTGTCGCCGGCGAGATCTCCATGCACGGGTTCGCGAAAAGCCGCCCTATAGAGTGCGGGGCTTGTGCCGAGACGCGCTCTGAAATGATGCCTCATCGCGTCTGCCGAGCCGAATCCGGTCTCGGATGCGACGGTCTCGATCGGGAGTCGTGTTCCCTCCAGCAGTTCGCGGGCCTTCGCTACGCGCGCCTGCACGACCCATTCGCCCGGCGATAGGCCGGTGGCGTCCTCGAACCGGCGGATGAAGGTGCGGCGGCTCATCTTGGCCCGTGACGCCAGGCTTGCGATGGTCAGGTTGCGGTCGAGATGGCCTTGGGCCCAGGTAAAGGTCGAGCTGAGGGTGTCTCCTTCGGCCTTTCGAACGGGCTGGGGAATGAATTGCGCCTGTCCGCCGTCGCGGTGCGGCGCAATCACGAGCCGCTGTGCGACTCGATTGGCAAACTCAGCGCCGTGGTCGCGGCGCACGATGTGGAGACACAGATCGAGCCCCGCGGCGCGGCCGGCCGAACTCATGACCTTGCCGTCCTCGACATAGAGCACGTTGGCATCGACCTGGACGCGCGGATATCGCCGCGCGAGGGTTTCCGTATGCGCCCAATGCGCGGTGGCGCGCCGGCCGTCGAGGAGTCCGGCCGCGGCGAGAATGAAGGCGCCGGCGCAGATCGAGGCCACCCGCGCACCGCGCTGGTGCGCGCGCCTGAGTGCTTCGAGCAGGACCTCGGGCGGGGAGGCCATGATCTCAAGCGAGCCCGGCACGATGATCGTGTCGGCGCGGGACAATGCGCGAAGCCCTTCGTCGACGACGACTTTGAGGCCGTTGTTGGAATTGAGCTTCTGCTCCGGCCGCTCCGAGCAGATCACGACGCGGTAACGGTCGGGCGCCATGCCAAAGACCTCGATCGCCAGACCGAGCTCGAAGGCATTGACTCCGTCATAGGCCAGCACCGCAACGGTCTGCTTGCGCGGGGATGTATCGCGCTTGCCTGAAGGAGGCGTTCTGTTTGGCATAATATCTACGATAGCCGGCATTCGTGCCACTGGTCAACGTGACGGGCATCCCCCAGTCTTCCAGCGGTTCAGGGAGCCATTGATCCAATGCTTGAAGAGCTGATCTATCTCACCGGAGCCGATGAGCTGCGGCCGCCATATGCGCAGCCTTCGGCGCTGGTTAGCGCCAAGCAACTCGATCGGCTCGACGCCCATTGTTGCCGCTTCATCGCGAAATCGCCGCTCGTGATCATCGGTTCATCCCACCCCGAACGCGGTCACGATGTAAGCCCGCGCGGCGACGCGCCCGGTTTCGTCCGGATCTTCGATCAACGGCATCTGGCCATTCCGGATCGGCCCGGCAACAACCGGCTCGACACGGTCGAAAATCTTCTCACCGAATCTTCGGTCGGCCTGCTGTTCATGATTCCAGGCATTGACGAGCTGCTCCGCGTCAACGGCACCGCGGCTTTGACACGATCCCAGTCGCTGCTGGAATCGATGGCGGTGCGCGACAAGGTGCCGAAGCTCGCCATCGTCGTCACCGTGGCGGAGGCATTTCTTCATTGCAGCAAGGCGCTCAAGCGCGCGTGCCTGTGGGGCGACGATTATCGCCTCGACCGTTCGGAGCTTCCGACTCTTGGCCGGATGCTGGCGGACCAGACAAAGCCGCCTGGCGTGACCGCCGCCGACATTGACTCTCGGATCGACGCCGACGCGCGCAACAATCTCTATTGAAGGACCATAAAGATGAAATTCAGTCTGCTGCGCAACGCGACTTTGAAGCTGGATATTTTGGGCAGATCGGTGCTGATTGATCCGTTCTTCGCGGCAAAGGGCTCACGGCCGTCCTTCACCGGGCGCGCGCCCAATCCGTTGGTCGATCTGCCGGTGAGCCCGGAGAAGATACTCGAGGGCGTCGAGTTGGTCGTCGTGTCGCACCTGCACGCCGACCATTTCGATCCCGTCGCGCAGGATCTGGTACCGAAACATCTGCCGCTGATTTGTCAGCCGGGCGATGAGGACAAGATCCGCTCCTATGGCTTCAGCAATGTCACGCCTCTAACCGACGTCTTGGTCTGGCAGGGCATACGCTTTCAGCGGCGCGAGGGCAGCCATGGCCTTGGGTCGGTCGTGCAGAAGATGGGATCTGTGATGGGGTTTGTGATCACGGCGAAGGACGAGCCGTCGCTCTACTGGGCCGGCGATACCGTTCTTTATCCTGCGGTCGAGGCCACCATCGTGGAAAGCCGGCCGGATATCATCGTCATCCATCCGTGCGGAGCGCGTTGGGACGGCGATCTCATCACAATGGACGCCGCCGAAGCCGTTGCGATCTGCAGGCTTGCGCCCAGCGCGGCGGTGATCGCAACACACATGGACTCGCTGGATCATGCAACGGTATCCCGGGATGACTTGTTAAAATATGCGCGTAAGCAGGGTGTCACGTCGCGGCAACTTCTGGTCCCGCGAGACGGCGAACACCTCACTTTGGCCGCTGGCCAAGCCGGCTGATGCTCGATTGCGAGATCAGCCCGCGGATCTTCCGCCATACTGCACAAGGGTGCCATACATTCATCGAGGCGCCCGGCGGGAGGCGGTGCAGCGTCCTGGTCGCAAGGTCGATGTAGCCGAATCTGGCGTGTGGCCGCCAGGCCAGGCCTTCCAGGCGGCCGGCCGGGTCCCAGTCGGCAAGCCGATCTCCATCGCGCGGTCGACCATGCGGCGGCGGTGGCGCTCGAACTTGGAGATCCGCGCCGGCGCCCACGCGCCGGTCGCGGGATCGTAGCTCTCCTTGCCGCCGGCCCAGCGCCGGACGATGTCGCGCTCCTCCGTCGACACCACGCGCTCGCGCCCGCCGGTCCGGAACGGAAGGCGGAAGGGGAACGTCACCGGCACGCAGTTGTCGCGGCACCACGAAGCGGGCAGACGTGGATGGCGAAGGCGTCGAAGAAAAGACGAAGCGGGAAGAGACGGTCGCCGAGCCGCGCTGTTCTACATGAAGCCTGACCTCATCGAGGCAGTGAAGGACGCCGCCGCCGCCAGCCATCAGAAAGCCTGGCAATGGGTCGAGCAAGCGGTGATCAAAGCACTGAAGTCGAAAAGGTGTGATAGCTTTCCTGCCGACAAGCCGGATGTAGATCCCACGCGTCGGACCTTCTATCCCTTCGAACGGGGCGACCGCGCCGGCGCCTCGAACAGGTCCAGAAACGGTATCCCGCAAGCTTCGGCGATCTGCTCGACCGTGAGGATGGTCGGGTTCGCGCGGCCGTTCTCGATCAGGCTTATCGCGTCCTGCGTGAGGTCAACCTCCGCTGCCAGTTCGTCCTGACTCCACCCTCTGGCCGTGCGGAGCTTCCGGACATTGGCGGCGAGCGCCTTCAGCGCCGCGGAATTGCGGATCGGAAACCGTCTCCCGGATGTTTTCGATGCCTTGGCCACGGCGGCACCGTCTGCCAGCCGGTCGAATTCGGTCTATTGGATAAGTCCAATACTTACGAATCTGAGCCTACTTTCCCCAAACTAAGGCAACCTGGAGGAAAACGATGAACCTGTTCGAATTGGAGGGAACTGTGACCGCTCTCGGTCAGAGCCTCTTCGACAACGACGTCGCCGTGTACGCGTATATCGAGATCTCCGATTTGGAGGGCGGTCGCACAATGATCGAGAAGGTGGCCCTCTGCAACGACGTCGCGGCCGTCTTCGGGGTGGGCTGCTCGGGCTCGTTCTACGTGGACCGGTTGTTCAGGGCGTCGGGTCCCTTACGCCGTCAACTCTTCGGAATCAGGACAGATCGCGTCGCCGTTCTAGACCGCCTGGACCTTCGGCAACGGACCGGGTGGGTCAAAGTCGGCTTGGGAATATTGACCCTGCCGGTGATCGGTATCGGCCTGCTGCTCCTGTTGCCGGGCATCCACCTCCTGATGCTTTCCGCCCGCCACGACCGCAGGAGATTCTTCTACGGAGCGAACGGCATCCATGGGACAAGCGGCGCCATGCCCCCGCCCATGCCGATCGCCGAAATCGCACGCATATGAGGTGCGCCGTCTTCGCCGCGGTTTGTCTCCTCCGCGCGGGCAGCGCCATCGCGGCCGAGCACAGCGTGTACACGTACACACACGGACCGAAATGCGTCGACCACTCGCGCGAACACGAAGGCGTCTGGTCATGCCCGGGCCCGTCGGGCTACACCGGGGAATTCAGCGACGAAGGCAATCTGGCGGCCTTTTCGATCCGGTCGCCGGACCGGAAGAAAGGAGCCGCCGCCTACGTCTTTCCGGGACGCGGACGCGTGTTCGGAGACGCCATCGATTGGCGTATCGTCGACGACAGGCCCGCGGCCGCCGTGCTTCGGATATGGCGTGCGGCGTCGCGGGCGGACGGCTCCGAGGGCGACGTTCAGGAGCTCGCGGTCTTCAAGGTTACGCCGCGGACATCCTGCCGCGTCGCTTCCGTCGATGCACGGCAGACTGCCGCCAACGAAACTGCGCGCCGACTGGCAAGCGAGGCGGCGCCGATGCCGTGCCTGACCGGAGATTAGACCGATCGGGCGAGCGCCTACCGCGAGATGTGGTGTTTGGCCTGCGATCCGCGAGGGGTTGATAAGAGCTGCCACTTCTATCCTTTGGAGCTGCACCGACTTATCGAGCGGCGAACCCGCCAAAGGCGCTTCGCATGTCGGCAGCGGCATTGGAGAAGTGGGTGATGGCGGGACGGAAGTACTCGTTGCAAGTGCTGACCTCAGCGCGAACTTTCTCTAGCTAAAGGATCAATTTGAAATGCGTCGTTGGGGAATCCCTGGCGACGGCAAGGCGCAGCGCGACCAAATGCTCAGAGTTTCGCACCGTCCATCAGGCCAATTTCTAAATAGCAGCAAATCCCGAAGATATCTGTCTGGGGCAATTTGCTGACCCGATATGAGTGACCAGCAGTGACCGGACGCCCGGTGCGAGACGCCCGCCGACACGCCAAGGTGCCCGCCGAACTCGACCGGGAATCAATACCTTCTAGCGAGCCGATCGCCGAGTTGTGAAAGGTGCCGAGTCTGTTCCCGGCCGTCGCGCGCGCGCTTGAAATTGGTATCTAAACACCATTATCTTGCTTATCTGCGGCCGAATGCGGGACAGTCGCTCACGTCTGCTGGCGTCTTGCCGAGAGCTCGCGTTGAATCGCGTCTCGGGAGAGGTCCCTTATGTGTCGGGCGCGGAGGACGACAGTCTTGGATAGTGGTTTTTGTCATATAAAACTTGGGATTGTGCAACAAAGCAAGGGCTATACGGCGCTGGGGCGCCTCTCCTATCAAACAAACGGCTATTTCAACGACGGAAAAAGGCACGCCGACTACGGGAAATATCGGGGCGACCACGACGGTGGATTAATATTGTTGCCTCACGGCGCCTCCGCGGAGTTCGCCGACATGGCCAATTTCTTCATGGCGGCGGCGTTCAGAGAGGTACGCGTCGACGCACAGGGCGGCAGGACGATAGATTTCGCGCTTCCCAGGGAAGTCCCCCGAGAACTTTTGCGGCCTGTCGCGGCATTTGTGCTGGCCGAATTTGCGGCACAGGGAATGGCCGTTCAGCTGGACATCGAGTACCCGGTCGCTTCGGACGAGGACTACAATCCCCATTGTCACGCTTGGTTGGCTCAGCGAATCCTCGAATCTGACGGCTTCGGCAAGAAGCGTCCAGAATGGGACCGACAGTTCCTGCGCGATAAGGCGCGATATGCGCGGGCACTTATAGCAGGGCGCCTAACGCTGGCCTGCGCACTGCTCGGTGTCGCAGCTTATGTTGATCCCCGCAGGAATGAGCAGAGGGGGCTTCCTCAGCCTGAGGACCGGATCCCCGCCAAATTCTGGCGCATGTACGACAGAGGCGTTTACGTCCCGGGGATCGAAAAATTGAAGGATGCCCGCCAGGCAAACAAGGCGGCTAAAGTCGTCCGGCGCCGGGACGCAGAGACCAGTGAGAACCTCCATTCGGTTTCGGTTAGAAATGCCGTCAGCCGCCGCCATCCGCCAAGTGATGAAGTGCGGCAAGCTTATATCAATACTGTCATCCCGTTGGCTGAGGAGAACGGCGTCGAGGTACGAGGGTCGAACGGAAGCAAACCCGAGATCGTGTTGACGACCCGCGCCGGCTCAGTGGTTTTCGACGGTGAGATATTAAGTTTCGAGGGAGTGGCGGGGACCGCGCGAGCCCAGTTGATTGTCAAACTGGCGCGAACTTTGGATTGGCCGGCTGTTATCGTTGAAGGGGACGCCCAATCGACAGACGAAATTATTGTGGCAGGCGTCGTCTTGGGCGTGACCGCCATCAATACTTGTGCAAGCGAATATGCTCTTAGGCTGATCAAGAAAAACTATGGCCGCTTGCTTTCTGATACAGTCCGTCCGCTGGATCCGATCTCGGTCGTCGACGAGCTGCTCGCGACGTACACCCAATTCGCGGAAGTCGAGCCAGCCGACGCATCATCGGTTCTGCCGGGGGGTTCTGAGCCTGCGTTTGACTCAGAAAGGCGTGAGACGGTCGAGCCTTCCGTTACCGAAGTGGAGCATGGGTCGCAAGATTTTGACGACCCCTGGCAAGACGCTCCCGACGAAGTTGCCGATGCTGTGTTTGAGGAGGAGGAAGAGGAGGAGGAGCCAGAGTCTGAGCCCAATTTCGACGATGACGAGATGCTCGAGCCGGGTCCTCACGATACTTAGGAGGGAAACGACGAGGCTGTCTGCGCCAATTGTTGGGCCAGCTATTCAGAAATTTCGGAGGAAATTTGTGATCTAAGTGGTCGCAATTCGAATTGGTTACGCAAATGAGACAAGAGTTCTGAGCACCGGTGTAAATTGCTGACTTCGGGTTTCGTTGAAGCGGCGCGCTGAGCCAGTTGCTACAGCTGTTTTGGCTTCGGTGGCGGATATCTTACGCCGCATTCTTGCGGCGCCCCAAGATTTCTTTGCCGTGTAAGTGGCAAAAAGGGCGATGACCAATATCGTGCAAGAAGCAGGAAGGGATGGTTGGCCGAAACGTCGGCTTCTACAGCTAGACTACTCGTTCCACTAGCTGCGCTAGACTATGCAGTCTTACTACTGATCCCTGCGCTTCGAGGGGCGCCCGACGCGGGGCTGCTGCTGTCGCGCCTGGTCCGCCGCAGCATGCAACTGGTCAACGAAGGCGCGATCCTCGAACATATGGGTGATAGCGCTCACCAGCGCGGTGATGTCGTGTTCATCTCGCAAAACGGGGGTCCAGCCTGCGCCATGAATGGCTTTGGCAAAATCCCGCGCCAGGGCGCCCCGGGCCGTTTCGAGCTGCTGTTCCGCTTCCTGCAACGTTCGCTGATAGCTGTGAGACATCCTAACCCTCATGCCTGTTTGCGGGCCTAATCCCGCAATTCAGATATTTTAAGCTAATGGTCGGCTGTCAAGCTGCACACTTTCAAATCCCGTCGGCGTGTTTTTATTAGTCCTTCGCCCCGCTCGCATGCGCCTTCAACGCCGTCCGACAGCACCACCGCGCTGGCCTCGCTGAATTTCTTGGGGTCGAAGGAGTGCTGGAAACCCAAGCCACGAAACCGAGAGCTCTCTCGACAACGAGAAACCGGATCGGTGAGACCCACGATCTGCGCCAAGACCAGTGCGGCGGCCGCGTCGCCGTTGAGTGCCAAATCCCTCACACCGGACCCGTGAGCATCGCCTTCATCGGCTTCGGCCGCGAGACGTCGCCGAACAGGATCGGCGGACGGACGTAGCGCGAACCGTAGGACTGCACCCAGCCATATTGGGTGAAAGCGAAGCCGGAGAGCTGCTCGCCGAAATACTGCACCATGTCGTTGCGCTCGAACTCGCTCCGTGGACCAGCACATCGAGCCCGATCTCTTCCTGTCACCGCACAGTGCGAGCGGTTTCCTCTTCGAGGAACTGCTCGTACTGCGCGTCGTTCAGCTTGCGGACGTCGGCGGTTTGCGGGGATGAGCCAATCGTCGTCGTCGGGAAGGCGGGCAGGTTGAAACGTTTACGCTGGAGTGCCGCGCGGCTGGCGAAGGCGCTGGTGCGGCGGAGCATGGCGTCGTCGATCGCTGCCATCCGTTTGGCGACTGCTGCGTCGTGGATTTTCGGAGAGGTCTGGCGCGCCTTGGCAGCCTTGTCCGAGGCGGCGAGGGAGGCGGCGATTACGCTGGGCTTGAAGCGCAACTAGCTCATCAAGCAATACATTAGCAAATTGACCGACGCCGCCGCGAACAGCGCCAAGGTCACTACGACCAGCGCTTCAGGGCGGTTCGAACTGTGAAGCATTCTCATATGAGAAGTATCCGGCGATTCTTCGCCGGGAGTCCCGCGAACAATTTGCTGGACGATTCAGAATTCATTTACGACTCGCTCAGCCGTTGGCGATGAGGAGAGAGTGGTCTGCGCGGCTGATATTCGGCGCAATTTTTTGGATTCAAACCGCCGGACGGTCGATCGTTTTAAAGGCGTGCCGATGCGAACGACTTCACCGCCTTTCAATGTAGCCCCATGTATCCCCAAGGTACATTAAGCGCGAGTGACAGAAAGAGGCCGGGCTACATTTCTACGCTAACTCATTGTAAACTCTGGTGCCGGCTGAGGGGATTGAACCCCCGACCTTCGGTTTACAAAACCGCTGCTCTACCGCTGAGCTAAGCCGGCGCCGCCTGGAGAAGCGGGCAGGACCGGCGTACGCCGGGGCTGTCTGCCCGTGCGCGCCGCAATACCAGACTTGACCGGAAAGTGCCAGAACCGGCAATCCTTGTCGCAGACATGGATCAGGCGGCCCCGAAGGGCCGCCTGATCGGTCGCGTTCGGTTCAAATCGCCTTACTGGCAGATGTGCCGGCGGCCGTCTTCGCCCTTGAACCAGGTGCCGGGCGTGCAGGCGAAGCCGTTGCGCTGGGCGTAGCTGCGGGTGTCCCAGCCGCGGTTGTCCCAATAATTATCCCAGCGGTTGTCGTAGGCGTAGGCGTCGTTCGTGGCACGGAACGGGGCGGTTGCGATCACGCCCGCAGTACCGATGGCGGCGCCGGCCACGCCGGCAGCGACGTCGGTCGGCCAGAAGCCGGTGCGGCTCCTGTTCCAGTCGTTATTCCAGTCGCCGTTGCTCTGGCGATAGGACACGCGGCGATGCCGATAGCCGCTGTCGGTGTACGGATTTCCCGGTCCGACGTTCTGGCAGTTGGCGTTGGGGAATTGCGCGGCGCAGCGGCCGGGATTGGTGATCACGGCCTGCGCCATGGCAGAGCCCGCCACAAGGGTCGCCGCAATCGCCGTGGCTCCGAGAAGTTTGATGTTCATGATTGTTTGGCTCCCGTTTTGTTAACGGGGGCTAAATGCCAAGGACGCCGGACGTTCCGGTGCAACCGGCGGATTTTCGCGGCCGGATAGTCAAACGGAAGTGAGCACACGCGATGGTTCCGGACTGCAGAGGCCGGCGGCGTTAATGCTTCGCTAGTTCGCTTTGCAGCATTTGAGCGTCGCGCAATCCTTACACATTAGCCTTACCGGCATTTGGCGAGAGTGCCTTAACCCTCTCTGCGTCGCTATCGGGTAGGTTGTGGCCGGATAAATGGGATCCCCTCATGCGCGCTCTGGCGCTCGCTGTCTTTCTGATCGGACTGCCCGCGACGGCGTTTGCCGGCGGCGGCTTCGATATCGTCGTTCCCGGACGCCCGGGCGTGCCCGTCATCATCAACAACATCGACGCGTCCTATACGGTGATCGAGGGGACCTGGGGCCTGGGGAAGAACGTCCAGGTGCAGCCCACGATCTATGGCGGGCGCTATGTCGCCGAGCGCCAGCCCACCGACGTCGGCCATTACTACCCGACGCTGGGCCTGCGGCCCGGCTATGGCCGGCTCGAGGTCGAGCCGCCCGCGAACCGCAAATTGCCGAAGCCGGCCGAGAGCTATCACCAGAGCTGGGGCGCGCAATCGGCGCCGCTGCCGCCGCAGATGGACGTGCCTGTCGATCCGCCGCCGGTGATCCTCGCGCCTGAGATCAACGAGCAGCCGCGGCGTCCTCGGCCGCGGCCGCGTGCAGAGATGCCCGGCAGGCCGCCGGGTTAAGAAACGACAAAATCCAACAAACGAAAATCAACAGGAGAGAGTAATGCGTCAGATGATTTCGGGACTGGTCGCGGCGGCTGCCGCGATGTTCGTCGGGGCCGCGCCGGCCGCAGCTTGCGGCTTCAGCACGTGCGCGCCGGTAGCGCCGGTCTATAGCGGCTGCAACACGGGTTGCGGTAGCTGGGGTTATGGCCCGGGTTATGGCGGTTGGGGCTTTGAGCACCTCGCCGAGCCGACCACGCAGTATTACTACGTCAACCAGGGGCCGACCTACACCGGCCCCGGCGCGTTTGCACCGTATCCGACCTACCGTGAGGACGCCGTCGTCGCACCCGCCAATTACGGTTACGGCCGTGGCTATGGCTATGGAAACGGCTATGGCTATCGTGCCGCCGCGGTCGCAGCCGGCGCCTATCCCTATCAGCGCCCGTACTACCGTCCGTACCGCTACGGCTACGGCCCGCGCGCCGGCTACCTGCCGCGCACGCACTATGGCTACGGCCCGCGTTATGGCTACGCTCCTCGCCATGCGCCGTACTACGGCGGCCATCGCGTGTTGCGCCGCTACTACTGATCATTTGATCGGTTGAGTTGAAGAAGCGCCCGTCCGCGCGATGCGGACGGGCGTTTTGTTTTGCTACCGCTTCATCAACCCGAGCCGGCTCGCGCCGACATAGAGCGAGAGCACCGCGGCATTCGAGACGTTGAGGCTCTTGATCTCGCCGGGCATGTCGAGCCGCGCCACGACGCTGCAGGTCTCGCGGGTCAATTGTCGCAGGCCCTTGCCTTCCGCGCCCAGCACCAGCGCGAGCGGCTCGCGCAGGGCGACCTCGGAGAGATCCGCGCTGCCTTCACTGTCCAGCCCGACGGTCTGGAAGCCGAGCTCGTTCAGCGTGGTCAGTGCGCGGGCGAGGTTTTGCACCGTCACCATCGGCACCAGCTCCAGCGCGCCGGAGGCGGCCTTGGCCAGCACGCCCGTCGCTTCCGGACTGTGGCGCGCGGTGGTGACGATCGCCTTCACGGCGAAGGCCGCAGCCGAACGCAGGATCGCGCCGACATTGTGCGGATCGGTGATCTGGTCGAGTACCAGCACCATGCCGTCCTGCTCCAAATCCTCGATGTCGGGCGAGGGCAGGGCATCGGCCTCGGCGAGCAGGCCCTGGTGCACGGCGTCGGGCGACAGCAGCCGGTCGATCTCCTGGGGCCGGACGATCTCGGGCGTGACGCGGGTTTCGATGTTCTCATCCGCGAGGCGCTTTGCAGCGTTCTCGGTCAGCGTCAGCTTGCGGATCTGCCGTTGGGGGTTGGCGAGCGCCATGGTGACGGTGTGCCAGCCATAGAGGATGACGGGCCCGTCGGGTTGCGAATCGCGGTCGCGCCAGACCGGCCGGCCGGCCGATTTTCCGGGCCTGTTGAAGGGCTTAGACCCGCCGCGCGGCCCCCTTGGAGTGAATTTTCGATCCTTCATGGGCTCGCTTGTGTCACGGGTCCCGGAATATGGCAATTTGGCTGGCTTCGGGGACGATTTTAGCTGTTCGCCTCGGTTGACTTTACCCCACCGCTTCGCCGATAACCGCGCCCGGTCGCGCCCCTATCCGGGCTGTCGCGGCCTTCACGTTCCATGGCCGTCTTCGGTCGCCGGCAAGGTCCGGCCCGATTGTGCTGCCGTCGAGCGGGGGAGTGTCCCGAGTGGCAAAGGGAGCTGACTGTAAATCAGCCGCCTTATGGCTTCGCAGGTTCGAGTCCTGCCTCCCCCACCAATCTGAAAAAGCTAGAGAATCTTGGATTTTCTAGCCAGCTTCTAAGAGGCCTCCCTCAAGGCCCTTCCTTCAAGCCCCACTCCAAGCCCCAATTGCGTCGCCGTAGACGGAACCCTCGGCGATGAGCGAACCCGCCGCGCTGAATGCACGAAGTCTAGCCCGGGTAGGGCTGTCGATCCGGCTCTGCATCCTGTCTCGCCGGCCGGAGGGAGTCTGTATAGCCATACTATTTAGTGCCGAACTATCGCGGAGGACTTCATCACCTAGTTGTTTCATGCTCAACTTTCGCGCATTGAGAGGTGCGAGATTCGGTTCGGGGCAAGTCGCTCATTTGAAATTGCATTGGCCTGTCGCGCTTCGCGCCGCAACAAAGCTTGCCATCAATGGACAAACGCTCATTAAGCGAACGAGATATTTGCACGAAATACATCACGCCAGCGCTACGCGACGCTGGCTGGGACGAAATACTGCAAATCCGTGAGGAGGTCGGCTTTACCAAGGGCCGCATCATCGTGCGCGGCAAACTCGTCACCCGTGGGAAGGCCAAGCGCGCTGACTACATCCTCTACTACAAGCCGAACATCCCGCTGGCGCTGATTGAGGCCAAGGACAACAACCACAGCGTCGGCGACGGCATCCAGCAGGGTCTCGACTATGCCGCGACGCTCGACATCCCGTTCGTGTTCGCCTCAAACGGTGACGGCTTCGTCTTCCACGACCGCACCGGCCAGAGCCTGCCGATCGAGGCGAACCTTGGGCTCGATGCCTTCCCTTCACCAGCCGATCTGTGGACTCGCTATCGCGTCTGGAAGGGCATCAGCTCCGAAGCTGAACAGATCGTGCTTCAGGACTATTACGACGACGGCAGCGGCGAGGCCAAACGCTACTACCAAGTCACCGCAGTCAATCGCACCATCGAGGCCATAGCGAAAGGAGCAAACCGTGTTTTGCTCGTGATGGCTACAGGGAGCGGGAAAACCAGAACCGCCTTTCAGATCATTTGGCGCCTGTGGAAAGCAGGCCGCAAGAAACGTATCCTGTTCCTCGCCGACCGCAACGTGCTGATCGACCAGACGATGGTGAACGACTTCCGCCCGTTCGGCGGGGCGATGGCAAAGCTATCGACCAACGCCAAAACCATCGAGCGGCAGGACGGCACCAAAGAAGACCTGCCCCTGGCACTCGACAAGAAACGCCGCATCGACACCGCCTTCGAGATCTATCTCGGTCTTTATCAAGCGATTACGGGGCCGGAGGAACACCAAAAACTCTATCGCGAGTTCTCGCCCGGCTTTTTCGATCTGATCGTGATTGACGAATGTCATCGTGGCAGCGCGGCCGAGGATTCTGCATGGCGGGAAATTCTCGACCATTTTTCCGGCGCCACGCAGATCGGTATGACTGCGACTCCGAAGGAAACCGAATATGTTTCCAACACAGACTATTTTGGCGAGCCGATCTACACCTATTCGCTGAAGCAGGGGATTAGCGACGGCTTTCTTGCGCCCTATAAAGTCATTAAGGTTCACATCGATCGCGACGTGGAAGGCTATCGCCCCGAACTCGGGCAGCTCGACCGCGAAGGCAACGTGATCGAGGACCGCATTTACAACGCCAAGGATTTCGACCGCAACATCGTGCTCGACGACCGCACGGTGCTGACCGCGAAAAAGATCACCGAATTTCTCAAGGAAAGCGGTGACCGCTTTCAGAAAACAATCGTCTTCTGCGTCGACGAGGAGCACGCGGCGCGGATGCGCCAAGCGCTCGTCAACGAAAACGCTGATCTGGTCGCCGAGAACCAGCGCTATGTCATGCGCATTACCGGGAGCGACAAGGAAGGCCAGGAACAGATCGGCAATTTTATCGACCCGGAATCGAAATATCCGGTTTTGGTCACGACGTCGCGACTGCTATCGACTGGCGTGGATGCGCAGACCTGTCGCCTGATCGTGCTTGATCGCGCGGTGGGCTCGATGACCGAGTTCAAGCAGATCGTCGGGCGCGGCACCCGCGTTCATGAGGATACGAAGAAGTTTTACTTCACGTTGATCGATTTTCGCGGCGCGACAAGCCATTTTGCCGACCCGGATTTCGATGGCGATGTATCGATTTATGAGCGGGGCGAAGGCGATCCGATCATACCACCCGACGCAATGCCGACATCCGATGACGATACAATCCCGCCGACGCCAGACGAAGATGAAACCATCGTCGATCAACCGGACTTGCAGCTGCCGCCGCCCGGTGATCCGATCCGCAAAATTTATGTCGATGGGGTCGGTGCGCGCATCATAGCCGAGCGCGTCGAATACCTCGACGAGAACGGCAAGCTTGTCACGGAAACTTTGCGCGATTTTACCAAGACTGCGCTGAAGAAGCGTTTCGCCAGCCTCGACGATTTCCTCAAGCGTTGGAAATCGACGGAAAGGAAACAGGCGATCATCGAGGAACTTGAAGCCGAGGGCCTGGCGCTCGACGCCATCGCCGACGAACTCGGCAAGAATCTTGACCCTTTCGACCTGATCTGCCATGTCGCCTTTGATAAGAAGCCGCTGACGCGCCGCGAGCGGGCCGAGAACATCAAGAAGCGCGACGTGTTCACCAAATATGGTCCGCAGGCCCGCGCCGTGCTCGATGCCTTACTTGAAAAGTACCGCGACGAGGGCGTACTCAATCTCGATGATGCCAACGTGCTGAAGGTGACGCCGTTCACCGCGATGGGCAGCGTTGTTCAACTCATCAACGCGTTCGGCGGCAGGGAGGGCTTCGAAAAGGCCGTCCACGAAATGCAGGCCGCGCTGTATCAGGAGACCGCATAGGCAATGATCGTTCGTACCACCGTCAAATCAATTCAAGACATAATGCGCCAGGACGTGGGCGTCGATGGCGATGCACAGCGCATCAGCCAGCTCACTTGGATGTTCTTCCTCAAGATCATCGACGATCAGGACCAGGAACTCGAACTGACACGAGACGGCTACCGCTCGCCAATCCAGAAGCAATATCGATGGCGCAGCTGGGCGGCGGACCCCGAGGGTATGACCGGTGAGCCGCTGCTGAATTTCATCAATGACGAGCTGTTTCCGGCGCTGAAAGAGCTGAAACTCACCGGCAAGCCGGGCGACCGTCGCCGCGTGGTGCGTGACGTGTTCGAGGACGCCTACAACTACATGAAGTCCGGCCATCTCATCCGGCAGGTTGTTAACAAGATTAATGAAGTAGATTTCAACAATCTCGACGAGCGAAGGCATTTCGGCGAGTTCTACGAGCAACTGCTCAACGATCTTCAATCGGCAGGCAACGCTGGCGAATATTATACGCCACGCGCCGTCACCGCCTTTATGGCCGACCGGATCGACCCACATCCCGGTGAAATCCTGTTCGATCCCGCCTGCGGCACTGGCGGCTTCCTAGCCTGTGCCATCCGTCACATGGAGAAGAACTACGTCAAAACGCCCAAGCAGCGCGAAAAGATGCACGCCTCATTGCGAGCTGTAGAGAAAAAGCAACTTCCACACATGCTCTGCGTCACCAACATGCTGCTGCATGGCGTCGAGGATCCAAGCTTTGTGCGCCACGACAACACCTTGGCCCGGCCACTGATTTCATGGAGCAAGGATGAACGCGTTGACATCGTGCTCACCAATCCGCCGTTCGGAGGCCGCGAGGAAGACGGCGTTGAGAACAACTTCCCCACCTTCCGCACCAAGGAAACGGCCGATCTGTTCCTCGCCCTGATCGTACGCCTGCTCAAGGCAGATGGCCGTGCCGCTGTGGTGCTGCCCGACGGTACGCTTTTCGGCGAGGGCGTGAAGACGCGGCTCAAGGAACATCTGATGGAGGAGTGCAACCTCCACACCATCGTTCGTCTACCCAACTCCGTGTTCAAACCCTATGCTTCGATTGGTACCAATCTCCTATTTTTCGAGAAGGGCACGCCGACTAAGGACATCTGGTTCTACGAGCACCGCGTGCCCGAAGGCCAGAAGGCCTATTCCATGACGAAGCCGATCCGACTGGAGCATTTCGGAGATTGTATAGATTGGTGGGGCGGCAACGAGCGGAAGGGCCGCCAGGAAACTCCGCAGGCATGGCGCGTGACGGCTGACGAGGTGAAGGCGCGTGGCTATAATCTCGACATCAAGAATCCGCATGCCGTGGCAGATGATCATGGAGACCCGGAAACGCTATTGGCGGAACTCGCCGCCGCCGAGGCCGAGACGGGTGCTTTGCGCGACCAGTTAAAGGTGATTCTCGCTGAGGCGCTGGCGCGATGAACGCTGAACGCCTGTTGGCGCATTATGACGAGATCGCCGACGCTCCCGACGCCATTAACCGCCTGCGCCGCTTCATTCTCGATCTGGCGGTGCGTGGCAAGCTTGTGGCGCAGAATGCGGGCGACGAGCCGGCATCGGAACTACTGAAGCGGATCGCGGAGAAGGCGCGGCTGGATCGGAAGGAGCGCACCAAGCGAGAGCCGAAAAACCTCAATAGCGATGCCGAGCCCATCCCAGTCCCGAAAGGTTGGGCGTTAGCCCCGCTGGCAGATCTGGTCACGATTCTGAATGGTCGTGCTTACAAGCAGGACGAACTTTTGAGCGCAGGAACGCCAGTTCTGCGAGTGGGCAATCTCTTTACGTCCGACAAATGGTACTATTCGACATTGCAACTCGGCGAAGACAAGTATTGCGAAAACGGCGACCTGATTTTCGCTTGGTCAGCTTCGTTTGGTCCGTTCATTTGGGACGGCGAGAAGGTGATTTATCACTATCATATTTGGAAGCTTCCGCTTCACAGCGAATCCGAACTCGACAAGCTTTATCTCTACAATTTTCTTCTCCAGAAGACCCGCGAGATCAAAGAAGCCGGTCACGGCATTTCAATGATCCATATGACCAAGGAGAAGATGGAGAAACTCTTAGTCCCCCTTCCACCGCTCGCCGAGCAGCGCCGCATCGTCGCAAAGGTCGACGAGTTGATGGGCCTGTGTGACCGGCTGGAGGCAGCGCGGGCAGGCCGCGAGGCGGTGCGCGACAGGCTTGCTGCATCTAGCCTCGCCCGCCTCAACGCGCCGGATCCCGAAACCTTCCAAGCCGACGCCCACTTCGCCCTCGCCGCGCTGCCCACCTTCACCACGCGTTCCGATCAGATCAAGCAACTCCGCCAGACCATCCTGAACCTCGCCGTGCGCGGCAAACTCGTGCCGCAGGACCCAGATGACGAACCAGCGTCGGAACTGCTTAATAAACTTCTAACTCGAAAGTCGAAGGGACAGAGGGGACGCGATTGGACAGCGGGCATGTCCGACGCATGTGGGCAGATGTTTAAGGCTCCAGTCGGTTGGGCGTGGACCCGGATCGCCGACACGTGTGAACGGGTGACTGTTGGATACGTCGGACCGATGAAGGACCAATACGTCGATATTGGTATCCCCTTTCTTCGGAGCCAGAATGTTCGCGCCAACCGGTTTCGAGAAGAAGGGCTGATTTATATCTCGCCGCACTTTCATAAGAAGATAATCAAGTCAGCTTTGGTGCCAGGCGATGTTGTCGTCGTGAGATCAGGCAACGTAGGGACGGCCTGCGTTATCCCGGAGACGATTCCGGAAGCAAACTGTTCTGATCTGGTGGTGGTTCAGCGCCCTCAATGCGTTCTGCCGACTTTTCTATGTTTTTATCTGAACTCATTGGCAGCATTGCATGTTGAAGCAGGGTCGGTCGGCGTGGCTCTCACACACTTCAACACGAAGTCAGTCGCCACGATGCCTCTGCCCCTCCCACCACTCGCGGAACAACACCGCATCGTCGCCAAGGTCGATTCGCTGGTGGCGCTCTGCGACCGTCTAGAGGCGAACCTCACCGCTACGGCCGCCACCCGGCGCCGCTTGCTCGACGCGCTGTTGGCCGAAGCACTGGCGCCGACCGATGATCGCAAACTGGAGGCGGCGGAATGAGCCGCGCGCCGGCGCGCCCCGAAATGAACGGCCTCGATCCTGAGAAGGTGGCCTATTGGTATCTCCGGTTGAATGGGTTTTTCCAGATTGAGAACTTTGTGGTTCACCCAGAACGGCGTGGCGGTCAGCGGACTGACGCCGATCTGCTGGCGGTTCGTTTCCCCTTTCGTGCCGAGCGCCTGTTCGATGATCCGAACGACATCATGGCGGACGACGTACAGCAGCTCGCGCTTTCTGACGATCTGATCGATATCGTCATTGCAGAAGTGAAGACAAATCAACCTTGCACCTTGAATGGTCCGTGGACTCGAGCTGATCGGCAGAACGTCCATCGGGTACTGGCAGCGATCGGATGCCTACCATCCGGCCGGATCGAAGCAGCGGCGGCAGATATCTATCGGGCGGGCTTCCACCGGAGCGCCGCGCTTCGTATTCGTCTTGTGGCGGTGGGGCGCGATCGAAGCGATGACATTACGAAGGCGTATCCCGACGTCACGCAATTGTGCTGGACGGGAATGTTGGTGTTCATCTGGGAACGATTTCATCGATATCGACGCCAGAAGGCGCAGGTGGATCAATGGGACTCGGAGGGCCTCAAGATCAAAGAGCTCGCCGATCGGTCGAATAGCCCGGTAGATTTTATGAGAGATGCATTGCGCCTCATGGGGATAGAAGGACAATGACGCTCGCCGTTGCAGAAGCCGAAGCAACACTGAGGGCACGGCTGGGCGAGCCCGCCAAGCCGCCCACGGACTATGTGATCGGCTTCACGACGCCAAGCGGCAAGGTCCTGGCGATCCACCGCGAGGCCGCTGAGACACGCATCTGGTTTCAGCCACCGTCACCACCGACCCTCGATGGCATCCGGTTGATGGACACCCCCTCAAACGGAAACTCCAACATCAACGGACCGCTTCTGCCCCTGCGTTCGCCAGCCACGCTGCGTGTCGAAGTCGATAGTTCCGGCGCTTTGGACAGGTTTCTCGATTGGTATGCCGGTCCCGAGAGCACGCCTCAGCCGATCATGGCCGCGTCAATTGATCCATCCGTCTTCCGTGAAGCGCTTGTGCGCTTTCAGAACCTTGTTACGGCAAAGTCCGGTCATCCGTTCAACGGGTTTCACGAGGGCCTGGTTGCGGTCTGGGAGAGCTACAAGCCGCGTCTCCGCGATCATGCAATCGGTTTGCTTCGAGCAAGCGAATGGATGGAAGGCTATATCGGTTCGGGCGTGATCTTGGAATGCGTGATCGATGCTATCGAGATTCAGGACAACTCCCGCAATCTGACGAATAATCTCGTGTTCTGGCAAAACATTTATGGGCACGCCAACCGCGACCATCGCGAGCTATTGGAAGCGCGAGCGAAGCCGAAGCTTCGTCATGAACTCGAAGGTCTGTTTTTTGGGCTCTATCGAGGTGGCGCCGACGAGGGCGCAACGTTTAACCGGTTGAGAGATCTGACTGGCCGCAAGTACCCGTTGTTGGCGTATCTCTTCTTTCTCAAAGATATGGATCGTTTTATGCCGATCCAGCCCACCGGATTCGACCGCGCATTTTGGGCACTCAACATTTATTTTTCGACCATCCTCCAGTGCGGCTGGGGCAACTATTCGACATACAATGGGACACTGGCTGCATTGCGGCCGCTTATTGAGCAAACCGCCGGCCTGAAAAACGTCCGCCTTATCGATGCGCATACCTTCTGCTGGGTCTTCTCTAAACTGATAAAACTTGAATCGGAAGGCTCTGTCAGCAAAGCAACGAGCGGCAGGGATGATGGGCGCATTCTCGGTGGACGGGAAAGGTCCATTATTGAAATGCGCCTTTCCGTGGAGAACACGGTCAGGAATGCAAACGGACAAGAAGTCAAACGTACTGTGAAGAACAAGGAATTGCGGATGACCACGGTTGAGCTGGAGAGGCTCATCGGTTCTCTGCTTGACCTACAGGAGAACCGCTGCGCTTTGAGTGGTATCTCCTTCCATTTTTCCGGTCCTGAAGCAGACAGGAACCTGCTGCCATCGCTTGATCGGATCGACAGCGGGGGGCACTACGAAGTGGGTAATCTTCAGGTTGTCTGCCAGTTTATCAACTTCTGGAAAAGCGACAGTAACGATCTGGAGTTCCGCAGGCTCCTGGGATTGGTGAGGGGCCAGGAGGAAGTTGCCTAAGACCACTATCTCCAATTCGAAGTGCCTTTAGAAGAGCATCTGGAGTGCGGCGCAACGAAGCTGCGACAGGAAGTGACCATGTTGAAAGCTACTGAAGAGGAGATCCAGGAGGTCCGCGAATACTTTGAATGGCAAGCGCCCGACCTCAAACTGACCTTCATGCAGAAGGTCTATTCTGAAGTGGTCGTGAATACCCATCACGATGTCTGGGATATTCACACCAACAAAGATCGTTGGTGGGTCATTACCGGCGGCACGAACCTTTATTCTCAGGAGCAATTTCCAAACATGGACCTTGCTCTAACCTTCCATATTGGTCTGATCCTCCGCATGCCGCGCACGGAAGAACAGAAGGAAGACGATCTACGCATTCTCCCGTTTGGGTCAGTTTACCAGAAGGTTGAGGAAGCTGGCACCGCCGTGACCCAAGCGCAAAGCCTATCCGGATATCAGGCCGTTGGCGTCCGCTGCCGCGAAGCGCTTCTTGAACTGATCAGCATTGCGCAGGACGCTGCAATTTGGACCGACGTTCCGCCGCAGCGAGCTAACTTCCGCGCTTGGGTGGAGATCATATGCAATCAGATATTGCCGAGCGACACCAACAAGGAGCGTCGAGGGGTTCTCAAAAGCGCGCTCGAATCCGCCTGGACGTTCACCAACTGGTTGACCCATTCGAAGTCGGCGACTTGGACCGATGCCGACTTGGCGCACTTATTGATCCAGCATGCCATCAGCACGACGACCGGAGCTATTCTTCGCGTGTTGCGCGGCGTGCCAGAGGAATGCCCCAAGTGCGGATCACCTCAACTTGCCCCGGAACAGGGCGAAAACTCCGCTGCACCGGGCGTTCTCTGGGAGCGACCTCGCTGCGTTGATTGCGGATGGACCGGCAGACCCCTTCCGATCTTCGACCGCGAGGATGGGCGGCCAATCATTACTCGCGAAGGTAAGGAGTCCGACGTGCATGGAATGCTTGCGATTCCGATGCGTAACATCCGCAGGCCGGGTGATCCGCCCGTTGAACAGCGACACAAAGTAGAGACACGGCCGCCGGAGTTGGCTGTTTATTTTGCTTACGGGCCGAATATGTCGACTGCGCGGCTGACCAAGCTATTGCCGAGCTGCAAGCCGACAGGTGCTGCAATCTTACCAAGGCACACGCTTCGCTTCCACAAGCGTAGCACCAAGGGGTTCGGAGAGTGCAACGCATTTCCCAGCGACGACAATGACGTGGTCGTTGGGGTCCTCTTCAGCTTCGACCCAGCCGAGCGCGCCAAGTTAGATGAAGTCGAAGGAGTCGGCGACGGCTATGAACATTCGATCGTTACGATCATCAACGAGAAAGGTCGCAGGCAGAAGATCCTCGCCTACTTGGCCACTCCCGAGTACATAGACGACAGCCTCAAGCCGAGTGACGACTACAAGGACCAAGTCCTTGTGGGCGCTAGTGAGCACGGCCTTCCGTCAGAATACGTCACAAGATACATCCAGCCGGTTGAGGTAGCCGAACCACGTTCAGCGCCGTGATGATGTCGGCTACCGTCCGTGTAGTGGACCCGGCTCGTGCTGGCTTTAACGGCCTTCTGTGACCCACGGCAGACGTTCGCGTCATGTAGTCTAGTTTGCTAGGCTCGGCTCAGGCTCGCAGGCCTCAAACCTTGCGGATTAGAGCCGTCACGCTTCGTTCAAGCTCGTCGGCGAGATGGTGGCGCTACTTCTTATCCATTGCGATCGTTAGAAGCTTATTTAGCGGCCCGTGGTTCCCCCAATTCGTCCTTGCATTCTGCCTCTCTACCTTCGACCACTTGCGCGACGAGAAATAGATGGCGCTCTGAATGTAGGGGGGCGACGTGGTGTAGACGCCCTGTAAGGTGATCCGTCGGGAATGATCCCCATAACGTCCGACGAATATCGCCGCCACTGCCCGGAGGGTCTCGTGCCGATGGGCGTCCTGAAGGATATCCAGCGCGGTTTTAACGGACGCATCGTCGTACTTGTCCGCTTGAGAGAGCGCCGCAAGAATCCACATCTTTTGCCAGTCGGTCAGCTCCGAATCCACTAGCAGGGCAAAGAGGGCGTCGAAAACGCCGTCGTGTTTCAGGAACTTGGCAACGTACGATGCATATATCTGAGCCATTGACGGACGCTTTTTGAATGACTCCAGCACATGTTGAAGTGCGTGGTCTGACTCAGCTTTGGCGAGTAAAGGCAGGCAGAACCGCTCAATGTTCTCCTCTTGTCCGAGATATGTTCCGATGGAATCGAAGAGCTGCTTCGTAGCCTCCAGACTGAGTTCGTCCTCGTCCTCCTCCTCTTCCTCATCATCTTCCCATTCGGACTGAAAGCCGTAATCGGCGTCGAAGTCATCATCGTTCAGCTGTTCACGGATCTCCTCGACGGCTTCGTCGAATAGCTCCTGCAGGTCCGGCTCTTCGGAATGAAGCTGATTTTTCGGAATGATCTTGCACTTAGCCTCATTCAGGACGAGATCATAGCTGCGTAGCCGAGGGATAAGCTGTCGCAGCAAACTCTCCGCAGCTTCGACGCTCTCGATGAAAACGTAGAGGTCATCCACGTAGCGAGCTGCCAGGACGCCATTGTCCTTCAAGAAACGATCAATTGGCTCCATGTAGAAATTTCCGAAGAGGTCCGATGGAAACATTCCCTGCAGTATGCCGCGCGAGGAGCGGTTGCTTGTATAGCTGGATAAAAGGGTCTCTAGCCGGTTCAGTAGCTCACTCGCGTATCCAGAGTCGTTCAGCACGTTAATCAGCGTGTGAAGATTCAGCGAGCCGAAATAGTTGGCAACGTCGATCTTTAGGATGTATTTGATCCCCTGTTCCTGCGAAAGCCTCGCCAGCTCGCTCTGCCAAGCGCTCCAGCAAGTCCTGGTGGGCATGAACATCGCGGGGTTATCCAGCGCCGCAAGTTGGTGACTGAACGTGCGTGAATGGTCAGTCTTCCTCTGAACGATAGGGGCTGCTTGGTCTGCCAGAACCTGATAGAGTAACCGATCGTGGGGAAGAAGAATGCTTCCTGGGCGTGAGAAGCTCGGGCCCAATCGCACGGGGTTCACCGCGACCTGTATGCGAAACGACTTTGGGACTTCGATCGTGATAGGCAGGCCGGGGCTGTATGCGCCGTTGGATAACGCCGATCTCACCTCCCGGATGAGTTCATCGCCCGCTTTTGCATAGATGAAGCCAATGTGCGGCGCGTAGATGAAGTCGGATCGAAGATCGTGGCTAATCCGCTTGAGCGCGAGTTGCCAATCGATTCTCGCTATCACCGCCCCGTCTAGGCCGAAAGGTATCTTGTCCGACATACTGACTGCTCCGTATCGCAGTAAGATGCGGCTCCGCTGGTGGTATTTCAACCCCTAGTTGGCGACGGAAGCCTTGCATGCGTGATCTGGTCCAAGTCTTCCTTATCGGCACCTTCCTTCAATATTCCAGGTCGAAAGAAGGCATTTCGAGCAGGTGGCTCTAGCAAACTTGATTTTCGTTTGCGGAACGTCGGGTCGCGCCCTGTGTCACCGCCGCGCATTTATCCTCACAACAGCTCCCGCTGATTGAGCGGGATGATGTAAATCAGCATCGAGCAACTGACGCATATTATCCTCGCGGCCAAAAGGAGGGCTCGGCGGAGAACGCAGGCGGGAGTCGGACCGATGACAGCGTCGCTTCGGTCTGGCCGGGGCGGAAGGACACGCGCTCAAAAACGACCTCCCGATCTTCGAGAGCGGGGATGATGGTGAGCACGCGACCATAGTAGTCGTGCTGGACTGCGGGCACCGGGATTGCCTTACCATCACGACCAATGTCCGCCTGCCGAACGACTTCGTGCGGGGCTTCGTACTGAAACTTCGTCTTGTCCGTGTCGCGCGGGGAGCCGGGGTAACGATAGACCCAGCACTTCCGCACCGCGCGTCGCTCGCCAGCCTGGCGGTCGGGGCTCCTTCGGTGGATTGCGTCGTATCCCGCGACGTTTTCGGCGACGGGATTGGACCGCAGCGCGGCATTCACGGCCGTCGTCTCGATGTCGAGCGCTTCGAGCTTTGCGATCACTTCCGAAACCCGAGTAGCGTGGACCGCGTAGTCCGCGAGCAGCTTGGCGGCTTCCTTAGTGTTCGCCTTCCGCGCGGCTTCTGCACGCTGGCGCAACGCGTCGTCGGAAGCGACCTTCGCGGCGGCTTCCTCAGCCGCGATCACGTTCGGAAGCTCGGCGGCCAAGTGATTGGCGCGCGCTTCAAGTCGCGTAATTGCACGCTTGATCGCTGCTGCGTCAGCCTCAGCTTGCGCATGCTGGCTATCATTCATGACGGCAATGCCGGCAAGCACGCCCTCAAGTTGGGCGCTGTGTGCAGTGATTTCAGATTCAGCCCGTTCGATCTCGGCCCGGATCGTCGCGGAAGTGATGGCGGTCTTGGGGGCGAACAGCTTGGAGATCATATTCATTGGCATCAGCCTCGATAGTTCTGAAGAGCGTCGGTCGCGCGCAGCCATTCCGAGAAGGCGCGCGCTTCAAGATTGCAGGTGCCGAAGATATCGGCGCCCATGCCAAGCGCGGCCATTTTGCGCGCGTGAGTATGGCGCTCCTTGGCGGTGGCGTAGGTCGCAGTGGCGGCTTGCACGGCGCGCATAAGTTCATCGCGACGGGTCATGCGGCGTCTCCGCCGTCTGCGAGCCAGACCTGAAGCTGATCGACGGGATAAGCAGGTCGACCACCGATCAACAGGAACGGCGGACCTTCGCCGCGTTTGGCGAGGTTGCGCATGGTTTTCGAGCAGCAACCGATTCGCTTTGCGGCTTGCGTTCGTGAAAGAAAGACGTCGGACATGACTTCCCATCTGAAAAGTGGCCGGTGCATCTGGCAATCAAACGCACCGGCCTCGGTTTCACCCATTACTTGGTGAGGAGGAGAACCAAGTAACGGGAGCAGTATGGGAAAATCAGGGACCGCTGTCGGGACTGTTTCGGTATCCCTTAGGCCGCTTTACGGCGGCGCTTCTGGTTATCGTTGGCGGCGATGCCAGCGAGGCGCGATTCGTGCTCGGCCAGAATGGCGGCACGCTCGTCCGCTCGCATGCGGAGAAGCTTCTGCTCGATGCCGATGTCGATCAGAGCAGCCCAGGTCTGCGGGATATTCATTCGCATCTTGAGCGCGAGCGCAGTGAGTTCGCCCGCGAGTTCAGGATGGTCCAGTGCTTCAAGAGCGGCGACGGGTACAAGCCCGAATCCCAGCGTTGCCAGGGCCGCTTCAATGCTCTCTAAGCCGGGGCGATTCGTAAGCGCGATTTTCTCCGCACGCCGGCGGTTTTGATGGATTGCGCTGGTATCGGGCGATACCGGGCCGTTCAGGCAGTGGCGGCTTTGTGGAAGTTGAAGGGCAGCAGGTCTGCAATATCGGCGTC
>NZ_JARWCR020000007.1:0-191512 GCF_029846695.2 Bradyrhizobium nivariense | reverse complement strand
TCTCCGCGCTGGTGTCGCCGGCGGCGATCGAGCGCGGCCGTCAGGCCGGCTTCCACGACTATGTCGCCAAGTTCGACCGTCCCGGTCTGATCGCGGCGCTGAAGGAACAGACCGCGGGCGCCGCCGGCGCCTCCGAGCTGAGCCGGGCAGCGGCCTAAGAGCATGATCCGGAAAAGTGTGAAGCGGTTTTCCGACAAGATCATGCTCAAACAAAATGGCATCGATCAGGAGATACGCACATGACCAAGAAGACCCAGTCCGGCGAAGGCGCCATGGTCGAATACGTCACCGCGATGATCGGCGGCCAGCTGTTCGGCCTGCCGATCTCCCGGGTCCAGGACGTGTTCATGCCCGAGCGCGTCACCCGCGTTCCGCTGTCCTCGCGCGAGATCGCGGGCGTGCTGAACCTGCGCGGCCGCATCGTCACCGTGGTCGACATGCGCGCCCGTCTCGGCCTGCCCAAGCCCGAGGACGGCAAGGCGCCGATGGCGGTCGGCGTCGATCTGCGCGGTGAATCCTACGGCCTCCTGATCGACCAGATCGGCGAGGTGCTGCGGCTTGCCGAGGACGGCATGGAGGAAAACCCCGTCAACCTCGATCCCCGCATGGCCAAGCTCGCCGGCGGCGTCCACCGCCTCGACGGTCAGCTCATGGTCGTCCTCGACGTCGATCGCGTCCTCGAGCTCGCGCCCGAGATGATGGCGGCCTGATACGGCGGCACTGCCGCCGATGGACTTGCAATTGGAAGTGCCCCCGCAAAGGGGGTAGGAAGCAGAGGTTCACATGCGAACTTGTCTCGTCGTTGATGATTCCAGCGTCATCCGCAAGGTTGCGCGCCGGATCCTGGAGGGCCTCGACTTCCAAATTCTCGAAGCCGAGGACGGTGAGAAGGCGTTGGAAGCCTGCAAGCGCGGCTTGCCCGACGCGGTGCTGCTGGACTGGAACATGCCCGTGATGGACGGCTACGAGTTCCTCGGTCATCTCAGGCGCATGCCCGGCGGCGACCAGCCGAAAGTGGTGTTCTGCACCACCGAGAACGACGTCGCGCATATCGCGCGCGCGCTGCATGCCGGCGCCAACGAGTACATCATGAAGCCGTTCGACAAAGACATCGTCACGGCGAAATTCCAGGAAGTCGGCCTTATCTGAGCGACTGCCCGGAGGCTGAACGGATCCTTCGGCGTTGGTCTTCAACTGAACCGTTTCAGTCTGAGTTGGTGAGTAAT
Source organism: Bradyrhizobium nivariense (assembly GCF_029846695.2). Lineage (NCBI taxonomy): Bacteria > Pseudomonadati > Pseudomonadota > Alphaproteobacteria > Hyphomicrobiales > Nitrobacteraceae > Bradyrhizobium > Bradyrhizobium nivariense. Next base: position 190,286 of record NZ_JARWCR020000007.1, on the reverse strand, counting down.
GAGTGTTGCGTTCGCAGGTAATTCGACCCCGGGCTCGTCGCGGGAAGCCGGACCGTTGCGGGTGATGGTCGTCGATGACTCCGTCGTCATCCGCGGTCTGATCTCGCGCTGGATCGGTGCCGAGCACGATATGGAGGTCGCGGCCTCGCTGCGCACCGGGCTCGAGGCGGTCAACCAGATCGAACGCATCAATCCCGACGTTGCCGTGCTCGACATCGAAATGCCCGAGCTCGACGGCATCTCGGCGCTGCCGCAACTGCTGGCGAAGAAGCGCGATCTCGTCATCATCATGGCCTCGACGCTGACCCGCCGTAACGCGGAGATCAGCTTCAAGGCGCTGTCGCTCGGCGCGGCCGACTACATTCCGAAGCCGGAATCGACGCGCGAGGCGTCGGCTGCGGACATCTTCCACCACGACCTGATCCAGAAGATCCGCCACCTCGGCGCACGGCTGCGCCGCAAGCCCGCGGTTGCGAGCCCGCCGCTGGCGCCCGCGAGCCAGGCTCCGGCCGCACGTGGACCGGCTGTCGCGCGGCCTGCCGCGCCGGCTCCGGCCGTGCATGCGCCGTCGTCCGCGCTGTCCATACGTCCATTCTCGACCCAGGCGCCGAAGGTGCTGCTGATCGGCTCATCGACCGGCGGTCCTCAGGCGCTGATGGCGCTCGTCACCGAGCTCGGCCCGGTGATCGACCGCGTCCCGGTGCTGATCACCCAGCACATGCCGCCGACCTTCACCACCATCCTTGCCGAGCATCTGGCGCGCACGAGCCGGAAGCCGGCGGCCGAGGCGGTCGACGGCGAGCCGGTGAAGCCGGGGCGGATTTATCTGGCTCCCGGCGGCAAGCACATGCGCGTCGTGCGTAGCGGCGCCGACGTGGCGATCGCGCTCGACGACGGCCCCGCCGTCAATTTCTGCAAGCCCGCGGTCGATCCGCTCTTCACCTCCGCCATCGACATCTGGCATGGCGCCATCCTCTCCGTGATCCTGACGGGCATGGGCTCGGACGGCATGCGCGGCGGCAAGGACATCGTTGCCGCCGGCGGCAGCGTCATCGCGCAGGACGAAGCTACGAGCGTGGTCTGGGGCATGCCGGGTGCGGCGGCCAATGCCGGCATCTGCGCGGCGATCCTGCCGCTCAACCAGATCGGCGCCAGGGTCAATCGCCTGTTCGCGGGAGACCGCTCGTGACGCCGGTCGACTACGACTATCTGCGCAAGTTCCTGAAAGAGCGCTCCGGGCTCGATCTCTCCCCGGACAAGCAGTATCTGGTCGAGAGCCGGCTCCTGCCGCTGGCCCGCAAGGCGAGCCTGTCAGGCATTCCCGATCTTGTGCTGAAGATCAGGAACGGCGACGGCCGGCTTGCGAGCGACGTGGTCGAAGCGATGACCACCAACGAGACCTTCTTCTACCGCGACAAGATTCCGTTCGATCACTTACGCGAAACCATCCTGCCGGGCCTGATCCAGGCGCGCGCGGCGCGCAAGAGCTTGCGGATCTGGTCGGCGGCGTCCTCGACGGGGCAGGAGCCCTATTCGATCGCGATGTGCGTGAAGGAGATGGGCGCGGCTTTCGCCGGCTGGCGCATCGAGATCGTCGCGACCGATCTGTCGCAGGAGGTGCTGGAGAAATCCAAGGCCGGCGTCTACAGCCAGTTCGAGGTGCAGCGCGGCCTGCCGATCCAGCACCTGATGAAGTACTTCACGCAAACAGGCGAGCTCTGGCAGCTCAATGCCGACATTCGCGCCATGGTGCAGTTCCGCCAGCTCAATCTGCTGCAGGATTTCTCCCATCTCGGCACGTTCGACGTGATCTTCTGCCGCAACGTGCTGATCTATTTCGACCAGGCCACCAAGGCGGTGATCTTCGAGCGCATGGCGAAGGGGCTGGAGACCGACGGCACGCTGCTGCTTGGCGCTGCCGAATCCGTCGTCGGCATCACCGACGCGTTCCGCCCGATCGTTGACCGCCGCGGTCTCTATCAGCTCAACCCGACACGCTCCGGCCGCCCGATGGGCGGATTGATGCCGCCGTCGTTGAAGGTGGCAGCGGCGCGCTGATGCTTCTTCCTTTTCCCACAAGGGGAGAAGGGAAAAAGAGCGGCCCTCACAGGATCGCATGCGGCAGAAACCGTGAGCCGTTGCCGGTGATCGGGCCCTCGTCCTCGCGGATCGACAGGCCGCAGGGTTCGTGATCCACCAGCCAGCTTCCCACCACCGGGTAGAAGCCTGAAAAGTTCGGCAGCGGTGACAATGCCTGCCGCACGAATCCTTCGGCGCCGTAGGGTCCTGCCTGCTGGTCGAGCGGCATTCCGCCGGATACCAGCGTGACATTGGCGCCTTCGCGCGACAGCAGCGGCTTGCGCACATAGGAGCTGCCGAGTTCGGCTGCCCGCGGATCGTCCTCGAAGAACGCCGGCAGCAGATTGGGATGGTTCGGAAACATCTCCCAGAGCAGCGGCAGGATGCCCTTGTTGGAGAGCACCGCCTTCCACGGCGGCTCGATCCAGCGTGTCGGCGCGTCCTTGAGCCTTGCGCCGAAGGCGTCGTGGAACATCCATTCCCAGGGATAGAGCTTGAAGGCGAGCGCGATGTCGCGGTCGTCGAGATCGACGAAGCCGCCGGCATCATTGCGCCAGCCGATCGCCTCGATGTCGAGCAGCGTGGTAGCCAGTCCCGCCTGGCGCGCAGTGTCTTCGAGATAAGCGAGCGTGCCGGCGTCCTCCGCATTGCCTGTAGTGCCGGTGAGATGGACATGGCGGCCTGCTGCAATCTGCTTCCACGCTTCGATCAGTCGTTCGTGGATGGAGTTGAACTGGTCGGCCCGCGACGGGATGATGCGCCGTTCGATCGCCTGTTCGAGCCAGGTCCACTGAAACACCGCGGCTTCGAAAATCGAGGTCGGCGTATCCGCGTTGTATTCGAGCAGCTTTGCCGGTCCCTTGCCGTCGAATTTCAGATCGAGCCGGCCATAGAGGCTGCGGTCGTCACGGCCCCAGCTCTCGGCGATCAAGCCCCAGAACGCGTCGGGAATCTTCAAGCGCCGCAGATGGCGCTCGTCGCCGATCACGCGGCCGGCGAGCTCCAGGCACATCGCGTCGATCTCGCCGGTCGGTGTCTCGATGCCGCGCTCGATCTCGTCGAGCGTGAAGGCGTAGTAGGCGCGCTCGTCCCAATAGCGCTCGCCGTCGATGGTGTGGAAGGCGAAGCCGCATTGTTCGGCGGTCTGCCGCCAGTCGTCGCGCTCGGGGCAGACGATGCGTTGCATGGGTCAGCCGCCGCCCGAGAAGCCATGACCAGACGAGCCGAAGCCGCCGCGGCTCACGCCGCCGGAGCCTGAATCGGACGACGTTCCCGACGAGGAATGGCTCGAGGAGTCGCTGCTGAAGAAACTCGATCGCGACGACCAGCGCGAGCTGCCGCCGCCGCCCGACGAGCTGCTTCTGCTGCATGCCGCGCTCGTCTGCCCGGGCACCGAGCCGGCAGGCGGGGGCTCGCAAGTCTGCCGCGGCATCAGCGTGTAGGCGGTGGTGCCGACCGCGATCGTGCCCATCACCAGCAGCGCGACATGGCCGGAGCGCTTCACCGGCTGTTGCGGAGGTGGCGGCCCGGCCGCCGGCCGGCGTTTGCCGAACTGCTTTTTGGAGGGTTTGTCGGCCATATCAGTGGATCATGTCAGTAGATCATGCAGGCGGCGTTGAGCAGGCCCGCGGCGAGCGAGGACAGTCCGAGCCAGATGGCAGCTGCAAGCTCGCCGGCGGCAATCCGCGCCGACAGGTTCGGCACCGGCACTCTCACCAGAAAGAACACGACGATCTGGACGATCAGCGCGATCATCGCCCAGATCAGGCAGTCCAGCACATTGGCCGAATGCGCGATCGCGCTCACCAGCGGCGCCACGAAGCCCAGCAGGCTGAGGCCGAGCGCGATCGCCGCAGCCGGATCGTTGTCGCGGATCAGCTGGAATTCGTTATGCGCCGTGATGCGGGTGTAGGCGAACAGATACGCCACGATCGCGATCAGCCCGGTGCAGAAATAGACCAGGAAGGCGGGCAGGCCAGCCAGTGATTGCAGGATCATCGTTCCCCCATCGTGCAGCGACCATTCGTCGGCTGGAGGAAGATAGCGGTTCAATGGCGGGGAGGACGACGAGGCCGCGTTCGCGTCCCCAAAAAAACAAAACCCCGCCATTTGCGGCGGGGTCCAGGCTGGGAGGAGCGAGCCCGAAGGGCTCGCGGCAGAACCCTGATCAGGCGGGAATGCGCTCTTCGACCTCGTGCGGCTCGCGCAGCACGTAGCCGCGGCCCCACACGGTCTCGATGAAGTTGCGGCCTTCCGAGGCATTGGCGAGCTTCTTGCGGAGCTTGCAGATGAAGACGTCGATGATCTTCAGCTCCGGCTCGTCCATGCCGCCATAGAGGTGGTTGAGGAACATTTCCTTGGTGAGGGTCGTACCCTTGCGGAGCGAGAGCAGCTCCAGCATCTGGTATTCCTTGCCGGTCAGGTGCACGCGCTGGCCGCCGACTTCGACCGTCTTGGTGTCGAGGTTGACGACGAGGTCGCCGGTCTGGATGACCGACTGGGCATGGCCCTTGGAGCGGCGCACGATCGCGTGGATGCGGGCAACCAGCTCGTCCTTGTGGAAGGGCTTGGTCATGTAGTCGTCGGCGCCGACGCCGAGACCCTTGACCTTGTCCTCGATGCCGGCGAGGCCGGAGAGGATCAGAATTGGTGTCTTGATCTTGGAGACCCGGAGCTGCTTGAGCACGTCGTAGCCGGACATGTCGGGCAGGTTGAGGTCGAGAAGGATAATGTCGTAATCGTATAATTTACCGAGATCGACGCCTTCTTCCCCCAAATCGGTCGTGTAGACGTTGAAGCTCTCAGACTTCAACATCAGCTCGATCGACTGCGCGACGGCGCTGTCATCTTCAATCAGCAAAACGCGCATGCCAGTTCCCCATAGTCGCCGCTCCTGGGCGTCAGGTCGGCCGCATTCGCGGCACACAACAAAACGCCTTTGAACAACTGATTCGGATCCTGACAACAGATGGTTAACAAATTCTGATTCTGGAACGCAAGCCCTGTGGATGCAATTTTCGTCGAATCGCCCTAAGGTCTTGTGTGTGAAGCAGCTTTCGTTATCCGGTTGCGTTCAAGTTCCACTTTAAGAGACGGGCCTAACCGACTCCCGCGACTCAGCCTTCTTCTGAAGGGGAGCCACGCTCAGTCACAAAGACAGTGACGCAATGATTAACGATGCGGGTAAACACGAAGTTAAGCGCCGTTCAGAAATATGGCGAAACTTAAGGTTTCCGCCGCGAAGCCCGGGATTACGAAGGCGATCACCTTATGAAGGCCCTCCTATGAAGGCTCTCTCTTAATGAAGGCTCTTGCCGAACAGATCGGCGACATCGACGGCGTCAACATTTATGGCCGCGTGGTCGGCGTGCGCGGCCTGATGGTCGAGGTGGCCGGCCCGATCCATGCGATGTCGGTCGGCGCGCGGCTCGTGATCGAGACCGGGGGCAACCGTTCCATTCCCTGCGAGGTGATCGGCTTCTCCGGCAACAATGCCGTCGTGATGCCGTTCGCCGGCCTCGACGGCGTGCGGCGCGGCTGCAAGGCGGTCATCGCCAATGCCGCAAATCAGGTGCGGCCTTGCGCGGCCTGGCTCGGCCGCGTCGTCAATGCACTGGGCGAGCCGATCGACGGCAAGGGGCCGCTGCCGCAGGGCCCGGCGCCGATGCCATATCGCAATTCGCCGCCGCCGGCGCACTCGCGCAAGCGCGTCGGCGCGCCGCTCGATCTCGGCGTGCGCGCGATGAACACGTTCCTGACCTGCTGCCGCGGCCAGCGCATGGGCATCTTCGCTGGTTCCGGCGTCGGCAAGTCGGTGCTGCTGTCGATGCTCGCGCGCAACGTCGATGCCGCGGTCAGTGTCATCGGGCTGATCGGCGAACGCGGCCGCGAGGTGCAGGAGTTCTTGCAGGACGACCTCGGCGAGGAGGGCCTGGCGCGCTCCGTCGTGGTGGTCGCGACCTCCGACGAGCCGGCGCTGATGCGCCGCCAGGCCGCGTATCTGACGCTCGCGGTCGCCGAATATTTTCGCGACGAGGAGCAGGACGTCCTTTGCCTGATGGATTCGGTGACGCGCTTTGCCATGGCCCAGCGCGAGATCGGCCTGTCCGCGGGCGAGCCGCCGACCGCCAAGGGCTACACGCCGACCGTCTTCACCGAGCTGCCGAAGCTTCTGGAGCGCGCCGGTCCGGGCCTGGGGGAGGGCGCCATCACGGCGATCTTCACGGTGCTGGTCGATGGCGACGACCATAACGAGCCGATCGCGGATGCCGTCCGCGGCATCCTCGACGGCCACATCGTGATGCAGCGTTCGATCGCCGAACGCGGCCGCTATCCCGCCATCAACATCCTCAAATCCGTCTCCCGCACCATGCCGAAATCGGCCGACCCGCAGTTCTGGCCGACCATCCAGCGGGCGCGCCAGGTGATGGCAACCTATGCCGACATGGAGGAATTGATCCGGCTCGGGGCCTACCGCGCCGGCTCCAGCCCCGAGGTCGACGAGGCGATCCGCCTGCACGAGCCGCTGGAGGCCTTCCTGCGCCAGCGCAAGGACGAAGGCGCCTCGCTTGCCGACGGCTACCGCCAACTTGCGCAAATCCTCGGTAATTTGGAAACGGAACGCTAACTTTGTCCCGTCATCATCCCATCCCACAGAGTAGCAGAGCCGGTCTTGGCCCCAGTCGGGCCTGTGGGGCGACCGGTGTTGTCCCACGTGCAGCCAAGGGACTTCTGGGGAGTACGAGTCGATGAAGTCACGTGATACCCTTATCCGCCTGAAGAAGTTTCAGGTCGACGAGAAGCGCCGCCGGGTCACCCAGATCGAGACCATGATCGCCGACTTCCAGCGGATGTCGACCGATCTCGAACGCGAGATCTCGACCGAGCAGGAGCGCGCCGGGATCAATGATCCCTCGCACTTCGCCTATCCGACCTATGCCAAGGCTGCCATCCAGCGCCGCGAAAACCTGACCCGCTCGGCCGACGAGCTGAAGGGCCAGCTCGACGAAGCCAAGGCCGCGCTGGCCGAAGCCTTCGAGGAGCTGAAGAAGGTCGAGCTCCTCGACGAGCGCGATCAGGCCCGCGAACGCGCCGAGGAAAACGCCCGCGAGCAGGCCGATCTCGACAGCATCGGCCTGATGCGCGCCCGCATGGGCGCCGTCGCCTGAGGCGCTAGCCGCCAGATCCGCGAGAATTTGCAAAACCCGGACCCCAAAACCCGGACCCCAAATCCCGGACCCCAAGGGTCCGGGTTTTCGCATGTGCTGTCCACAGTGTGGCGGCGCGGCCCCTTGGTGGTCGGGTTTGTCGCGCGCTATGGTGGCGGAGTGCCAGGGCTTGCGCGGAACGCGACGGGCCGCGCATTGGGGGGCTGAATGCTGACGCCAGCAGAGCTGGTCGGGCTGATCGGGGCGGTAGCGCAGGGCGATCAGGCCGCGTTCGAGCGCCTCTACGTCGCCACGCGCGCGAAACTCTATGGCGTCGTGCTCCGTATCTTGCGCCGACAGGATCTCGCAGAGGAGGTCATTCAGGAGACCTACGTCAAGATCTGGAACAGTGCCGGCCGGTTCAATCCCGCTCTGTCGTCGCCGATTACGTGGATGGCGTCGATCGCGCGCAATCGCGCCATCGACATCGTGCGCAAGAAGACGGAAGTCTCCATCGAGGAAGAGCCGCAGGCGATGGAAGTCGCGGCCGACAGCCCCGATCCGCTGGCGCGGAGGGAGATGACCGAGGAATTGAAGCGGCTCCTGGAATGTATCGGCCGGCTCGAGCCGGACCGTCAGAGGCTCGTGCTTCTCGCCTATTACAACGGCTGGAGCCGCGAGCAATTGGCGGAGAAATTCGCGGCGCCCGTCAATACGGTGAAGACGTGGCTGCGGCGCAGCATGTTGGATATTCGCGAGTGCCTTGGACTATGAGGGCTTGGACTATGAGGGCTTGGGCTATGAGAGCTTGGGCCATGAGAGCTCATACTGTGAGGGTGGGTCTGGACCGCAAGTGATGGCCTATACGGAGGACCATATCGCGCTCGCCGCGGAATATGCGCTCGGTACGCTCGACGCCGACGAGCGCGCGCAGGTCGAGACCATGATGGCGGTGGACAAGGCGTTCGCCGGGATCGTGCAGGCCTGGGCTTACCGGATCGGCGTCCTCAACCAGATGGTCGGCTCGATCGAGCCGCGTCCGATCGTGTGGGAGAACATCAGGTCCGAGCTCGAGCGGACGGCCTTTGCGCAGGAGCCGCCGGCGCTGCCGGACGTCGCGCCGCCGCCACCCGTGGCGGAGTTTTCTTCGTTCGACGCCGAGCCTCCGGAGCTGCCGTCGGAGGATATGCAGCAACCGGGGCCGCAGCCTCCCGAAGCGGAGCAGGGCGAAACGGCGCGACCGGCGTCCGATGCGATTCCCGACGTCGTGCCGATCTTCATGCCGCAGGTCCATGCGCCGGACCCGGAGGTCGCGCGCGCGCCGCAGGCGCCGGTCGCGGACAACAGCAATGTGATCCGGCTCGAGGGCCGCGTGAAGCGCTGGCGCACCATCGCATCCGCCGTCGGTGCGCTCGCGGCCGCGCTGCTCGTGACGCTGTCGCTTCAGATCTTCCAGCCCGAGGCGTTGCCGGGCGGCTTGCGACCGGCAGCGCGCATCCAGACGGTCGAGGTGAAGACGCCGGCGCCGCTGCCGGCGTCGTCGCAATATGTCGCGCTGTTGCAGGGCCAGGGCGGCGGTCCCGCCTTCATCCTCACCATCGACGGTGCGACCAGGAACTTCACCGTGCGCAAGGTCGGCGCGACACCGGAGCCCGGCAAGAGTTTCGAGCTCTGGCTGATCTCCGACAAGCTGCCGCGCCCGCGCTCGCTCGGTGTGATCGGCGCAGGCGATTTCACCGCACGACCGGTGCTCGGTTCGTACGATGCCGACGTCGTCAACGGCGCGACCTACGCCGTCACCCTCGAGCAGGCCGGCGGCTCGACGAGCGGCCAGCCGACCTCGGCGCCGGTATTTTCCGGCAAGCTGATCGAGACTGTGCCGCCGCCACAGCCGCAGGCGCCGGCGAAGAAGTAGGTTTCCATTGTCGTCCTGGCGAAAGCCAGGACCCATTACCCCAAGAGCTTGACCCCAAGAGCTTGTTGCGAGAGTGAGCCGTGGCCACACGGGTGAGCAACCACTCACTCCTGGGGTAATGGGTCCTGGATCGGCGCTCGCTCTGCTCGCTTGTCCAGGACGACACCGGGGAGGCATTGGACGCTTCAACATCGTCGTAGCAATGCCTGATCGGCTCCTGTCGCCACGGTCCATCCCGCCGTCGTATTCCGACAAATTCCGCCGAATCCACTCCCGATTTGAACCTCCGCGCATGTCGCGGCGTCAAATGCCCGGAATTTGCAGTCGGCGCCGCCGATCATGGTGCCGGAGAGGGGCGAGAAATCAGATGGATGCAGCGAAAACGTCGGGCATCTTCGTTCACCAATATGCGGGGCTGCCACACGGCCCGGCCTTCGAACATTGGCGCGAGCGGACCTTCGGGTCCTGCGGCCTGGATATCGGGCCGAGCCGCGGCGACAGCATCGATTGCCGGCTCCAGGTCAGCGTGGTCGATAATATCGCGCTCGCCATTCCTGAAGGCGCCTCCGCGCAATATTCACGCACCCAGAGCCACCTTGCCGACGGCAGCGACGATCTCGTCCTGATCGCGGCACATGCGGGTCTCGTCCGCGTCGGGCAGAACGGCCATACTGTGGAGCTCACGCCGGAGCAGATGGTGCTCGTCGACATGGGCATCACCGGTACCGTCGGCCATACCAACGAAGATCGCTTCACCACCATCCGCATGCCGCGCCGCGCGCTGCTCGACATCAATCCGCGCGCCGAGGACAAGCTGTCGCGAGTGCTCTCGGACGGCGCGGTCGCCGAGACGGTCTTCCGCTACCACTCCCTGGCCGCGCATCACGCGCCGCATCTCGACGCCATCGGCCAGCGCCTCACCGCGCAGCACATGGTCGATCTCGTCGGCCTCCTGCTCGGCACCGATGCCGACCATGCAAGTCTGGCGCGCGGCCGCGGCCAGGCGGCGGCCCGTCTCGATCTCATGCGCACCGACGTGATGGCTGCGCTTGGCCGCAACGATCTCTGTCTGTCCGAGATCGCCACGCGCTCCGGCCTGAGCCCGCGCCAGGCACAGCGCCTGTTCGAGCAGGCCGGAACGACCTTCACCGAATTCGTGCTGGAGCAGCGCCTGCTGCAGGCGCGCAAGCTGCTCGGCGATCCCCGCGCCATGGCGCGCAAGATCAGCGACATCGCGCACTCATCGGGCTTCTCGGATCTGTCCTATTTCAACCGTGCCTTCCGCAAGCGCTTTGGCGCGACGCCGTCGGAACTGCGCGAGGCCTGAGCCACGCTGAGAATTTGTGCTGCGCGCCAGTACCATCGCAGTTGGTCCGCCCGGCCGGATCAGCTATATCTGTCGGTGCGGTCAGACGGCTCGATCGCTTTTCGTGTCCTTTTCGTTTCCTCGGGAAATGCAGTCAACGGACATGGCGCGTATCGTCGTGCTCGGCGCCGGATTTGCAGGTCTGTGGGCGGCCATCGGTGCCGCACGCAAGCGCGACGAGATCGGTACGGCCGGCCGTGACATCGAGATCCGTCTCGTCGATCGCAATCCCTATCACAACATCCGCGTCCGCAATTACGAGGCCGATCTCAGCGATGTCGCGCTTCCGCTGCCGCAACTGCTCGATCCGATCGGCGTCAGTCACGGGATTGGCGAGGTCGAAGCCATCAATCCGGCACGGCGCGAGATTTCGCTGGTCACCGGCTACGGCGACGAGACGCTGGCCTATGACCGGCTGGTGCTGGCGCTCGGCAGCGAAGTGATGCGTCCCGACATTCCCGGCCTTGCCGAGCATGCTTTCGATGTCGATACCTATACTGCGGCGCTCCACCTCGAGGATCATCTCAATTCGCTCGGACGCAGCGCGCCTTCGCCGGGGCGCTCGACGGTCGTCGTGGTTGGCGCCGGCTTCACCGGCATCGAGGTCGCGGCCGAGATGCCCGACAGGCTGGCGCGCGCCGGCATCACCGGCAGCCGTCGCATCATCCTGGTCGATCCCAATCCGGCGGTCGGCGCCACCATCGGCGCGCACGCGCGTCCTGTGATCGAGACGGCATTGGCCTCGCTCGATGTCGAGACGCGGCTCGGCGTCCGCGTCGTGTCCATCGAGGCCGCCGGCATGCGTCTGAGCTCGGGCGAGTTCATTGCGACGCAGACGGTGATCTGGTGTGCGGGGATGCGCGCGAGCCCCTTGGCGGCGAGCTTTCCGGACGCGCGCGATCGCCTCGGGCGCCTTCTCGTCGATCCCTTGATGCGGGTTGCGGATGTCCGCGGTGTGTTCGCGGCCGGCGACGTCGCCTCGAGCGTGGTCGATGGCTTGCATCCGACCGTGATGTCCTGCCAGTTCGCTCGCCCCATGGGCCGCTTCGCCGGCCACAATGTGGTCGCCGATCTCGCGGGCCTGCCGATGCTGCCGCTGCGGATCGACTGGTATGTGACCGTGCTCGATCTCGGCGGCTGGGGCGCGCTCTATACGGAAGGGTGGGACCGCGAAGTCCGCACCATCGGCGCGGCCGCGAAGGCAACCAAAGCGACCATCAACCGCAAGCGCATCTATCCGCCGCTCACCGGGAGCAAGGACGAGCTCTTCGCTGCGGCAGCTCCAACCGTGCAGGCGCCGCCGCCGACCTATGGGGCGCGGTAGTCTCGCCCGATGCTGCGGTGGGTCGGGGACAATCGACGCGCGCCTCGCAAGGACGAGCTTTATGACGCCACCTACAAGCCCTTGTGTTCCCTGACGGGCAAAACACCGAAAAGTCGGTCAATCCGCGGCGTTAAAAATATTCCACTTTACCGAAATTCGGAAACGGCGTATGTGTCGCCTCACTCCGGCCCAAGGAAGAGGGGCGTATCGCGATCGTCACGAACGCGGGCCGGACGGCGGTGGACGTGGGTCACATCGGCGCGAACGGCTTCGCAGGGCGGGCAACCGTGAGCGGAGTCCTCGCGCGCACGACCGGTGTGATCGGCGTACGGCAAAATCGTGTGGTCCTGACGCCCGGGGTCTGTGCGTCAAGTCTTGCGGTGATGTGGCGGCCCGACCGGGCGCGCGCATCGGTCATCTGCACGGCGACGGGGGCAATAGTGCATCGCTCCCCGGGGAGATCACGACATAAGCCGTAAAACCACTGCGCAGGGAAGGCCGGATGTTTGGCTTCACCTGTATGCCGCTGTGCAGATTTCGCTACTGCCTTTCGCACAGTGGACCGCGGGTGCCAGCCGGCACCCGGTCTTCCCTGCGCCCTTCATTTTGAGGGTGACGCGACCAAGCAAAGCTCGGGCGAACAAGCCGCGAGAGGGCGAAGGTGTGTCCATTGAAGATAGGTCTCGTGCCCCGGACGCTGCGCAGCACGAAGTGATGCGCTGCAGAGCCGGGGCCCATGCAGCAGCAAAGTGTCGTGGCACCCGGGGTCCCGGCTCTGCGCAGCAGCGTAAGAACGCTGCAGCGCGTCCGGGACATGGGATCGATGCATCGAGGCTACGCCACACTCCGATAATGTGAGCGCAACGACGAGGTTGAAGCGTGTGCAATTCAAATGAATCGCTACCCCCAGACATGAGAAAGCGCCCGTGGGGGGCGGGCGCTTTCTGTAGTCGACTTGGGGTTGGGGTCGTCTACATATCCACGTGGCGACTTTGGGGGGCTGGTAAAGAGCCGCGTGAATTCCTGAAACTTGGATCTCCTTAGCGAACGAGCGAAACGTTCGAGCTGGTGATAGCGACCGGCTTGCCGGCCTTCATGACGCGAGCGGTCTGGGTCAGGCCTTCGTCTGAACTCGTGCGCGCCGTGATCCCGAAGCCCGCCACCGCGATGCCGGCGACAAGGGCTACGACCACGATCTTGAGGTGGGTCGAGCGATCTGCGCTGTAAATCGAGTGGTTCATGAAGGCTCCTGCCGCCATCTACCCGAAGTAGTCGCCGCCCTGTCTGGGCAGGTTCATGCTTCTGGTGACCAACAACCTAATATTGGGAGGATTCGTTCCCAAGGGGTCATCACAAGAGCGTGACAGGACGTGAAAGGCCGCGATCAAAAGCGGCGCTTTCTCGTGCGATTTCGCAATTATTTCAATGCTGTAATGTGCCTGAAAGGCGCCTTATCGGCCTTTGGTCGACAAGGCGCCGGAAACTCAAAAACCATTTGCCTGTGGCCAAAAAACATACGGCTTCTTAAGGCAAATCAGATGCTTCCGACCGTTTTCAACCTCGCCCTGGGGTGGATTTCGGCCTGCGACAGTACCGTCGTCTGGGCCCGGAACCGCTCGACCAGGGAACGCACGAAGGGACGAATTGCCGCAGAGGTGACCAGCACCGGGGCCTCGCCTTCGCGCGCGGCGCGCTCGAAGGCCTCGCGCACGCCGGTCATGAACTCCGACAGTTTCGAGGGCTGCATGGCGAGGCTGCGCTCCTCGCCCTGGCCGATGATGGATTCGGCAAAGGCTTGTTCCCAACGGGCCGACAGCGCGATCAGCGGCAGATAGCCGTTGTAGGAGGTGTTCTGCGCACAGATCTGCCGCGCTAGGCGGGCGCGGACGTGCTCGACCATGGTGGCGGGATTGCGCGAGAAGGCGAGCGAGTCGGCGATGCCTTCGAGGATGGTCGAGAGGTCGCGGATCGAGATGCGCTCGGCGAGCAGCAGCTGCAGCACGCGCTGGATGCCGGAGACCGTGACCTGTCCCGGCACGATGTCCTTGACCAGCTCGCCCTGCTCCTTCGGCAGCTCCTTGAGCAGCTTCTGCGCCTCGCCGTAGGAGAGCAGGTCCGACATGTTGGCCTTGAGCAGCTCGGTGAGGTGGGTCGAGAGCACGGTCGCGGCGTCGACGACGGTGTAGCCCTTGAGCGAGGCTTCCTCCTTGAGGCTGGCATCGACCCAGGTCGCGGGCAGGCCGAAGGTCGGCTCGGTGGTGTGGATGCCGGGCACCTGCACCTGGCTGCCGCCGGGGTCCATGACCATGAACTGGTTCGGCCAGATCTTGCCGGTGCCGGCGTCGACCTCCTTGATCTTGATGATGTAGGTGTTGGCCTCGAGCTGGACGTTGTCGAGGATGCGCACCGCCGGCATCACAAAGCCCATCTCGATCGCAAGCGAACGGCGCAGCGCCTTGATCTGCTCGGTGAGGCGGTCGGTGCCGTCGGGGCCGTTGACCAGCGGCAGCAGCGCGTAGCCGAGCTCGATCTTGAGGTCGTCGATCTTGAGCGCCGCGGAGATCGGCTCCTCCGCCGCAGCGGAGCCTGGTGCGCCCGGCGTTCCCGGCGCAGGTGCGGTCTTGGCAACTTCGTCAGCTCTGGCAGTCGCCCGGTTGCGGTTGCGGGCGTGCCAGGCGAGCGCGCCGGCGCCGGAACCGAGCGCCAGGAAGGGGATGGTCGGGATGCCGGGCAGGGCAGCCAGCACCAGCATGACCGCCGCGGACATCGCGAGCGCCTGCGGATAGCCCGAGAACTGCTTCATCAGCGCCTTGTCGGCGGCGCCGGAAACGCCGGCCTTGGAGACGAGCAGGCCCGCCGCGGTCGAAACGATCAGCGCCGGCACCTGGGTGACGAGGCCGTCACCGACGGTCAGCAGCGTGTAGCTGCGGCCGGCATCGGCAAACGACAGGCCCTGCTGCGCCACGCCGATGATCATGCCGCCGACGACGTTGATGAAAACGATCAGAAGGCCGGCGATGGCATCGCCGCGGACGAATTTGGAGGCACCGTCCATGGCGCCGAAGAAGCCGCTCTCGTCCTCCAAATCCTTGCGCCGCTGCTTGGCGACCTTCTCGTCGATCAGTCCGGCGGAGAGGTCGGCGTCGATCGCCATCTGTTTGCCGGGCATGGCGTCGAGGTGGAAGCGCGCCGCGACTTCGGCGATACGGCCCGAACCCTTGGTGATGACGACGAAGTTGACGATGATCAGGATGGCGAAGACGATGATACCGATGACGAAATTGCCGCCCATCACGAAGCTGCCGAAGGCTTCGATGACGTGACCGGCGGCATCCGTGCCCTCGTGCCCGTGCGACAGGATCAGGCGGGTCGAGGCCATGTTGAGCGACAGCCGCAGCATGGTCGAGATCAGCAGGACAGTCGGGAAAGCGGAGAATTCCAGCGGCGCCTGGATGAACAGCGACGTCATCAGGATCAGGATCGAGAGCGTGATCGAAATCGCCAGGAACAGGTCCAGCACGATCGCGGGCAGGGGAAGGATCAGCACCACCAGGATGGTGAGGACGCCGAGCGCCAGCGCGATATCGCCGCGCTTGAGGATGTTGCCGATCTCGGCAAGGGTGGGGAAACCGGCGTTCGTGCCGCCTACGCCCTGTCCCGCGGTGACGTCGACCATGGTAGCTGCCTCTCCGCGCGACTGCCGTCCGCGCGCCCCAAATGTCTGCGCGGCGGCCGAAGGGCCGCCGTTCCGAAAGTGAGGTACCGCACTGGCGTCCACAGGGGACTCCCCGTTCTACGCGGCTGACGACACTCGACTCCACCCGGCAATTTTTGCCCGGTGTATGGTTAGCAAAGGGTTAACAAAGGGCGCGGCATGGGGGCGGACCGGAGTATTTCGGGCCGGTCAGGTTGTCATTCCGGGCTCGCGCCAGGGCGGCGCGCTCCGGAATGACCATGGTGGAATGCCGGCGGGCCTATTTCGCCTTCTGGACCTTCGTCACCGTGAACCCCGAGGCCGCCTCCTCGGCTTCAAAAGTCACCTTGTCGCCGACCTTCACCTGCTTGAGCAAGGCGGGGTCGTTGACGCGATAGACCATGGTCATGGGCTCATCCATGCCGAGGCTTTTCGCCGGTCCGTGCTTGAGCGTGATCTTGCCGGCGCCCTCGTCGATCTTCTTGACCTCGCCGCTGATCGCGGCGCCCTGGGCTGCGAGGGCTCCGGTGGCGAGGCTGACGGTCAGCGCCAGCGCCGCGGCGATGCGGATGATGCGATTCATGGGAGTTTGCCCTTGTTACTTCACGGTGACGTGGCCGACCATGCCGTAGTCGCGGTGGTCGGGAATCAGGCAGGAAAATTCGAACGTGCCGGCCTTGCTGAACTTCCAGAGGATCTCGGCCGTCCTGCTCGGCGCGAGCCTGACACCGTTGGGATCGTCGTGCTCCATGTGCGGATGCTTCTTCATCTCCACCGCATGCGCGAGATTCTCCTTGGTGGTGGCGAGCAGGAATTCGTGATCCTCCTTGCCGACGTTGCGCAGCACGAAGCGGATCTGCTCGCCGCGTTTGACCTCGATCCTGGCGGGTGCGTAGTCCATCTCGTTCAGCAGGATCTCGATGGTGCGCGCGGGCTTTTTGGGATCGCCGGGCCCGCCGGCCGAGAAGGTGCCGTGCCCGTGCTGGTTGTGGGCAAACGCCGGCGCGGTCGAAAGCGCAGCCAGCGCGAGACCGAGCTTGATCGTCTTCTTCATTGGTATCTCCAGTTGGTGGTGGTTGATCGAAACGCTCACATCTTCATCTTGTGCATCGGCGTCCCTTGTTGCCGCGCCGGCTCTGGGGCCGGCGGCGTGACCTCATAGGCGACGGTGCCTTGCGGGAATTGGTAGGGGCCGGGATCGCGATAATCGTCGCGCGCGAGGCCCTCGCGGATCTTCATCACAGTGAACATGCCGCCCATCTCGATCGGGCCGAACTGACCGGTGCCGGTCATCATCGGCAGCGTGTTGTCGGGCGCCGGCATCTCCATGTTGCCCATCGCCATGCCGGTCGAGCCCATGGCCATGCTGTCAGGCGCGAGCTTGCCGACGGCCTTGGCGAGATCCTTGCGCGACACGCCGATCAGGTTGCGCATGTCGTGTCCCATCGCATTCATGGTGTGATGCGACTTGTGGCAGTGGAACGCCCAGTCGCCGGGATTGTCGGCGAGAACGTCGAACACGCGCACCGCGCCGACCGGTACGTCCGTCGTCGTCTCCGGATATTGCGCGCTCTCGGGAATCCAGCCGCCGTCGGTGCAGGTCACGGCAAAGCTGTGGCCGTGCAGATGGATCGGATGGTTGGTCATGCTGAGATTGCCGATGCGCACGCGCACCTTGTCGCCGAGCCTGACCGGCAGCGGATCGATGCCGGGAAACACCCGCGCATTCCAGGTCCACATGTTGAAGTCGGTCATTTCGTTGACCTGCGGCAGATATGTGCCGGGATCGACGCGATAGGTGCTCATGACGAAGACGAAGTCGCGGTCGACCGGACGAAAGTTCGGGTCGCGCGGATGCACGACGACCATGCCCATCATGCCCATCGCCATCTGCACCATCTCGTCGGAATGCGGGTGGTACATGAAGGTCCCGCTCTTCTTCATCTCGAACTCGTAGACGAAGGTTTTTCCCGGCTGGATGTGCGGCTGGGTCAGCCCGCCGACACCGTCCATGCCGCTGGGAATGATCATGCCGTGCCAGTGCACGGTGGTGTATTCGGGCAGTCTGTTGGTGACGAAGATGCGGACCTTGTCGCCCTCGACGGCCTCGATCGTCGGGCCCGGCGACTGGCCGTTATAGCCCCACAAATTCACCTTCATGCCCTCGGCGAATTCGCGCACCACGGGCTCGGCGACGAGATGGAATTCCTTCCAGTCGCCGTTCATGCGGAACGGCAGCGACCAGCCGTTCAGCGTGACCACCGGGCGGTAGTCCGGACCACCGATGGGGTGCAGCGGCGGTTGCATCACCACCTTGTCCATGTGCGGGGCTTCCGGA
Source organism: Bradyrhizobium nivariense (assembly GCF_029846695.2). NCBI lineage: Bacteria > Pseudomonadati > Pseudomonadota > Alphaproteobacteria > Hyphomicrobiales > Nitrobacteraceae > Bradyrhizobium > Bradyrhizobium nivariense. Next base: position 172,423 of record NZ_JARWCR020000007.1, on the reverse strand, counting down.
ATTGAGGCGGCCTGCGCCCGGCCGCTGACGACGGATGCGCTGGCCAGCGCAGCGCTGCCCAAAAATCCTCGGCGGGAAAACATCGTGGCCTCCATGTCAGTGGCCGCCATCGGCAGGCGCTGCCGCGGCGATGGTGGTTGAAGTGTCGCTGCTGGAAGCAGGTGCGCCGCCGCCGTTGACGGCGGTCTGCAACTCGGACTGGGCGAGGAAGAATTTTTGCCTGGCATCGATTGCACCGCGCAGCGACGCGAGTCGCTGCCGGGCCTCGGTGAGCAAGGCAAAAATATCGATCTGCATGCTGGAGAAGCGGAGCTGCATCTCCTCCGTGATGATCTTGCGCAGCGGCACGATCTCGCGCTGGTAGTGGCTCGCGATGTCGTAGCTGGATCGATAGACCCGATAAGCATCGCGCGCCTCGGAGCGCACATTGACGGCGCGCTCGGTCAAGCGGTTGAAGGCGAGATTGTAGGTCTCCGCCACCTGCCGCACCCGGACCTCGCCGCCGTCGAAGATCGGGATCTGGAATTGCACGTCGAAGCCGCGTTCGCGGAACGGTGCGCCGTCCGGATCCTTGGTGCGGCGGGAGATGCCGGCGAGATCAAGTAGGGTCACGAAGCGCGTCGCCTCGGTGAGGTTCAGCGACGTCGCCAGCGCCGTCAGTTCAAGCCGTGCGATCTGCAAGTCGATGCGATGGGCGACCGCGTCGGCTTCAATTGACGGCAAAGCCTGCGGCCGGCGCGGCAGCGGCGGCAGTTGATTGGGCAGACGAAAATCGAGACCGCCGTCCCACAGTCCCATCAGGCGCGCCAGCCTTTCGCGCGCGCTCGTTGCCGTCTGCCGCCCGGTCGCGAGATCGGCGGTGGTCTCCGCATAAAACACCTGCTCGCGGGCCTGGTCGAGCTTGTTGATCGAACCGGTTTCGCCGAGCTTGACTGCGAGCTGTGCGGTCGATTCCGCCGTCGCCTTTGCGTCCGTCAGCAGCACCACCATCTCGTTGCCGGCAACCGCGCGCAAATACGCGCGGCGGACATCGGCGGCGAGCCGCAACGTCGCCAGCGCCGCGCGCAATTGCGCCTGACGAAAACGGTCGCGGACGATGTCGGAGCGGAACGGCAGGGTGGCGAGCGCGAGGATGTCGCCGACCACCTGGCGCTCGATTTCGCTGGCGCCGTTGCCCGAGATCCGCGAGATCGAGAACACGGGATTGGGCGGCAGGCTCTGCTCGACGAGATCGGTCTCGGCCAGCGCCAGCTCGTTATAGGCGGCTTGCAGTCCCTTGTTGTCGAGCAGTGCGATCTGCACGGCGGTGTCGGCGGTCAGTGTTCGCGAGAGCAGTTGGCGAACGCGCGCGTCGACCGCACCGGCTCCCTCAGTCGTTCGCACGAAGGCGACGTCCTTGTTGATGGTCTGGCTCGTCAGCTCCGAGACGGCATTCATGCCGCTGTCGGGCGAGAATGCGGCGCAGCCCGAGAGAGTGATCGCAGCGAGCACGAGCAGGCTTTGCGCGAAATGGTATGTCATGGCGCGCTCCTACCGGTCTTGCTTGGGCTGCGGCGCGACGTTCTCGTTGCGCTCGCGCCATGGCGCGGGAGTCGCAGGCCGCAGGCTGGTGTACGGCGCAATTGCCGAACGATAGCCGGCGCGCGCGACCTTGGCGGCGGGATCGGCAGGATCAGCGCCGGCGACTTGTGTCGTTGCCGGCACGCAGCCGGACAACGCCAGCGCAGTGGCGGTCAGCAGTGACCAATTAAATAGAAAGTGTCGTCCACGCGCCACAGATGCGGCGGCGGACTTCGCCCCGGAAAGCGTAAGCATGATTCATCCCTGATCCGTCTGAAGACCACAGGCCCGCGCGCGCAGATGCGCGCTCGGCCTGACGTCGTCGCGTGTCAGATCAGGCGATGGGAGGGCGGTAGAGCAGGGGCGGCGCCGCGCTGTGCAGGCTGGCCACGATCTCGGGCGCGCAGGCGGAAACCGGCTGAAGCGGTTTTGCGACGCTGGGCAGGTCGGCCGGCAGCGCAACCACGCACATCATCGCACAGCACGGTCCTGGCGTCCCCTTGCCGTCGTGATGATGTGATGCGGGCGCGTCCTGCGCGGCGGTCTGGTGATGCGCATGTGCCCCCGCGTGGTCATGCGAGAAGTCGCCATGCGCATGGCTCGTCTGTATCTCATGGCTCGTCTGCATCTGATGATGCGCCGGCACGATGTTGGCGGGCACGAAGTCGTCGCCAAGACACGGTGCCGGACCTTGACCCCAGGCGAGGCTTGCGGCCGGCGCGAGCACGCAAAACAGATAGGCGAGGGCAATGATGCGCCCCACCCTGATCCGCATCGATCGTGTCAATCGCAACAACATTCCGCCGACATACGCTCCGCGCGGCAACGTTGCACACGCTGATTGCAAATTAATGGCAAAACGCGTGTTCGCCAAGCTTCTTCTTACCGCTGTGCACCGCGCATGCCCAATATCGCGCCACAATGCTTGACCCTGTGGCGATCCGCGGGCCATGGTCCGGCCCGTGCACGCCCCAAATCATCCAGGACAGACACCCGAAACATTCACCCCTGATTCGCGTCAGGCCTGGATGCGCCTTGTCATTGCGCTTCTGATCGGCTCGATCGGCGGCGTCGGCATGTGGGCCATCGTGGTCATGATTCCCGCGGTGCAGGCCGAATTCGCCGCCACGCGCGGCGCGGTGTCGCTGGCTTTCACTCTCATGATGTTCGGCTTCGGGCTTGGCGGCGTGATCGCCGGCAAGATCACCGACCGGTTCGGCATCGTGCCGGCGATGGCGATCAGCATCGCCTTCCTCGGCGTCGCCAATGTGCTCGCGGGTCTGTCGACCCAGCTCTGGCAGTTCGTGGCGGCGTATTTCCTGATCGGGCTCGGCACCTCCGCGACCTTCGCGCCGCTGATGGCGGAGGCCTCGCACTGGTTCGAGCGCTATCGTGGCCTTGCCGTGACCATCGTTGCGAGCGGCAATTACGTTGCCGGCACGATGTGGCCGCCGATTGTGAATTGGGGCATGCAGTCGATCGGCTGGCGCTACACGCACATCGGCATCGGCCTCGCCTGCGTGAGCCTGATGACCATCCTGGTGCTGGTCTTGCGCACGCAGATGGGCAACGACAAGGTCCGCAATCATGCCAATGCGCCGCCGCCGCGGGTCGATCTCAAGCTGTCGACCAACACGCTGACGGTGCTGCTCTCGATCGCGAGCATCTCCTGCTGCGTGGCGATGGCGATGCCGCAGGTGCATATCGTCGCCTATTGCGGCGATCTCGGTTTTGGTGTGGCGCGCGGCGCCGAGATGCTGTCGCTGATGATGGCCTGCGGCATCGTCAGCCGGATCGGCTCGGGCTATCTCGCCGACAAGATCGGGGGCATCCCCACACTGCTGATCGGAGCGGTCGCCCAAGGATTTGCACTCGTATTCTACCTGTTCTTCGACAGCCTGACCTCGCTCTATTTGATCTCCGCGATGTTCGGCCTGTTCCAGGGCGGCATCGTGCCGAGCTATGCCATCATCGTGCGCGAGGCGATGCCGGCACGCGAAGCCGCAACCCGCGTCGGCATCGTGATCTTCGCGTCCGTGTTCGGCATGTCCTTCGGCGGCTGGGTCTCGGGCGTGATCTTCGACGCCACGGGCTCCTATGCGGCTGCGTTCGCGAACGGCGTGGCGTGGAACGCGCTCAATATCGGCATCGTGCTGACGTTGCTGATCCGGTCGCGGATGAATGCGACGAAGACGGGACCGAGTTTCGCGACCTAGGCCTCTCGTCCGACCTTCAATGGAGAGCAGCCGGTGATTTTGTAGATGCCGTCGCTCTGCTGTTCGAGCGTGTAGAGCGCTTCCCAGGCCTCGCCGTTGGCATCGACGATTTGAACGTGCTGGGAGACCCGGTTGCCTTCGCTCTTGCTGTCGCCGAACTCAAAGCTCTTGTGCCGGTAGACCGGCGCGTAGCCGTTCTGCACCATGGACATGAAGATGTCAGGCGCAGGGAAGATCTCCCTGATCGCCGGCGCGGCGTGGGAATAGGCCCCCGCCGCATCGTCGCGGACAAAGGCCTGCTCCTGGGCGCGGATGACACCTTGTGCGACTGCGACATCGCCGGCGCGTGCGGAAGCGCCACCCAGCAGCGCGAATATCAGGACAAGGAGCACACGCATGGCAAAACCTCGCTTGGTCATCCCGTCCAGCAAGGATATCGCCACGGGGATGCTCAGGCAAACGGCCTAATGTGACTGCGGATCGAGGAAGGGGGTGTCGACCGCGCTGACATAGAAGATCACGACCCTGGTCTCGCCGCTCGTCCGATTGTAGCCGGTCATCGCCACGTTCGGCGGTTCCACCAGTGCCTCGCCGGCCTTCACCGTCAGCGGCGGCTTGCCCTCGAGCTCGAGCGTGAAGGCGCCTTCGAGCACGTACACAGTCACCGGGAAGCGGTGGCTGTGATAGGGCGTCTTGTCGCCCGGCTTGAACGACGCGGTCATGACCCGCACGGACTGCTTCTCGTCCTTCGGCAGGCCTTCAACCACTTGGCCAAGCACGAGATTCGGTTTGGCGAGACCCTGAGCCCCGTGGTCCTGCGCGGCGGCTGCGGCCGACCATCCCAGAACGATTGCGGCGCTGAGAGCGAAATGGGGGCGCATCCGAAGTCTCCATTGTAAGTCGCTGAAAGCGCCAGCCTAGGTGCCGCCGTTCAGGCGCGGGAGCCGCAACATTGCGGCCAGCGGCCGCAGAAGTGCATAATCCCTTCATGTTCGACTGGAATGACCTCAAATATTTCCTGGCGGTCGCGCGGCACGGCAGCACTGTTGCTGCCGGCAAGGCGCTTGGCCTCAGCCAATCGACCGTGCACCGGCGGCTCGAGGAGCTGGAGCGGCGGCTCGGCCGCGCGCTGGTGACGCGTCAGCCGAGCGGCTACCGCCTCACCGAATTCGGTCAGATCATGCTGCCCTATGCCGAGCGGATCGAAGCCACCATCGACGACTTCCAGCGTCGGACGGTCGACGCTGAGCAGGACATGAAGGGCGTGATCCGCGTCACCTGTCCCGAGCCGGTCGTCGCCCGGCTCATCCAATCGGGCATCGTCGGCGACTTTCACGCGCTGCATCCCTCGCTGCGGGTCGAATTCGTGATGAGCGACGGCTACCTCGACCTGTCGAAGGGCGAGGTCGATATCGCTTTTCGCTCGGGCGATACCGACGACGAGCTGGTCGGGCGCAAGATCGCCGAGTCGATCTGGGCGGTTTACGCCAGCCGCGACTATCTTCACCGGCACGGCAGTCCGGATCGTGTCGAGGACCTCACGCCTCATTTGCTGGTCGGGCTGGACGAATCCCTTGCCAAGCACCGCGCCGTCAAATGGCTGAAGGAGGTCGCGCCCAATGCCCAGATGGCTGCGCGCGTCAACAGCGTGCTTGGCCTCGTTTCGGCGATCAAGTCCGGCGTCGGCATCGGTCCGCTTCCCGTCGCGCTCGGCGATGCCGAAGCCGATCTCGTGCGCGTCCTTGGCCCGATTCCGGAATTGACGCGAAGCTGGCGCATCCTGACGCATCCCGATCTCCGGCGTGTGCCGCGGATCGCCGCCTTCTTCGACTTCATCGTGCATCACCGCGAGGCACTGAGGCCGATCCTGACAGGGTGACGCTATCGCTTCCGCTTCGCGGGTGTGATACGGCGCGGCTTGGGTTTCGCGACCGCCTGCACCCGCAGCCCGTCGACGAACACGTCGAGCATCCGCAGCACCGAGGATTGCCAGCCGGGCTGATCGTGCATGTAGCACATGCCGAAGAACGCGCGCAGCAAGTCCTCGGGACTGATGTCCGCGCGCATCGCGCCGGCCGCGGCTGCGCGATCGAGAAGCGAGCCGATCGCCTTGGTCAGGCGCTCAAAGGAAAAGGCATGCAACTCCGACCCGCTCTGCACCGCGAGTGCCAAGGCTGCCACCATGCCCTTCTTGGTGGCAACGAATTCGACGCCTGAGCGCAGCCAGCGCCTGAGCGCATCGACCGGATCCCTGGCGTTCTTCAACTGCTCGGCGAGCTCGCTGAGCTGCTCGACCTCACGCCGGTACACCGCCTCGAACAAATCCTCGCGGGTCGGGAAATGCCGATAGAGCGTGCCGATGCCGACGCCGGCGCGTTTCGCGACGGCCTCGAGGCTCGCCTCGGGGCCGCCCGCATTGAACACGGTCTTCGCCGCCTCGAGCACGCGTTCGCGATTGCGCACGGCGTCGGCGCGGGGTTTGCGAATCTGGTCGGCGTGGTCGTCCATGCCGGCAATGTAGATCACGAATTGGTTAGATTGAACCCTTGCAGAGCTGCATCGCGTTGTCTGCGCATGGGCTTTTGACGAATTCCAATATTTTTTGGCGGCCCTTGTTAAGCGGAGGCTGCCTCCGTATCTTCGCTGAGACGTTGGCCCGGATTATGTCCAGGCGGCGCGTATCGACGGCGGCCACGGCGGTGGCGCGCCGCGCGATCACTGATGTCCATTTCTGATCGGAGCCTTGTATGAACCACTCCATCAGCCTCACCGTGAACGGTGCGCGGCGCGAATTCGTCCTCGACGATCCGCGCGTCACGCTGCTCGATCTCCTGCGTGAGCGCCTCCATCTGACCGGTACCAAGAAGGGATGCGACCGCGGCCAATGCGGCGCCTGCACCATTCTCGTCGACGGCAAGCGCATCAACTCCTGCCTCGCGCTCGCCATCAGCCATGACGGCGCCGACATCCTCACCATCGAAGGCGTCGCGCGCGGCGACCAGCTTCACCCGGTGCAGGCCGCCTTCATCGCCCATGACGGATTTCAGTGCGGCTTCTGCACGCCCGGCCAGATCATGAGCGCCATCGGCATGATGAGCGAGGCGCAGGCCGGCAACGATCCCGAGCGCATCCGCGAATGCATGAGCGGCAATCTGTGCCGCTGCGGCGCCTACGCCGGCATCGTCGATGCCGTGCTCGACGCGCAGGCCGGCATGGACGAAGCCAATCAGAGGCGCTCAGCATGAAACCGTTCGATTATTTCAGGCCTGGCACGGTCGCAGAGGCCGTTGCCGCCGCCGCCCAGCCGGGCGCCAGCTATCTCGCCGCCGGCACCAATCTGCTCGATCTGATGAAGGGCGGCGTCAGCCGTCCGGATCGTCTGGTCGACGTCACGCATCTCGACGGGCTCGATCAAATCGAGCGCCTTGCCGACGGTGGTGTGCGCATCGGCGCACTGGTGAGCAACGCCGATCTTGCGCATGACGCTGACTTTGCAAAGTCCTATCCGGCCGTCGCCGAAGCGTTGCTCTCCGGCGCATCGGCGCAACTGCGCAATGCCGCGACCGTCGGCGGCAATCTGCTGCAACGGACGCGCTGTGCGTATTTCTACGACACGGCCAGCCGCTGCAACAAGCGCGAGGCCGGCAGCGGCTGCGACGCGCGCGACGGCGAGAACCGCACCCACGCCGTGCTCGGCTGGAGCGAAAACTGCATCGCCACGCATCCGTCCGACTTCTGCGTACCGCTGGTCGCGCTTGACGCAATCGTCGAGATCGAGGGCCGGAACGGGCGGCGCGAAATCGCGCTCGACGAACTGCATCGCCTGCCCGGCGATACGCCGGAGCGTGAAACCGCGTTCGAGCCCGGCGACCTCGTCGTCGCGGTGCGTCTGCCGCCCGCTGCGCGCGGCTTTGCCGCGCATGCGCGCTATCTCAAGGTCCGCGATAGGACCTCCTACGCCTTTGCCGTCGTCTCCGCTGCGGCTGCGTTGCAGATCGAGAACGGAAAGATCAAGGAGGCGCGGCTTGCGCTCGGTGGCGTCGCCGCAAAGCCCTGGCGCGCCCGCGCTGCGGAGGACGTGCTCAGGAACGTCGCGCCCACCGTGGACGCTTTCCAGGAAGCCGCCCGGCGCGCGCTCACCGACGCAAAGCCGTCCGGCGACAACGCCTTCAAGATCGAGCTCGCGCGCCGCATCGTCGTGCGCGCGCTGACACTCGCCGCCGCCGGTACGCCCGCGCGTATCCCCGCGCTGCCGGCCTCTCCCTTTGCCTCGACGTCCGGAGCCATTCATGCCTGAGCTTAATCTCACCAGCGCGCCCGCCCATCTGCGCCACGGCTCGAATATCGGCCAGCCTCTGACCCGCCGCGACGGGGTCCTCAAGGTCAAGGGCCAGGCGACCTACGCCGCCGACAACCATCCGCCCGGCATGCTGTATGCGGTGATGGCCGTCGCCGGCATTTCGCGCGGCCGCGTGACCTCGCTCGATGTCGCTGCTGCCAAGCGCCATCCCGGCGTCATCGATGTCATGACATCGGACCACAAGCCCGAGCTCGCGATCGACCCCGAAATCAAGACCAATCCGTTCGTGTTCCGGATGGAGGTGTTGCAGAGCAACGAGGTCCGCTACGCCAACCAGCCCATCGCCGTCGTGATCGCCGAAACGCTGGAAGCGGCGACGGAAGGCGCGGCGCTGCTGGCGCCGCGTTACGAGACGCTGCCAGCGCTCGTCGGCCTCGATGCCGGCGACAGCTTCGTGCCGCCGGTCGTCGGCGTCGGCAACCCCACGGAAAATCACCGCGGCGACGTCGAAGCGGGCCTTGCCTCGGCCGAAAAGCAGATCGACGCGATTTACGAAACGCCGCCGCAATATCACAACGCGATGGAGCCGCATGCGATCGTGGCTGCATGGGATGGCGACAGTCTGCAGATCGACATGCCGACCCAGGGTCTCATGCTATCCCTTGCGCGTTTTGCCGAATTGTTCGGCATCGCGCACGACAAGATCCACATCCGCAGCCCGTTCCTCGGCGGCGGCTTCGGCTCGAAGGGGCTCATGGCTGGTCCTCCGGTCCTCGGCATCATGGCGGCAAAGCTCGTCGGCAAACCGGTCAAGCTGGTGCTGCGCCGCGAGCAGATGTACGGCCCGGTCGGTCATCGCGCGCCGACGCGGCAGCGGCTGCGCATCGGTGCCGACGGCGAGGGGCGTCTGACCGCGCTCGATCACCACGCCCGCACGGTGTCGAGCACGTTCGACGATTTTTACGAGCCCGCAGCGGATGCCTCGCACACGCTCTATGCGGCACCCGCAATCCGCACGTCGCACGACGCCGTGCGTGTCAACACGGGCACGCCGCTGTTCATGCGCGCGCCCGGCGAGGCGACCGGATCGATCGCGCTGGAGAGTGCGATCGACGAGATGGCCTGGGCCTGCGGCATCGATCCGCTCGCCTTCCGCCTGAAGAACTATGCCGAGGTCGAGCCGATCACCGGCAAGCCGTTCTCCTCCAAGGCGTTACGTGCCTGTTACGAGCAGGGCGCGGCGCGCTTCGGCTGGGCGAAGCGACCGCTTCAGTCGCGGCAGATGCGCGACGATGCCGGCCTTCTGGTCGGTTGGGGCATGGGCACCGCGACCTTCCCGGCACTGATGTTCCAGGCCGAAGCACGTGCGGTGCTTCGCCGCGACGGCTCCGGTGCAATGGAAATCGGCGCACATGACATGGGGCAGGGAGCGTGGACGGCGCTTGCGCAGATCGCGGCCGACGAGCTCGGGCTTGATATCGACAGCGTCGAGTTCAAGGCGGGGTCGTCCGACCTGCCCGATGCCGGCATCGCCGGTGGCTCCGCGCATACCGCGACGGCTGGTGCTGCGATCCACAGCGCCGGCGCGGCCGTGATCGCAAAGCTCGCCGATCTCGCCACCAACGATGAGCGATCGCCGCTGTTCGCTGCCGGCAATGCCGGCGTGATCGCGCGCGATGGCAGGTTGATCCGGCGTGACGACGAGAGCCGCGGCGAAAGCTATTCCGAGATTCTCGCGCGCGCCGGCCTCGCCGAGGTCGAGGCGCGCGGCACCGGCGCGCCGAATCCGGCGGCGATGGAGGAGTATGCGATGCACGCCCATGGCGCGGTGTTTGCGGAGGTGAAGGTCGATCCGGAGCTCGGCCAGGTCCGCGTCACCCGCATGGTCGGCGCTTTCGCCGCGGGGCGCATCGTCAATCCGCGCATGGTGCAGAGCCAGCTGTACGGCGGCATGATCTGGGGCCTATCCTTTGCGCTGCACGAGGAAGCCATCACCGACCGCCGCAGCGGCCGGATCATGAATGCCAATCTGGGCGAATACCATATCCCGGTGAATGCCGACGTGCCGCCGCTCGACGTCATCACGGTCGAGGAGCATGATCCGCATGTCAATGCGCTCGGCATCAAGGGGGTCGGCGAAATCGGCATCACCGGCAGCGCAGGCGCGGTCGCCAACGCGGTCTGGCATGCGACCGGCGTGCGTGTCCGCCGCTTCCCGATCCGGATCGAGGAGTTGCTGACGCAGATTTGAGGCGGCAGGCGGGGCGAGTCCTTCTCGCTCCGCCGTGGCGCGTCAGTTCATCTTCCTGCGCAGAGCCTTGATCGCCGCTCGCTGTGTCTCGATGTATTCGGCGATAGCCTTGCGCAGCTCGCGCGAGCGGAGCTTGTCGGCATCACGCTGAACGTCGTCGAGCGCGGCTTCGGCATTGGCGAGCGTGATATTCATCCGCGAACCCTTGTTGCGAAACGGCCACTATGGCTCGCAACATATAGCGGTTCGGCGCGCGGAAATTGAGATGGCTCAAGCTCCGTAAGACACCGGTGGCACCGTAAGATTGCGGATGACGTTGACGCGTTTCAAAACGTCGGCGGCGTGCAGGCCGAGATCACGTCGCACGGCTTGCCGCCGACGCAGCGGAAGCGATGCGGGCGGCGGCTCTCGAAATAATAGGCATCGCCGGGATTGAGGATGCGACGCTCGTCCTCGACGGTGACCTCGAGCTTGCCGGCGATCACGATGCCGCCTTCCTCGCCGTCATGGACCAGGTGAACGCGTCCGGTGTCGCTGCCGGGCTCGTAACGCTCCTTCAGGATCTGGAGGCTGCGACCGAACAGATTGTCGCCGATCTGGCGGTAGGAGATCGGCTTCTTGCCGACCTCGGTCAGCTCTTCTGAGCGGTAGAAGATCTTGCGTCGGCTCTCCGGCTCCAGCGCGAAGAACTCGGCGAGCCCCATCGGAATGCCGTCGAGGATGCGTTTGAGCGCTCCCACGGACGGATTCATCTGGTTGGATTCGATCAGCGAGATCGTCGAATTGGTGACGCCGGCGCGTTTGGCGAGCGCGCGCTGCGACAGCTTCTGGCGCGCCCGGATGAATCGCAGCCGTCCACCGATATCGACGCTCATGCCCTGGTCCAGTGTTGCAAGTGTTGCGGATCGCGCAAATATGGACCGGCAGCTACAGTAAAATCAATGGCTTGCAGGCCATCAGAAAAGGACTTGTTGCGCTTTTGAAGCCGTGGCTCTGCTATGCGGTCAGCAAAGGAGCGTAGCCGTGACCCTTCATCAGATTCCGAACACCATCAAGACCGATTCGTTCTGGATGCCGTTCACGGCCAACCGCCAGTTCAAGAAGGCGCCGCGCCTGTTCTCCTCGGCCGAGGGCATGCATTACACCACCGTCGACGGCCGCAAGGTGATCGACGCCTCCGCCGGCCTCTGGTGCGTCAATGCCGGCCATGGCCGCAAGCAGATCGCCGCCGCGGTCGAGCGGCAGCTGATGACGCTGGACTTTGCGCCGTCGTTCCAGATGGGCCACCCGCTGGCATTCGACTTCGCCGAGCGGCTCGCCGAGATCGCGCCGAAGGGCCTCGATCGCATTTTCTTCACCAACTCCGGCTCCGAGTCGGTCGACACCGCACTGAAGATCGCGCTCGCCTATCACCGCGCCAACGGCCAGGCGAGCCGCACCCGCCTGATCGGCCGCGAGCGCGGCTATCACGGCGTCGGTTTCGGCGGCACCTCGGTCGGCGGCATGGTCGCCAACCGCCGCGCCTTCGCGACCCTGCTGCCGGGCGTCGACCACATCCGCCACACCCATGATCTCACCCGCAACGCCTTCGCCAAGGATCAGCCCGAGCACGGCGCCGAACTCGCCGACGATCTCGAGCGCCTGGTGGCCTTGCACGGCGCCGAGACCATCGCCGCCGTCATTGTCGAGCCGGTGCCGGGCTCGACCGCGGTGCTGCCGCCGCCGAAGGGCTATCTCCAGCGTCTGCGCGAGATCTGCGACAAGCACGGCATCCTCCTGATCTTCGACGAGGTCATCACCGGCTTCGGCCGCCTCGGCGCGCCGTTCGCCGCCCAGTTCTTCGGCGTCACACCTGATATGATGACGACCGCCAAGGGCATCACCAACGGCACCATTCCCTGCGGCGCCGTGTTTGCGAGCCGCAAGGTGCACGACGGCCTGATGGTCGGCCCGGAGAACCAGATGGAGCTGTTCCACGGCTACACCTATTCGGCCCATCCGGTCGCCTGCGCCGCCGGTATCGCCACGCTCGACATCTACAAGGACGAAGGCCTGCTCACGCGCGGTGCGTCGATCGCCGACTACTGGCGCGATGCGCTGCATTCGCTCAAAGGCCTGCCCAACGTCGTCGACATCCGCAATTGCGGCCTGATGGGCGCGGTCGAGCTGTCGTCGCGTGACGGTACGGTCGGTGCGCGTGGCTACGACGTCATGGTCGACTGCTTCAATCGCGGACTGTACTTCCGCATGAGCGGCGACTCCTTTGCGCTGTCGCCCCCGCTCATCGTCGAGAAGAGCCACATCGACGATATCGTCTCGATCCTCGGCGACGCCATCAAGCGGGTGGCCTGATAATTGCTCTCGCCGTTGCGGAGTTCCCCTCTTGCAGCGGCGAGCGTGATGCCGCGGGAGTTTGACCAAGCGTGAAAGTTCTGATCCTCGGCAGCGGTGTCATCGGTGTCACCTCTGCCTACTACCTCGCGCGTGCCGGCCATGAGGTAACGGTCGTCGACCGTCAGCCCGAACCGGCGCTCGAGACCTCCTTTGCCAATGCCGGCGAAGTGTCGCCCGGCTATTCCTCGCCCTGGGCCGGTCCCGGCGTGCCGGTGAAGGCGGTCAAATGGCTGTTGATGAAGCACGGCCCGCTGGTGATCCGGCCGAAGCTCGATCCGGTGATGTGGATCTGGCTGCTCAAGATGCTGCGCAACTGCACCAGCGAACGGTACGCGGTCAACAAGAGCCGGATGATTCCGATCGCGGAGTACAGCCGCGATTGCCTGCGCGATTTGCGCCGCGACATCGGCATCCAGTATGACGAGCGCTCGCAGGGCACGCTGCAGCTATTCCGCTACCAGGCCCAGCTTGACGGCACCGGTGAGGACGTCGCCGTGCTCAAGCAGTACGGCGTGCCTTTCGAGGTGCTGGGCCGCGAGGGCTGCATCGCGGTCGAGCCGGCACTCGCCGGCGTGAAGGAAAAGTTCGCCGGCGGCATGCGCTTGCCGCAGGACGAGACCGGCGACTGCCACATGTTCACCCAGGCGCTGGCCAAGCACGCCGAAGCGCTCGGCGTGCGCTTCATGTTCAACACCGGCATCGATCGTATCGTCACCGACGGCGCGCGCGTCAGCGGCGTCGCGACTGGCGCCGGAATGTTGCAGGCCGACGCTTACGTGCTCGCGCTCGGAAGCTGGTCGTCGCGGCTGGTCGCGCCGCTCGATATCTCGCTGCCGGTCTATCCGGTGAAGGGTTATTCGATCACGGTGCCGATCAAGGACGCCTCCGGCGCACCGGAATCCACCGTGATGGACGAGAGTTACAAGGTCGCGATCACCCGTTTGGGCAATCGCATCCGCGTCGGCGGCACCGCCGAAATCTCCGGCTTCTCGAGCCAGCTCTACGACGCGCGGCGCGCCACGCTCGATCACTCGCTGACCGATCTGTTCCCGCGCGGCGGCGATCTCTCCAAGGCGAGGTTCTGGAGCGGTCTGCGCCCGATGACGCCGGACGGCCCGCCCGTGATCGGCCCGACGCAATATGCCAACCTTCACCTCAACACCGGCCACGGCACGCTCGGCTGGACCATGTCGTGCGGCTCCGGCCGCGTGCTCGCCGACATGCTGTCAGGCAAGAAGCCGGACATCGACGTCAGCGCGCTGACGGTGGACCGGTACAATCACCGGTTTGGGTGAGCGTTTCTCCGCTCCGCTAGTCTATCCCCGTCACCCTGAGGCGTGAGCTGCGCGGCGCAACGCGCCGTGCGGCGAGCCTCGAAGGGCGGCGGCCCGGCTGCATCGGAGGCCGTGCATCCTTCGAGGCTCGCTCCGCTCGCGCCTCAGGATGACGGGGCTGAAACTTTGATCGTGGAAGAAGGGGACTACCCCGCCCCTGTCACGCAATTCACCCACAGCACCACCGCTTTCGCATCCCGCGCTGGATTTGAAAATCGGTGCGGCCGACGGCTCGCGAATCTAAAACTGTCGCCCGTCTTCAACGACCATGTCTCGCTGTCCACGGTCAGCATCATCTCGCCTTCGAGCACGAGGCCGGCTTCCTCGCCGTCATGGGTGTAGAGCTCGTCGCCGGTGGAGCCGCCGGGCTCCAGATGCACCAGGAACAGATTGAGCCGGTTATCGGCGGTGGCGGGGCTCAGCAATTGCTTCGACACGCCGGTGCGCCAGAGTTTCAGCTCGGGCCTCTGAAGCCCGCGCGTGACGACCTGGTCGGATGTGCCATCGGCGCTCGGGCTCGCGCCGAACAGCGCGGCGATGCCGACGCCGAGCACATCGGCGAGCGTGGCCAGCACGCGCAGCGACGGCGACGACAGGCCGCGCTCGATCTGACTGAGGAAGCCGATCGACAGCTCCGTGCGCGAAGCGACCGTCTCGAGCGAGAATTGCCTGATGCGCCTGAGATCACGGATGCGGCGGCCGACCGCGACATCCATCGCAGGCTCCGCCGCTTTGGCGATAGCCTTGGCCTTGGTCTTGGCCTTGGTCTTGGCTTTGGCCCTGGCTTTGGCCTTCGCCTTCACCGGCTTTGCGGCGGCCGGTCTGCGCATTCTTTTGCCACCGCTCACGTCAAACCGCTTCCTTCATGTGCATGAAAACTGCTTGCATCGGTTGTGAAAGTGTGACCAAATTTTCATATTGGTGAAAATAGGCCGAAACGGCTTGGCCCGCAACGTCTGCGATGACGACATCTGCGAGCGCCGCCATCGGCCGGACCCAAAGGGGAATGCGATGAAGCGTTTTGGTCTGGCCGCGGTCGCGGCGCTCGCTATTGCAGCCGTGGCGCCGGCTTCGGCGCAGCAGGTGCTGAAGGTCGGCTCGACGCCGACCGGCATTCCCTTCACCTTCCTCGACACCAAGACCAACACAATCCAGGGCATCATGGTCGATCTCGTTACCGAGATCGGCAAGGACGCCGGCCTCAACGTGCAGATCGAACCGATGGCGTTCTCGGCGCTGATCCCGTCGCTGACCTCGAGCAAGATCGACATCATCGCGGCTGCGATGTTCATCACCGCGCCGCGCAAGGAGGTTGTCGATTTCTCCGATCCGATCTACACCTATGGCGAAGGCTTGGTGGTGCCGAAGACCGACACCAAGGCCTACGCCACGCAGGAAGATCTGAAGGGCGAGACGGTCGGCGCCCAGGTCGGCACCGCCTTCGTCGACGCGCTGAAGAAGTCCGGCCTGTTCGCGGACGTCAAGGCTTACGACACCATCCCCGACATCCTGCGCGACGTGAACACCGGCCGCCTCAAGGCCGGTTACGCCGACTACCCGATCCTCGCCTACAATCTGAAGCTGGGCGGCTTCCCGGAGGTGCGACTGGTCGACGGCTACAAGCCCGTCACCGTCGGCTCGGTCGGCATCGGCGTACGCAAGGGCGAGGCCGCACTGCTCGGCAAGATCAACGCCTCGCTCGCGAAGCTGAAGGCCAACGGCACCATCGACAAGATCCTCGATAAATGGGGCCTGAAGGCACAGGGCTGATCGATGACGCTTGATCGTTGAAGGCTGGTCGATGAAAGGCTTCTGGCACGACGCCGCCGAGTTCTTCCCGATCCTGATGAGCGGCGTCGTGCTGACGATCGTCGTCACCATCGGCTCGCTGCTGCTCTCGACGGTGCTTGGCCTCGTCTGGGCCATGATGCGGGTCTCCGGCATCCGTGTCCTGTCGATGCTCAGCGCCAGCCTGATCAATGTGATCCGCGGCATTCCGATCATCGTGCTGTTGTTCTACCTCTACTTCGTGATGCCCGATCTCGGCGTCACGCTCAGCGCGCTGCAGGCCGCGATCCTCGGGCTCGGCATCGCCTACTCGGCCTATCAGGCGGAAAATTTCCGCGCCGGCATCGAGGCGATCGACAAGGGGCAGATCGAGGCGGCGCAATCGATCGGCATGGGCTGGTGGCTGACCATGCGCCGCGTCGTGCTGCCGCAGGCGGTGCGCATCGTGCTGCCGCCCTACGGCAACGTCATGATCATGATGCTGAAGGATTCCTCGCAGGCCTCGACCATCACGGTTGCCGAGCTCGCCCTTCAAGGCAAGCTGATCGCGTCCTCGACCTTCAAGAACACCAACGTGTTCACGATGGTCGCGCTGATGTATCTCACCATGAGCATCCCGCTGATCCTGCTGGTCCGTCACTTCGAGAAGCGGGCCGGCAAGAAATGATCGAGCTCCGCGACGTCCACAAGAGCTTTGGCGAGAACGAGGTGCTCAAGGGCATCACGGCGTCCGTCCAGAAGGGCGAGGTGGTCTGCATCGTCGGCCCGTCCGGCTCCGGCAAGTCCACCATTTTGCGCTGTATCAACGGTCTCGAAAGCTACGACCGCGGCGAGATCAGCGTCGAGGGATTGAAGGTCGACCGCGACGCGCCGTCGATCGTGAAAGTCCGCACTCAGGTCTCGATGGTGTTCCAGCGCTTCAACCTGTTTCCGCACCGGACAGTGCTGGAGAATGTCGTCGAAGGTCCGCTCTATGTGAAGAGAGAGCCGCGCGCGCAGGCACTCGAGCGCGGCCGCGCCCTGCTCACACAAGTGGGTCTTGCCGAGAAGGCCGACGCACATCCGCCGCAGCTCTCCGGTGGCCAGCAGCAGCGCGTCGCGATTGCGCGCGCGCTCGCCATGCAGCCCAAGGCCATCCTGTTCGACGAACCGACCTCGGCGCTCGATCCCGAGCTCGTCGGCGACGTCCTCGGCGTGATGCGCAAGCTCGCCGACGACGGCATGACCATGGTCGTCGTCACCCACGAGATGGGCTTTGCCCGCGACGTCGCCGACCGCGTGCTGTTCATCGACGGCGGCGTCATCGTCGAGCAGGGGCCGGCCAAGGCGCTGCTCAACCAGCCCCAGCATCCGCGCACGCAGGACTTTTTGCGCCGCGTGCTGCATCCGCTCTAACCGGTCTTCGCCATGAACGCGAGCCTGCCTCTGCCCCCGTCTCTCTACGCCGAGACCGCCGTCGCACCGGTTGCCACGCCGCCGCTCGACGTCGACAACACGGTCTCGGTCGCCATCATTGGCGGTGGCTACACCGGCTTGTCCACGGCGTTGCATCTGGCGGAGCAAGGTGTCGAGGCACTGGTGCTGGAGGCGCAGGAGCCGGGCTGGGGCGCATCCGGCAATAATGGCGGCCACACCAATCCCGGCCTGAAGCACGATCCCGATCAGATCGAAGCCGATTTCGGCACTGAGCTCGGCCGTCGCATGATCGACTTCTCCTACGGCACCACGAACTTCACCCACGATCTGATCCGCCGCTACCAGATCCCGTGCGAGGCGCGTCAGAACGGCACGCTGCGCGCGGCCTATAACGAGGTCAGCGCCGCCGCGATCGAGAAAACCGCGCAGCAATGCATCGCCCGCGGGATGCCGGTGACGTACCTGAATCGCGAGCAGTTGCGCGAGATGACCGGCACCGACCGTTACATCGGTGCCATGCTGGACACCCGCGGCGGCGATCTGCATCCTCTCAGCTACGCCCGTGGACTCGCGCGTGCTGCGATCTCGGCAGGTGCGAAGGTGCATGGCGAGACACCGGCGCTATCGCTGCGCCGCGAGGGTAGCCGCTGGCGCATCGAGACACCGCGCGCGGTGGTGCATGCCGACAAGGTGCTGCTCGCGACCAACGGTTTTACGGACGATCTCTGGCCCGCGCTTCGCCGCACCATCGTGCCGGTGTTTTCCTCGATCGCCGCCACGGCCCCGCTTTCGGATCAGGTCGCGCGTTCGATCATGCCGACACGACCGGTGCTCTACGAGAGCGGCCACATCACCGTCTATTACCGCATCGATCAGCAGAACCGCCTGTTGATGGGCGGCCGCGGCCCGATGCGCTGGATCAACTCGCCCTCCGACGTCGCCTATCTCATGCGCTACGCCGAGCGGTTATGGCCGCAGCTCAAGGGCGCGGCCTGGACCCATGGCTGGAACAGCCGGCTCGCCATCACCAAGGATCATTATCCGCATGTGCACGAGCCCGCGGACAACATCCTGATCTCGCTCGGCTGCAACGGCCGCGGCGTCGCGCTCTCGACCGCGATGGGCGCGCAACTCGCGCGACGTCTGGTCGGCGGCGACAAGGCGGAGATCGACATGCCCGTCACCGGCATCAAGCCGATCCCGATGCACGCTTTCTGGCCGGTGGGCGTGACGAGTGCGGTGATCGCGGGCCGGGTGCGCGACCGGCTGGGCATTTGAAGAAGGCGCCGCCCGTCACGAGCGACGCCTTGCATGAATGCAGATAGCGCGTCAGCAGCGGCCCTGTTTCCACAGCCCGGGAGGGCATCCCCCGCCGCGCCAGCCAACTTTCCGTCCGTGGTGCCATCCCGCCGGCGTGCCATGGTGATGATGGCCCATCGCATGGCCGTGTCCATGTCCATGCCAACCCTTGGCAAGAGCAGGATTGGCAAGCGTGAAGCCGGCTGCAATGATCAGCGACGCCGCGAGGGCGAGTTTCTTCATCATGTCCTCCATGAGGGCGAGCGCACTTGTCCGGTCAATGAACGAACCGGCCGCAGGTAAGTTCCTTGAATGTGCAGGAGTGGCGTTCAGCCCTCCGCCACCGCATCAGCCCAGGGCTGGAAAATCTCCACCGCGCCGGAATTGGTGTCGCCGTCGCGCATCACGACGCTCGGGCAGGCGAACTTCTGCGGCAAGGACTGCACCCGCGCTTCCTCATAGTCGAATCGCGCCGCGAGCGTCTCGCGTGTTTCCGGCGGCAGCCTGATATCGCCGATTACGATCGCGCCTTCGCTGGCGTCGATGCGCGGTTGATGGATCGCGGCATCGAGATCCATGCCAAAATCCATCGCGAAGGACACGATCTGCATCACCGACGGCAGGATGCGGCGACCGCCGGAGGCGCCGACCGCGAGACGCTTGCCGTCCCCGGTCTCGGCGATGACGGGCGTGTAGTTGGTGAGGCAACGCTTGCCTGCTACGAGTGAGTTGGTGGTAGCAGGCGCCGGATCGAACCACATGATACCGTTGTTCATGGCGATGCCGGTGTGCGGCGTCACATACTTCGAGCCGAAGGATGACAGCAGCGTCTGCGTCACCGCCGCGATGTTGCCGTGGCGGTCGACCACGGAGAAATGCGTGGTGCAGGCGGGCGCCAGATATTCCGCGCCGAGCGAGCGCTTGCCGTCGGCATCGCCCATATCCTTGAGCCGCTGGCGATAGGCCGATTGCAGGGCGAGCGCATATTCGGCGTAGGCGGCCGCATCGGGCACGCTTCCCGGCTTCAGATTCTGCTGCAACAGGCGCAGCGCATGCGCCATCGTCGGTCCGGCCGTGAGCTCCGGCGTTGCAAACACCTTGCCGCCGCGATAGGGGATCGCCAGCGGCTCGCGCAGATGGGCTCGGAACGCGGCGAGGTCCTCCATCGACAGCGAGCCGCCGTCGGCCTTGATGTCGGACGCGATGGTCTTGGCGAGATCGCCCTGGTAGAAATCGCGCGGACCGGCGGCCGCGAGATGCGACAACGTCGCCTTCAGCGTGTCCAGCGGCAGTCGCGTCTCGGACTTGATCCCCCACGGCGCGCTCGGCGGCAGGCCGTCTTTCAAAAACGTCGCCGCGCTCGCGGGATAGCGCCGAAGATCGGCCGCCGATGCCGCGATCGTCAGCGTGGTCCACCAATCGACCAGCAGGCCTTCGCCGGCGAGTGCGGCGGCAGGCGCGACCAGATCTTTCCACGGCAGCCTGGCGTGGCGGCGATGCGCCTCCTCCATGCCGGCGACGACGCCGGGCACGGCGATCGAGCCGGGGCCGTGGATGTTGCGGTCGTCCTTCACCCGCGGCCAGGGAAACAGATCGGAAGCCGCGCCTTCGCCGCTGAGCGGATAATCGGCGGCGCGCAGGCTTTGCGGCGCGCACATGCCGTAGTCGATCACCTCGTAGCGATTTTCCGCGGCGCGGTAGAGCACCATCGCGCCGCCGCCGCCCATGCCGCTGTTCCAGGGCTCCAGCACGTTGAGCGCGAAGGTGGTCGCGACGATCGCGTCCACACAGTCGCCGCCTGCCGCCAGCACTTGCGCTCCCACTTCGGCCGCCCGCCGCGATTGCGCGGCGACGACGCCGCCTTTGGATTTGACGGCAGGCTTGCGGACGGTTTGGGCGTGGCTGAACTGATGAGGCATGATGTTGTCTGTACGTCTCGGCTTCGTTGCGCTGGGCTCCGCAATTGGCGGAGCGCGCGGAGAATGGCACATCGCCCCCACCGAGAACATCGAAAGGGAGGCGCGACATGGCTGGTGTGAAACAGGCGAGGGATGGCCAAGACGAGAATGCCCGGGCAGGCCCGGGCATGACGCGTTGAGAGACCGATCAGTGGGAAGCGGAAGCCGCAGGGCTCAGCGCGCGCGATCCAGCCGGCTCGCCCGATACTTGGCGTGCCATTTCGGGCCAGGCCCGCGCATGTAGTGAAGCTCGGGGCGGTAGGGATTGCCCGCGACCCGGATCAACGTCTGCCATTTGGCGGCGACGAAGTTCAGGGGCTGGCGGAGCAGGCTCAGTGACGCGAGCAACATGGCATCACCTCAGTGCGGCTTGCCGAGCATGGCAGTGAAGGGGAGGTCGAAGATCTCCTCGCCGTCGTCGCCGCTGACATGGATCACCCAGTCGCGCCAGTCCTCGGTCCCGGGCGTCAGGATCATCGAGCGCATGATCTGATCGGCACGGTCGCGGGCCTCGTTCAGATTGGCGACCGCAGTGCCGTACCGGTCGACCAGCGTGCCCTCGGCATTGGAACAATGGAAATACATCTGAACCATACACGCCTCCTCAGAAAGCGATTGGGACGGCAAAGCAATACCACCCGAAGCATTCGCGAAACATTCGGGGCGAGCCCGGTAAGGGAATCTACGGACATTGGTCGGGACGAAGACCCCTGCGGGTTTGATCACAAGGGGGTGTTGATCAACTGGACGACGTTCCCGCGGCATGGAACAACTTTGGACGGAAAGTCCGGGAGGCTACCGTGAACCACCTCACATCTTGGCGTGAAAGCCGAAGCCTGCGCGCATGCGCGGGCGCCTTGGTGGTCCTGCTGACCCTCGCCTCGGTAGGCTCATCAGAACCGGTCCGCAAGAGCGGCTATGCCATCGGCACGGAGACCTGCGGCAGCGCCGATCTGGCTTTTCCAAAAATCCTGATCGACTTGAAGGCGGGATTTTGCGCTGGCCTCGTCGCCAGCGAGGAGGATCGGCTGAAATTCCCGCGCTCGATCATCCAGGTGCCCGGCCGTGACCTGTTCGTGGTCGCCGACATGGCGGGCTGGGGCCACGCCGATGGCCGGCTGCTGCTGCTCGACCCGCGCGCACCCCAAGGCCAGCGGTTCAGGGAATTGCTGACCGGCGTTGAGTATCCGTTCGGCCTCGCGATCGGCCCGGACAAGAAGCTCTATGCGTCGACGGCGGAGACGATCTTCCGGTTCGATCCGCTCGCCGACAATCCGCGCGACACGGTCGAGACCATCATCCGTCACATGCCCGGCCGCCGGATCACATTGCCCGACGGCACCAGGGTCGACGAGAGCGCACATCCGCTCAAGCAGTTTATCTTTGACAAGAACAGCCGGCTGTTCGTCAATGTCGGCTCGCACAGCGACGACTGCATCACGCCGGCGCCGATCACGAAACCTTGCGCGGCGGCCGAGGGCGCTTCCGCGATGGCATCGATCTGGCTGTTCACGCCGCCCCCGGGCGGCATCTTCCCGGCGTTGAAGCCTGGCGATCCCGACCCGGCGCACGTCGTCTATGCGCGCGGCTTGCGCAACTCGATGGCACTGGCGCTGCACCCGAACTTTCCCGATGCCGGCTATGCCTTCCTGCAAGCCGAGAACGGCCGCGACCTGCCTGACATTTTCAAGCCGAACGAGGAGATCAACGCGATCGAGCAGGGCAGGCACTATGGCTGGCCCTATTGCTACGATCTGTCGACGCCGAGTCCCGAATTTAAGCTCGTATTGCAGTCGGGGATCTACAAATCGCTGTGCACAGCCAACGCTCTCTACAAGGCGCCGTTCTCGCTGCTGCCGCCGCACGGCGCGCCGCTCGCGATGCTCTATTATCACGGCGCCAAATTTCCGGAGCTGGAAGGCAAGCTGCTGGTCGGCCTGCATGGCTATCGCCCGACCGGCAGCCGTGTCCTCGTCTACGATGTTGACGATCACGGCTTTCCCAAGCCTGCCCCGGCGCCGGTGCGCTACCACGTCAGTTGCGCGGCTGATTCGACCCACAGCTTTCAGACCGGGGCCGGCGACGTCGCCGCCGCGCCGTTCGAGGAGCTGATCGCAGGCTGGCACCGCGTCAACGGCGCGCGGCCGCAGGGTGCCCCCGTCGGCATGACGGTCGCGGAGGACGGCGCGATCTGGCTGGTCGAGGACAAGAACCAGACCGTGATCCGCATCGATCGCGCCGCGGGTGATCCTGCGCAACCACTGCCCTGCGACATGCGCAGCCAGGCGCTGATCGATCAACTCGCGATCTTCGTTGCCAGGGACGCGCAAAACAGCACCCGCCTCACCACGCTGCGCAAGGGCCTCGTCGAAAAGCACTGCGTCGGCTGTCACTCGGATTTCGGCCTGAAGCCCGGCCAATCGGACGCACAGAAGGACGCGACGGTGCTTCGCTTCATGCTGTCGCAGGATGGCTGGATCTATCCAGGCGATCCCGACTCCGGCAAGCTGCGCACGCGGCTTCGTGGGTTAGGCGCGGAGAAGCTGATGCCGCCGGGTGGCGAAGGCCTGCCGAAGGCCGAACCTGGTTACACGCGCCTGCTCGACACGGCGGATCTGCTGGTTGCAAAGATGGTTCCGGGCACCCGGATGCGGATCAAATCCGGCCCGCCGCAGCGCAAGTTCTTTGGAAAAACGAACAAGGAATGCGGCGAAATGCCGGCCGCCAAGGTCGTCGTCGTGACACAAAGGAACGCTGTAGACAAACCCGGCTTCAGCCGCTTCTTCCGGCCGGCCGATCCCTATTTGAATGGCGAGTGCAGCGACGACGATGGCTATTACATCCGGCAGGAATTTCTGGTGCCTGTGCAGTAGCGTTGTTCTCTTTCTTGCGACGGCGCCGGCTCGAGCGGAAACAAAACTGTTCGAAAGCGTGCAGATGACGCCGCCGGGCGAATACACGTTTGGCATCGAAGGGCCGGCCGCCGATCTCGATGGCAATCTCTTCGTGGTCAATTTTGGCAAGCCCGGCACCATCGGCAAGCTGCCTGTGGGCGGGGCGGCGTCGGAGCTGTTCACGGCGCTGCCCGAGGGCAGCGTCGGCAACGCCATCCGCTTCGCGCGCGACGGCACCATGTTCATCGCCGACTACAAGAAGCACAACATCTTCGCGATCCCGAAGCGAGCAACCGAGCCCGCCATCTGGTTTCACTCCGACGAGATGAACCAGCCCAACGACATCACCATCGCCCGCGACGGCACGATCTACGCGAGTGATCCGAACTGGAAGGGCAGGGAAGGCCACATCTGGCGCATCGCGAAGGGAGCCGACGGAACGGTGCAGGGACAGGTCATGTCGGCGCCGCGCGCGATGGGCACCACCAACGGCATCGATCTCAGCCCTGATGACAAGACGCTCTATGTCGGGGAATCCAGCAGCGGCCAGATCTGGTCCTACGCCGTCGGCGGCAACGAGCTCACCGGTCCAAAACTCGTCAAGGCGTTTCAGCCCGACACCGTCGACGGCCTGCGCACCGACGTGGCCGGCCGCCTCTATGTCGCGCGCATCCTCAAGGGCACGATCACGTTGATGAAGGCCAATGGCGCGGTCGAGCGGGAGATTGCGCTAAAGGGCAAGGAGCCGACCAACCTCGCCTTCGGCGGCAGCGACGGCAAGACCGTCTTCGTCACCCAGCGTCAGGGCGGCTTCGTCGAGTCCTTCCGCACCGACCAGCAGGGCCGCGAGCACTGCCTCCAGCGCCGGCGCTGCTGAGATTCACGAGCGATCTGCTCCCGGCGCAGGGCACCGCGGCAGAGCCGGCATTCTTCTTGCTTGCATCTCGCTGCTGCGGAGATCAAGACATCTGTGGCCATCGAAAAGCATGCGACCACGGAGTGTTTGAGTGAAAGCCGTCCATACCGAACTGCATCGCAGCCACGATCCGCAATTCTTCCTGGTTCGCGGTGTCGTCAAGCGCACCACGGAGCAGCCTGAGCGTGCCGACCGCCTGCTCAAGGGGTTGAAGGACGGCAAGCATCAGCTGGTCGAGCCGATCACATTCGGGCAAGGCCCCCGCGCGCGCATTCACAGCCCGGAATATCTGTCGTTCCTGAGCGAAGCCAGGGACGCGTGGACCGCGCTCGGCGATTCCGGTCCGGAGATGATCGGCAACATCCATCCGGTGCGCCATGCCGCGACCTATCCCACTCACATCGTAGGCCGACTCGGCTGGCACAGCGCCGACACCGCGGCGCCAATCGGCGCGGGCACATGGGCTGCGGCCTGCGCCGCGACCGACGTTGCGGTCACGGCGGCACAGATGGTGATGGATGGCGAGGATGCGACCTACGCGCTTTGCCGTCCGCCGGGCCATCACGCCTATCGCGACATGGCCGGCGGCTTCTGCTTCCTCAACAACAGCGCGATCGCGGCGGCGCATCTGCGGCAGAGGCACGAACGAGTCGTGATCCTCGACGTCGACGTCCATCACGGCAACGGCACGCAAGGCATCTTCTACGCGCGCCCGGACGTCTACACGGTCTCGATCCACGCCGATCCCGTCGCGTATTATCCTTACGTGTGGGGCTATGCGCATGAGCGTGGCGAAGGCGCCGGCCTCGGCACAAATCTCAACATTCCCCTGGCGATCGGCACCGGCGATGACGGCTACATCCAGGCGATGGACGTCGCACGCAAGGCGATCGAATCCTTTGCGCCCGGAGCCCTCGTCATCGCACTCGGTCTCGACGCCTCCGAGCACGATCCGCTGAAGGGCCTCGCCGTCACCACGCCCGGCTTCCGCCGCATCGGCCAGGCCATCGCAAAGATGGGCCTGCCGACCGTGTTCGTGCAGGAGGGCGGTTATCTCTCGGATATTCTGGGTGCGAACCTGACCTCGGTGCTGGCGGGGTTTGAAGAGGCGCGGTGAGGGGGACTGCCTTCTAATCCTTGAACAGAATCTGCTCCAGCAGGTCGATCCGCCTGATCCGGATGCTGCTGCCGTCGATGGCAATGATGCGGCGGTTCTGGAAGCGCTTCAGCATCATCGTGACCCATTGCCGGGTCGAGCCGACCATGGCGGCGATCTGGTCATGGGTGATCTTGCGGCTAATGACGATGGTATCGCCGTCGGCAGCGCCATGAAGCTCCGACAAGGTGAGCAGGAACTGCGCCAGCCGTTCGATCACCGAGCGCGTGCCGAGGATCTGGGCCATCGAGGAGTAGCATTTGCCCTTGGCGATCAGGCCGTCGATCAGCGCCAGTGCGAAGCTTGGCATGCCGGTCAAGAGCTTTTCGAGCGCGGGCCCGGACAGCACTGTGATCTCGCAGGCTTCGATGGCGATGCCGGACCACATATGAACGCCGCCGCCCGAGATCTCAGGGCCTCCTATGAAATGTCCTGGCGTCCAATAGGCGAGCGTGATCTCGCGCCCCGACGGCGCCGTGTAGTAAACCCGCACCTGCCCGCGACGGATGATGAAGATGCCGTCGTGGCCGTCGCCCTGGCTGAACACCGTCTCGCCCTGCGGTACCGTGATCGTGCGGCCGGCCGCGTGCACGCGCGCCTGCTCCGGCGCCGACAAACGATCGAGGAAATGCGCGCCGGCGTTCAGTCCGTCGATCGTCTCGCTCATGAACAGCGCCGAGCTTGCGGTCTTGGCGCGTGCGCTGCGGCTCGGCCGCGACTTCTCGCGGTCGGTCCAGTCGAACTGGACGCCTGGATGAGGCCGGTCGGTGAAAGCGGCAGGCTCGGTCGCGGCAGCTTCCTTGAGTATGGTCATCGCAATCCGTCAGCTCTCAGATATTTTGCGAATAGGTAAGAGCGGGGGTGGGGCGGTGTCCATCTCTTTGCGATCGTTCCAAACCACTTAGCAAAGCTTGATATGCGAAGCGCGCGACAGCGAAACGATTCCCCTGTCGATGGCTTTGTCTTGAGAAAATCCTTTGCGCCGCTGCACGACTAATCACGGCGCGAGCGGCAGCAACAGCGATGCAAGTAATTGCTTCAACCCCAGCGTCGCGCCTTCGATAGTCCCGCCGCGCGTTGCCGCCGGCACGGGGCCGGCCTCCGAGGACAGTTCGATGATCGATTTCAGCTCTTTGAAAATCAGTGCGGCCGTCGTGACCATGACGATTGCCATGTTCGGACCGTCGCAGGCGGAGACGATCCGGGTCGCGGTCGGGACGCAGGATACGACCATCAACTGCGCAACCGGCGGACTACTCATTCGCGAGCTCAAGCTGCTGGAAAAATTCCTGCCGCATGACGGCAAGTACAAGGATGTCATCTACGACATCCAGTGGAAGAACTTTACCAGCGGCGCGCCGCTGACCAACGAGATGGTCGCAGGCAAGCTCGATTTCGGCGCGATGGCCGATTTTCCGGGCTCGTTGAACGGCGTGGCTTTCCAGAAGGCGGGACGCCGCAGCCTCTTCATCAGCGTGCTGTCCGGCAGCACCAAGGGCAGCGGCAACGGAATCGTGGTGCCCTCGAACTCGCCGGTGCAGTCGCTCGACGAGCTCAAAGGCAAGACCATCTCCGTTCCCTTTGCCTCGACCTCGCATGGCATGCTGCTCCGGGCCATCGAGTCCAAGGGCTGGAACCCCGAGACCGACGTCAACATCATCACGCAGGCGCCTGAAGTTGCGGGGCCTGCCTTGCAGGCGGGCAAGATCGAGGCGCATGCCGACTTCGTGCCCTTCGCGGAGCTGTTTCCGTGGCGCGGCTTTGCGCGAAAGATTTTCGACGGTGCGCAGGCGAACGCGCCGACGTTCCATGGCGGACTGGTCGATGCTGACTATGCCGACAAATACCCGGAGATCGTCGTCGCCTATCTGCGCGCCGCGCTGGAGGCAGATCGGTTGATCGCGGAAGAGCCGGAGAAGTACAGCGAGCTGATCGCAAAGGTGACCGGCATCGAGGCCGAGGTCGACTACCTCTTCCACGGCCCGCTCGGTCTTCAGACCCGCGATGTGACCTGGAAGCCGGAATACCGCCAGGCCGTCGCCACGTCGATCAAGACGCTGAAGTTGCTCAAGCGTGCGGACAGCGATCTGGATGTCAATCAGTTCGTCACCGACAAGTTCATCCGGATTGCGACCGCGCAGATCGGGCGGGATTATGACGCGGAGTTGAAGAACTATGCGCAGCTTCCGCTGAAAGCCAAGGATGCGGCGACGGGTGCCGATATCCGCGACTTCACCCGCGTCGCGCAGATCTGGGTCAGGGACGAGCCTCGTGTGCGCCACTACGCCTCGCCTGAGAACGCGCTGAAGGCGCTCGCCGGACTGGAGAAGGAAGGCAAAGCCATCCGCGTCGTCTATGCCCAGGATCGTGAGAGCGGCATCAAGCTGTTCGCAAGCCATGCCTGGTTCGTGCGGTCCTCCGAGGGCGAGTTGAGTGCGTTTCTGCTCAAGCGGGCGGCCGAGCACTGGTCGAAGCAGAACGGCGGCGCGGTCCTCGATTTTAGCGCCGCGCGCGAGTCCCTCGTCGCGAGCCGGTGAGGCGATGAAGCGCGCACTTCAGACCAGCCGGCCCGCCGGCATCCGGTGGGTGGTCCGCGGCCTTTCGATCCTGGCTTGCGTCGGGCTGTGGCAAATCGCTTCGATAACTCACGCCAATCTGGGAATCGTCACCTTCCGCAACGTGCCCCCGCCGGTCGAGGTGGTTCAATCCGCCGTCGCCCTGTTCCAATCGCCGAAGCTCGTGGCGCATATAAGCAGTAGCCTTTGGCGGGTCTTCGCAGGCTACGGAGCCGCGGTCGTGATCGGCGTGATCCTCGGTTTCGCGATCGGCCGCTCGCGCGCCGCGAGTGACCTGTTGCTGCCGCCGCTCGAATTGCTGCGGCCGATTCCGGCCGTGGCGTGGATACCGCTCTCGATCCTGATGTTCCCGTCGTCCGAGCTGTCGATGATTTACATCACCTTCATCGGCGCCTTGTTTCCGATCGTGCTGAACACGGTCCATGGTGTTGCCAATGTCGACCGCCGGCTGGTCGCCTCGGCGCGCAGTCTCGGCGCGGGCGGTCTCGCGATTCTCAGCGAAGTGGTGCTGCCGGATGCCGCACCCAGCATCGTCACCGGGCTCGCGATCGGCATGGGCACGTCGTGGTTCTGCCTCGTCACCGCGGAGATGATCTCCGGTCAGTTCGGCATCGGCTATTACACCTGGGAGGCGTACACGCTCCAGAACTATGCCGACATCATCGTCGGCATGCTGATCATCGGCCTGCTCGGGATGGGCTCGAGCTGGCTGCTGACGACCGCCGGGCGCCTTCTGATGCCCTGGCGCAACCCGCGGGTGGCGCGATGAACCTTCGGGTCGCGGATATCGACGCGAAGAGTGTTGGTCGCATCGACATCGCCGATGTCTCGATCTCGCTTGGTGAAGGCAGCGATGCGTTCGAGGCAGTGAGTGGCCTTAGTGTCGCGATTGCGCCGGGCGAGCTCGTCTGCATCCTCGGTCCCTCCGGCTGCGGCAAGTCCACGCTACTCGGCGCGTTGGCCGGACATCTGCAGATCACGGCAGGTCGGCTCACGGTCGACGGGCAGTCAATCCAGCGGCCGAGCCCCGATCGGGGAATGGTATTTCAGCAACATACGCTGTTTCCCTGGAAACGGGTCCGCGACAATGTTGCCTTCGGTCCGAAGATGCGCGGCCTGGCAAGAAGAGAACGCGACCTCGCCGCGGACTCCATCCTGAAGCTGGTCGGCCTTTCCGGCTTCGAGGCGTTCTATCCGGCGCAACTGTCAGGCGGAATGCAGCAGCGCGTCGAAATTGCGCGGGTCCTGATCAACCAGCCTCGGGTGCTGCTGATGGACGAACCCTTCAGTGCGCTGGACGCGCAGACGCGCGGCATGATGCAGGAGGTCCTGCTCGACATCTGGAGCAAGATTCCGACGACCACGGTCTTTGTCACCCACGATATCGACGAGGCCTTGTTCCTCGCCGATCGCATCGTCGTGATGAGCGCAAGACCCGGTCGGGTGATCGAGGATGTCGTGCTGCCGTTCGCGCGGCCGCGAAGCCAGGACCTCGTCACCGAACCCGAGTTCGTGCGCCTGAAGCGGCATGTCATGCAGCTCTTGCGGCGGCCGGAAGGGACCGAGCCGCTGGCGCGGCTCAGTCCGCTTGGGGTGAGGTCCTAAAACATCCCGCTCGCCGCGAGCGCCTTGCAGACGTGCTGCATCTCGGTCTCGTCTGCGACCATGTCGAGCATGATCGTGGTCAGGCCCTTCGCGGCAAACTCCTTCAGCTTCGCGCCGATCTCCTCGTAGCTGCCGACGAGGTAGGGGCAGTCGGCCTGGAAGGTCAGGAACGGCAGCAGCCAATAGCCGTTGTCCGCGAGCTCGCCGCTCTGGCCTTCATACAGCCGCCGCTTCCACACGGAGTCGCTGTTCTCCACGGTGAGCGCGAGCAGCTCGCGATCGTCGGGATTGTCGCGGAAACGCGCCTTTGCCGCCTGTCGCGCCTCCTCACTACTCTCGCGCGCGAAAATTCCAAAATTCATGCCTGATACATCGAGGCCGCGTTCGAGATCTGGCGGCAGCATCTGCATCTTGATGCACCCGGTCTCCTTCGCCACGCGCTGTGCCGGCTCGGACTGGCCCGCGACCAGAAATTCCGGCATCAGCTCCGCCGGCAGGCGCGGCCGCAGTTGCAGATTGCTTGTGCGGTAGAACCGTCCCTCGAAAGTCGCCGGCCGCGGGCTTGCCAGCAGCTGACGCATCAGCGCGACGAATTCGCCGAGCCGGATATAGCGGTCGGCATGCGACTGCTCGTCGCCCAGCCCCTGCAGATCGCTGACCGCCGTCCCCGTGATCATGTTGAGATAGACCTTGCGGCCGTGGAGCTGCGCAAAGGACGAGACGAATTTTGCCGCCGTGAACGGGTGCATGTAGACCGGATTGACCGCGATCAGCGGCGAAGACCGCGTCGTCTCGGCCATGATGTGCTGGGCCATCGCCCAGGGCTCGACGAACACGTCGTTGCCTTCGAACAGCAGAATGCCCTCGAAGCCGTTGCGGTCGGCGAACTGCGCCACCTGCATCAATTCGCCGACATATTTCTTGGGATCGCGGTTGCGCGAAATCGCGGGAAAGACGCGCAGCCGCGGCGGCGTCATTCAGCCGCTTCCTGCAGCGGCCACGCATTGCGGGTGATGGGAAGGCCGCCGGTCGCGCGGGAGCCGTCGGCAATCGCCAGGCGATGCGAGGGCGACGGCGAGCAAAGCGAGAAGCGCCAGCCTTCCGGATCGTCGGCGATATCGGGCTTGAAGCTGATCTCGATGGCCTCGCGCGACACCTGCATCGCGAAGGCATCGAGCGGCAAATTGAGGCCGAAACCCCTGGCCTTCAGATAGGCTTCTTTCAGCGTCCAGTAGTCGAAGAAGCGCTCGATCGCGGCGGGCTCCGGCAGTCCGCGCAGCGTTTCGACCTCTTCCGGCGCGAAGAACCGAAGCGCGGTGGATAGCGGAGCGACGCGCCGTGACACGGTCTCGACGTCGACGCCGACGGCTTCGTGCCTGGATACGACGCAGGCAACGCAGCCGTCGGCATGGGACAGGCTGAAATGCAGCGCGGTCGAGGTCTTGGGCGCTGCGACAAATGGCCGCCCGTAACGGCCGGCCATAAATGACCAGTCGGTGGGTGCGACATTCGGCGCGACGTGCGAGAGCGCAAGGCGCAACATCGCGTGCGCGAAAATATACTGCCGCTGGTGCCGCTCGAACTTGAAGCGGTCGGCTCGTACTCGTTCGTCGACCGAGAGCAGTCGCCGGCACGTATCAACCGCACCCGGCGCGTCAAAAGTCTCGATCAGTCCGACAAACAGTTCAATTCTGTCGTCTGCCATCAATTAGGCCCATGGCGTCAGGCCGGGGCCAAATCCCCTGCCATGACGGAAGAATCAACTGAGCAAGAATTAACTGAGCGGACCGCTTCTAGCGGTCCACTCGGGCGAATCCTTGTCGATTGCTGGCCGGTTTACGGGCGCAAGCTTGTGCGAGACCCCAACTCGACAGGCGAGCGGCCAAAATCTGAAAACTGAAGTCCGAAAACCGAAGCCTGAAGATTCGTGCGGCGTCCCGGCTGCAGAGCCTTACTTCTTCTTCTTCTTGGCCTTCTTGGCCCCACCCAGCATCGAAATGCTGGCGTCGACGTCCTTCAGCGCGGACTGCAGCTTCTTCTTCTCGGCGCCGAGCAGCTTCTGCAGGGCCTTGCGGTCCTTGTCGCTCAACGAGGTGCCCTTGGTAAATTTGATGAAACCCATAACTAACTCCCCCGGTTGAAAATAATCGTCCAAATCAAAACGCGAGAATAATCTTGCGCGGTGGCGCCAAATAATCAAGATGCAACTTGGCTATTCGCAGCTTTGACGAGTGAACCCGTATTCGCCCGTGCTGTACGGCCGGTCATGCCGCCCTGCGATTGAGCAATCGGCCGAGCGGCGCGTTGGGTTGGGCGACCGCCGCCCCGAGCAGTGCGACGAGATCCTCCATCCACTGGCCGACCGTACCGCCGTCGAGCAGCTCGCTCTTGTAATTGCATGAACCGGTGATTCCGGTCGGCCGCTCCTTGAGCATCAGCGACAGCCAGGTCGGGTCGATCGGCAGCACTGGCTGGCCTTCGCGCGCGATGTTGCCGATCGACCCTGTCGCGAGATCAGGGAGATCGAGCGGCTGGCGCAGCGGATTTTGCAGGGTGAAATAGACCTGGAGCAGCGAGGCTGGATCTACCCCCTCCTGCTCCAGATGGTCGGCCAGGATGTTGAACGGCAGTTCCTGCCGCGCATGCGCGTCGAGCACGCTCTGCCGGACCCGGGCCAGGGCCTGCGCGAACGACAGCTCCGGGGTGATTTGGGTGCGAACGATCACCGTGTTCTCGAACGGACCGACGATCCGGTCGGTGTCCGGCTGGGCGCGATTGGCCATGGCGGTGGCGACCGAGATGTCGTTGCGGCCGGTCCGCGCCAGCAGCAGGGCTTTCAGGCCGGTCAGCAGGCACATGAACAGCGTGCCATTGTGCTGGCCGGCAAATGCCGTGAGCCGGCCGATCAGCTGACGCTCGAGACTGACCGGATGGTGCCCCGTGGACGCGCCCGGGCTTGATTCGCCCTCGAAGAGGGCGGCCGCCCCGCGCAAATTCTCAGTCCAGTCGGCCGCCTGACGGCGGGCGGCATCGGTGCCGCACCACCAGCGCTGCCAGCGCGCGACGTCCGAAAAGGCCGGCGGCAGTTTCGGCAGCGGCACCGAGGGATAGCCGGCCAACGCCGCATAGCGGTTGGACAATTCCTCGAACAGAACGCCGATCGACCAGCCGTCGACGACGGCGTGGTGCAGCGTCAGCAGCAACACATGATCGCCGTCGTGGAGCCGCAACAGCCGGGCGCGCAGCAGCGGCGCGCGCGTGGTGTCGATCGGGGCATAGGTCTCCTGTTCGATCAGGAGATCGATCTTGCGGAGCTCCAGGGCCTTGCGCCGCTTGTTGTTGTGGGGCTGACCGTCGCCGATCGTCTCGACAGTCAGGACACGGCCGAGGGCGCCGGGCGCGGCGATGCGGCTGACGGGCTCCCCGCCGCTCCAGCCGAAATGGGTCCGCAGCGATTCGTGCCGGCGCACGACGTCGTCGATCGCCTGCGCCAGCGCGGCCCGATTGAGCGGCCCCTGGAGACGGAAGGCGAAGGGCAGGTTGAACAGCGGCAGCTTCGGAAGATTCTGCTCGATCCGCAGCATCTGGTCCTGCGCGATCGAGAGCGTGGGAGGGCCGCTTTCGGCCAGGCTCGCTCTAGCCAGCCTTGCTGAACTTGCGGCCGGCTTGCGCGGCTTTGCTGCCACGGCCTCGTCGACCCGCCGGGCAAGCTCGTCGATCGTCGGTGCCTCGAAGATGGTCTTGATCGGCAGCGACACGCCGAGCGCCCGAGCGACGCGCGCCATCGCCTGGCCCGCCAGCAGCGAATGGCCGCCGAGATCAAAGAAATTGTCAGTCATGCCCAGGTTTTCGACCTTCAGCAGGTCGATCCAGATGTCGGACAGCACCTTTTCGGTGAAGCGCCGCGCCGGCACGGCCGCATCCGGTCCGAAGGCTTCCTGCTGCGCCGGCGCCAGCAGTGCGGTCCGGTCGATCTTGCCATGGGCATTGAGCGGCACCTGATCCAGGAACAGGAACGCGGACGGGATGGCATGGTCCGGCAGCCGGCTCTTCAGGAACTCGCGCAGCTCGCTGGCGCTGCTCCGGCTGCCGGACCCTGCGACGATATGGGCGATCAGCCTGACATCGCCGCTCGTCTCGCGACGCGGCTCGACGATGCCGGCGCGCACACTCGGGTGGTCGGCAAGCGCGTTCTCGATCTCCTTGAGCTCGATACGGTAGCCGCGGACCTTGACCTGATGGTCGGCGCGGCCGAGGCATTCGATCGTGCCGTCGGCGCGGCGGCGGGCGAGGTCGCCGGTCCGATACAGCCGGCTGCCGGCCTGGCGCGAGAACGGATTGGGCAGGAAGCGCTGCCGGTTCTGCGCGGGATCGTTGACATAGCCGCGGCCGATTCCGGCGCCGCCGATGCAGAGCTCGCCAGTCACGCCGACCGGCTGCGGCTGCAGGCTTGCGTCGAGCACGTAGATCTGTGTGTTCGGCAGCGGCGCGCCGACCGGGACATTGCCCGTCGTGGTCGCCGGCGCCTTGGTCAGGCGATGCAGCGAAACGTCGTCGGAGCATTCCGACGCGCCATAGGCATTGATCAGTGGCACTTTCGGACAGCGGGCGAACCAGGCTTTGCAGAGATCGATGGGCAGCGGCTCGCCGGTCGAGATCAGGAGGCGCAGCCTCGCAAAGGCGCGTCGGACCTGTGCCTCATCCATGCGATCGAGGATCACGCGCAGCAGCGATGGGACGATCTCGAGCACCGTGATGCCCTCGCGCTCGATCTCCCGCGCGAGCAAAATCGGGTCCCGCACGATCGCGGTGCCGCAGACATGAACGCGCGCGCCGACCATGGGCCCCGCGAGGAGCTGCCACACCGAGATGACAAAGCTCTGCGGCGCGGTCTGCGCGATCGCGTCCCGGGACGAGAGGCCGAGCTCGGAGATGAGCGAGGCCAGATGGTTCGACAGCCCGCGCTGCTCGATCATGACGCCCTTCGGCGCCCCGGAGGAGCCGGAGGTGTAGACGAGATAGGCGAGGCTGGAAGCCGCGCGTCGTGCCGCGCGGGCCGGCTTGGTCGCCCCTGGCGTGACCGCGTCTTCGAGCGCGGCCATTTGGATGCGCTCGACCAGCGGTTCGAGCAGCGCCTCGACGATGGATGACTGCGCGCGCCCGGTCAGCAGCATGCGGGCGCAGCTCGATCCGAGGATGGTCGCGAGCCGTGCCGGCGGCTGGTCGGGATCGAGATTGAGGAAGGCAGCGCCCACGCGCTGCACGGCGATCATCGCGGCGAGCAGGTCGGGGCCGCGCTCCGCAAGCAAGGCGACCACGGCCTCGGCGCCGATGCCCTCCCTGGCCAGCCAGCGCGCGGCCCCTTGGCTGCGGCGCGCCAGCTCGCGATAGCTCAGGGATGTGCGGCCGTCCGACACCGCGATCGCGTTTGGCGTCTTCTTGACCTGGCGGTCGATACGTTCGCTCAGGTTGCCGCGCGTGGTGAAATTGGCCGGCACGCCCCGGCCTTTCGCCAGCAACTGCCGGCGTTCGGCCTCGGTCAGGAGTGGCAGGTGCGCGATGCGCTGCTCCGGATCGGCGATGACGGATTTGAGTAGGGTCTTGAACTGAGCAGTCATGCCCTCGATCGTCGCCGCGTCGAACAGATCGGTGGCGTATTCGAAGAAGCCGGTGAAGCGGCCGTCGGCCTCGACCAGTTCGAGCGTGATGTCGAATCGCGCCACCTTTGGATCGATCTCGATCCGCCGCGTCGACATGCCGGAGAAAGGTGCCGCCTCGATCGAGGCGTTCTGGAGGATGAACATGATCCGGAACAGCGGATTGCCGTCGCTCCTTCGCGCGATCTGAAGCGCGCGCAGGACTTCCTCGATCGCAAGGTCCTGGTTGCGGTAGGCATCGAGCGTGACCTGCCGTACCCGTCGCAAGATTTCGCCGAAGCTCGGATCGCCGCCAAAATCGTTGCGCAGGATCAGGGTGTTGGCGAACAGCCCAATCAAGCGTTCGCTCTCGATCTGGTTGCGGTTGGCGATCAGCGAGCCGGTCGCGACATCCTCGTGTCCGGTGTGGCGGAACAGCAGGCACTGGAACACGGCGAGCAGGGTCATGAACGGCGTGACGCCCTGGTTCTGGCTCAGCGCGCGCAGGTCGGCCGACAGAGTCTTGGAGAATTCGAGATAGCGACGGGCGCCGTGACCGCTCCAGACCTCCGGCCTTGGCCGGTCGGTCCGCAGCGGCAGTGTGGTGATGCCGCCGAGCTGCGCCCGCCAATAGTCGAGTTGCTCCTTGGCGGCGGGCGTCTGCGCCCAGCTCTGCTGCCAGAGCGCAAAGTCGCGATACTGGAAAGCGGGCGAAGGCAGTGCCGCCACATCGTTCTTGCGCGCTGCCGTATAATGGGCGGCGAGTTCTTCCCAGAACAGCCGCTGCGACCAACCGTCGGTGGCGAGGTGATGGACGTTGACCACCAGCGCGTGGCTGCGATTGTCGAACGACAGCAGCGTGACCTTCAGCGGTGCCTCGCGCGCAAGGTCGAACGGATATTGCGCGAGCCCGAGCGCCTCACGCCTGATAACGGCGGCTCGTTTGTCCGCGGGGCAGGGCTTGAGCTTGATCCGCTCGAACCGTGGCGGCGATTGCAGTACAAGCTGCGCCGGCTCGCCCTCGCGTTCGATGATGATCGACCGCAGCGCCTCATGGCGCGCAGAGACCGCGGCGAGGCTCGCAGAAAGCGCGGCGACGTCGACCTGGCCCTTGAGGAGCGCGACTTCGACCACGTTGTAGTTGTAGCGGGTCGGGTCGAGCCGCGAGAGCACGTACATCCGCTGTTGCTGGAACGACAGCGGTGCGTCTGCTTCCGCGGCCTGGCGCCAGGCCGGCAGCATCGTTTCGCGATGGGTTGCGGCGGTCTCGAGCCGGGCCGCAAGCGCGGCGACCGTGGCGCAATCGAAGATGTCCTCGAACGAAAAGTCGACGTTGAAGCGTTCGCGCAGGCGCGAGCGCATCTGCGTCACCGCGAGCGAGTCCGCGCCGAGCGCAAACACGTCCTGATCGCCCCCGACCTGCGGCAGCTCCAGCAAATTGGCCCAGATCCCGGCGAGCTGGGTCTCCAGCGCGTTGCGCGGCAGACGGGCCCCGTCGCCGCCGCCCGCCGTTGCGATCAGCTCGGCGAGCGCGTTGCGCTTGACCTTGCCGCTGGCGCCTTTCGGCAGCATCGCCACGCCGCGGATCAGGCTCGGCACCTTGTAGGCCGCGAGTCGTTTCCGCGCGAACTGGCGCAACTGGTCCGAGGTCGCCTCTGAATTCGGCCGCAGCACCACGACGGCGGCGACGTTCTCGCCGAGCTTCTGGTGCGGGACGGCAAATACGCCGGCCTCCAGCACCGCCGGATGGCTGAGCAGCACCTCTTCCACCTCCAGCGGCGAGATCTTCTGCCCGCCGCGGTTGATGACGTCCTTGATACGGCCGACGATGAAGAGATAGCCGTCGGCGTCGAGATAGCCGAGATCGCCGGTCCGGAACCAGCCGTTGCGGAAGGCAGCCTGCGTCGCCGCCTCGTCATTATAGTAGCCGCGGCTCATGTTCGGTCCGCGCAGCATGATCTCGCCGTGCTCGCCGCTCGCGAGCGCGCGGCCCGTCTCGTCCATGATTGCGATCTCGGGGCCCGCGGCGCGGCCGACCGATCCGACCTTGCGCAGCTCGAACGGATTGGCCGCGATCTGCGAGGCTGCCTCCGTCATGCCGTAGGTTTCGAGCACGGGAACGCCGAACGTCGCTTCCAGCCCGTCGAGGATCGCAGGCGCAAGCGAGGCCGAGGCGGAGCGGATCACGCGCAGCGACGACGATCGGGCGAGGTCCGGGGTCGCTTCCGCCGCCGTCAGCAGCGCGCGGTGGATGGTCGGTACTGCCGTGTACCAGGTCGGTTGCAGCTGCCGCATCCAGCCGAAGAAGGAGAAAGCGTCGAAACCATCGGTGCAGATCACGCTGGAGCCCGCGGCCAGCGCCGTCAGCAGGCCGGAGATCAAGCCATGGGCGTGAAACAGCGGCAGGACGTTGAGCAGACGATCGTGGGACGCGAGCGACAGCACGCGGCCGGCATTATAGGCGGAGAGGCACACATTGCGATGCGTCAGCGGCACCATCTTCGGCCGCGCCGCCGTGCCCGATGTCAGCAGGATGAACGCGTCATCGTCGCCGCGCGAGGCGCCGCTGCCGTTTGCCGGTCCGACCGCCGATCCGACGAACGCGCAGCCGCCGAGATCGTTTTGCGGCCCCGGCACGAAATCGATCACCGCAAGATCGAGCGCCTTGGCGACATCGCGGCTCGCCGAGTTCGTGTCAGCCCGGGCGACCAGCGCCGTCAGCTTCAATTC
Source organism: Bradyrhizobium nivariense (assembly GCF_029846695.2). NCBI lineage: Bacteria > Pseudomonadati > Pseudomonadota > Alphaproteobacteria > Hyphomicrobiales > Nitrobacteraceae > Bradyrhizobium > Bradyrhizobium nivariense. The sequence goes on along the minus strand of NZ_JARWCR020000007.1, from coordinate 134,394 downwards.
GCTGAAATAGCGTTGCAGCTCGTCCGCCGTCAGGTCGGGATTGACGGGAACGCAGGCGCAGCTTGATGCGATCGCGATCAGGGCCAGTGCGCTGTCGGCGCCGCGCGGCAGCGCAACCGCAACCCGGTCGGCAGGGGCAATGCCGAGCCCGCGCAGCGTGCGGACGAGATCCTGCGTCCGGTCGGAAAGCCCGCCGTAGTTGAGGCCCGGCCGGCCAGGGGCGAGGAGGGCGGGGGCCGTCGGCGTCCTGCGGGCATGGAAATCGAGAAGGCCGCCGATATGCGCGAATATCTTCGTGTCGGCCGTCGTGCCGGCTGATCCCTGCGGTGCTGGGAGTGTGACGTCCGACAATTCCGTTCCCTTTTGATCCGATTGGGCTATTCTTCCAAGAACTAAGGGAACGCGTCCAGTCTGAGGTGAAGTTTTGGCCCCAAAATCTGTGGTTGAGGGGCCCTAAGCGCTTCGACGGAGTGATTGGTCGGGCAGAATCACCATGCTGGAGAATGAGCCGGGCACGGGAACGGAAGGCGGGCTGAAGCGCTGGCTCGAGGGCATCGGTCTCGGCCACTATACCGATCTTTTCGCGCAGCACCGTCTCGATCTCGACGTCATGGGGGACCTGACCGAATCCGATCTCGTCGAGCTCGGATTGCCGCTCGGCGATCGGAAGCGGCTCCAGCGGGCCATGACCGCGTTGTTCCGGGCCGAAACAGCGGAGAAGCCCGACGCGGCGGCGCGCCCGCAAACCCGGACGGAGGTCGGTGCCGAGCGGCGTCAGCTCACCACCATGTTCTGCGACATGGTCGATTCCACCTCGCTCTCGGTGCAGTTCGATCCGGAAGACGTGCGCGATATGATCGCGAGCTTCCGCGAAACCTGTGTCCGCGTAGTGAAGCATTACGAAGGTTTTGCCGCCCGCTTCGTCGGGGACGGCATTTTGGTCTATTTCGGCTATCCGACCGCACATGAGGACGACGCCGAGCGCGCGGTGCGCGCGGGGCTCGAGATCGTGCGGGTGCTGTCGACAGCGCGCGCGATCGAGCCGCGTGGTGCGCTCAGCCACTCACCCGCCGTCCGCATCGGCATCGCGACCGGTCTCGTCGTGGTTGGCGACCTCGTCGGACAGGGCACCGAGGAGCGCGACTCCGCGGTCGGAGAAACCGTCAATCTCGCCGCGCGCCTGCAAGGCCTGGCGCCGCCCAACGGTGTGGTGATTTCCGCCTCGACCCAGTCGCTGCTGAAGGGGAAGTTCGACTACCGCGATCTCGGCGTCCACGCGCTGAAGGGCATCTCGGAGAAAGCGCAGGCCTGGCACGTGATGCGCGCCTCGCGGGTGGAGACCCGCTTCGCCGCCGCCATGGGCACGCGGCTGACCCCGCTCGTCAACCGCGAGGAGGAGATTGCGCTGCTGATCGGGCGCTGGCAGCAGGTCAAGGACGGCGACGGCCAGGTCGTGGTCAAGTTCGGCGAGCCCGGCATTGGCAAGTCGCGCATCATCCAGGAAATCTTCGAGCGCATCGCGGGCGATCGCCATGGACAGGTTTCGTTCCAGTGCTCGCCCTATTACACCTCCACCGCGTTCTATCCGTTCGCCGAGCAGCTCAAATTCTCTCTCGGTCTCGACCGCGAGGATGCGTCCGCGCAGTCGCTGGCGAACCTGGAGACCGCGATCGCCGCCGCTCATGGTGACATCGAGCAGGTTACGCCGCTGTTTGCCGCGCTGTTGTCCATTCCCACCGGTGACCGCTATCCGCCGCTTGAGCTGTCGCCGCAGCAGCAAAAGGATGCGACCGTCGCGGCGCTGGTCAATCATTTCCTCGGCCTTGCGCGCGAGCTGCCGTTGGTGGTCGCGTTCGAGGATCTGCACTGGATCGACCCGACTTCCCGCGAGGTGATCGACCTCCTGGTCGACCGGGTGCAGAACCGGCCGGTCCTCGTCATCATGACAGCGCGATCTGAATTCCAGCCGAGCTGGAACGCGCATTCGCACCTCACCACGCTGGTGCTGAACCGGTTGAGCCGGCAGCTGCGCGCGACGCTGGTCGAGCGCGTGGCGGGACGTGAACTTCCCAAGGAGGTCGTCGAGGAGATCATCGTCAAGACCGACGGCGTGCCGCTGTTCCTGGAAGAGCTGACCAAGACGGTTCTCGAATCCAACCTCCTGACCGAACGGCACGGGCGCTACGTGTTGTCGGGTCCGTGGCGGCAGCTCGCGATCCCGGCGACGCTGACGGACTCGCTGATGGCGCGGCTGGACCGGATGGGGCCGTTCAAGCGGATCGCGCAGATCGGCGCCACCATCGGCCGCGAATTCTCCTACGAGACGCTGCACGCGGTCGCCAACACGCCCGCCGAACAGATCGAGGCCGCACTCAATCATCTGGAAGAGGCCGGGCTGATCATGCGCCGCGGCCATCCGCCCGACGCGCTCTACTCCTTCAAGCACGTGATGATTCAGAACGCCGCGCATGCGAGCTTGCTACACAGCGAGCGGCGCAAGCTGCATTCCCGGATCGCCCAGGTGCTCGCCGAGATGTATCCGGAGAAGACCGAGCGCGAACCGGAACTGCTCGCCCATCATTTGACCGAATCCGGCCAGAGCGAGGGTGCCGCCAGCTTTTGGCTCAAGGCCGGCAAGCAGGCGGCCAAGAGCGGCGCCAATCTGGAGGCGATCGGCCATCTGCGCCGCGGCCTCAGCGTCGTGCAGGCCAATGCGCGCATGCAGGGCGCCGACGAGATGGAGCTCGAGCTGCGCATCGCGCTCGGCAACGCGCTGATCGCCGCCAAAGGTTATGCCGTGCAGGAGGTCGAGGAGAACTACATCCGCGCCCTCGAACTCGGCCAGCAGCTCGACGACGACGAAAAGGCCTTCGCCGCCACGCGCGGGCTCTGGGTCTGTCATTTCATCCGCGCCGATCTCACCCGCGCGCACGATCTCAGCGTCGAGCTGTTGAAGTTCGCCAAGCGCGAGCGGTTGAACGAGCGGACACAGCCGGCGCAGCAGACCGGCTATCTGATCGAGGCGCACCGCTCGATCGCGATGACCATGCTCTATCGCGGCCGCTTTGCTGCGTCCCAGCACCACCTGCACCGCTGCATCAACCTCTACAGCCCCGATCTGCACTCCGATCTGATGGAGCGGCACGGCACCGATCCCGGCGTCGTCTCGCTGTCCTATCTCGGCTACCTCCTCTGGTTCCTCGGCCGGCCCGACGCGGCGCGCCAGCACAGCGAGCAGGCGATCGCGAACGCCGAGAAGATCCGCCACCCCTTCACGCTCGCCTTCGCGCTCGTGTTCGGCGCCTATCTTTGCCAGCATTTGCGCGATGTCGAGGGCACGCGCGACCACGCCAACCGCGCCATGATCATCGCCACCGAGCACAATTTCCTGCACTGGAAGCAGCAGGCGGCGATCCTGCGCGGCTGGGCGCTGGCGCAGCTCGGCGAGGCCGATGAAGGCCTCAGCCAGATGCGGTTCGGCCTCGACGAATACGAAGCGATGGATTCCTGGCTCGCCGGCTGCTGGTTCCGCTGCCTGCTTGCGGAGGCCTACGCCAAGGTCGGGATGCGCGATGCCGCCTTGCGCGCGCTGGACGGCGCGCTCGCGACCGCGAGACGGACCGGTGATCACTCCTATCTCGCCGAAGTCTACCGCCTGCAGGGCGAGATCACCCTGTCGGGCGGTGATCCGGCATCGGTGCAGGAGGCCGAGGACCTGTTCGGCCTGTCGCTGGAGATCGCGCGCAAGCAGGGCGCGCTGTCCTGGGAGCTTCGCACCGCCGTCAGCCTGGCGCGCCTGTCGCTCGAAGCCGGCAAGCGCGAGCACGCAAGTCTCCTGCTCGCACCGATTGTCGGCAAGTTCAGCGAGGGCTTTTACACGCCGGACCTGAAGCAGGCGATGCAGCTGATCAACGAGCTCGGTGCGGACGCGCCGGTGCGCGAACGGGCTGACCCCGTGCGATGAGCGATCTTGTCGCCTCGCGCGCGCGTTACGTGGAGCTGATCGCAAAGCGCGAGCGGATCTCCTCACCGCGCCTGCTCGAAGCCCTCGCCGCTGTTCCGCGCGAAAAGTTTCTGGCGAAGGGACCCTGGCGCATCAAGAGCGAGGCGGCGCGCAGTTATCGGCTGACGCCAGATGCCGATCCCGTTCATCTTCAGGACAATGTGCTGGTCGCGATCGATGCGCGCCGCAAGCTCGACACCGGACTGCCGAGCCTGTGGGCGCGTTTCATCGATTTGCTCGACGTCGGGGAGAAAGACCGCGTGGTCCAGATCGGCTGCGGGCTCGGCTATTTCTCGGCAGTGCTGTCGAAGATCGTGGGCCCAAAGGGCAGGGTGTATGCAATCGAATGCGACGAGCGGCTTGCGGCGCGCGCCGCAAGCTATCTTCGCGCCTATCGCAACGTCGCGGTCGTCCATGGTGACGGATGCGAGGACATCGGCGAACCCGCCAACGTGATCATCGTGCATGCCGGTTTCTCGTCTCCGCATCCGCTCTGGCTCCGCTCGCTCCGCCCCCGCGGCCGCCTTCTGGTGCCGCTGACCCAGCGGGACCGCGAAGGCGCGGCCCTCAAGATCACGCGCAAGGGCAAGGGGTTCGAAGCCGAGGCGGTGCAGCGGATCCGGATCTTCCCCGGCCAGGGTCGAGGTGTGACCGCGCTCGACGACCGCGTCGCCGATTGGTGGCAGCGGGCGTCGGCCCTGGCCCCGCTGCGCTTTCGCGGCATCGAGCAGGGGCTGCCGTTGGATTAGGTCCCGCCGAGCCAAAGCGGTAACTATCGGGAAGTTGCGCCCTTTTTTGTTCCCGGCAGGTTGTTTATATTCGAACTGGTTCCGGATGAACGCATGAAGGACGGCTTAAACGAGGGCGTGGTTGGCGATACCGCGAAGCTGATGATGCATCGGCTGATCGTGCGGAGACTTCGTCGCGACCCATCCCTGGTGGAAAAGGCCAAGGCAGCTCACGCGCGTCAGGCCGACCAATTCACAGATTGGCCATTCGTACGCGAGTGGCAGGAGCTGCTTGCCCTTCCGACCGGGGAACTCGCGGTGAAACTGATCAGTCGCGATCGCGAGATGGTCAGGTTGCGCAATTCGTCGCCATTCTTTCTCACCGAAGGCGTTCATTTTGGCGATTACGATACGCGGATCCGGCTACGAAGGGCCGCAAGAAGAATCGTTGAACGCGGCTTGAGCACTCAAATTGCTTCTGATCGAGGTCTGTGATGGCTGAGGGCGGCCCAGTACGCGATTTCGAAGATTTGCTTAGAGTCGTCCGAGCCCTGGCCTTCGCATTTGACACGGATACGGTGTACATCGTTGGCAGTCAGGCGATACTGGCTTCCATGTCCGATGCGCCAGAGGCGGCGACGCAATCGCCGGAAATCGATGCCTTTCCAGCAAACGCAAAAGTCTGGGAAATGACGGAGGCCAAGCACACACGTGACGGTGTGCAGCCAATTGCGTCTGAACACATCGACGGCCTTTTTGGATCTGAAAGCCAGTTCCACCGTACGCATGGTTTCTACATCGATGGCGTCGATGAGACGACGGCTAAGCTCCCGAGAGGTTGGCTGAACCGGGCGGTCAGAGTGCAAACTGAAGTCGCGGGACGGACGGTGACCGGCGTGGCGCCTGCGCTGACCTCGTCGTGTTCAAACTCGCCAGGTTGGATGAGAGGGACAAGCGGTTCGTCAGCGCGATCCATGGGACGCGGCCTTTGGACCTGGAGCTGATTGAGCAAAGGATACGTAAAACGAACCTTGATCCCGCCGTAGCTGAGCGAGCGATCGCCTACGTCAGAAGCCTGACGTCCGGAGGCTAGTCTTTTCCTGCGGTCAATCTCTGTTTCGCTTTACCTTGATTCAGAGTGTGAGTTTCCAGCCCATCGACGCGCCGCTATGACTGCGGCCTGATCGCCATACGAGCGCGCGCCATGCATTCTGTTGCCCTGCTGACCGCCAGCTACGCCAAGGATATCGAACGCTTTTCGCTGCTCAGCGAGAGCATCGACACCTGGTTGACGGGCTACACGCGGCATTATGTTCTCGTTAACGATGAGGATTTGCCGCTGTTCGCGCGGTTCGCTTCCGACAAGCGTGTCATCGTTCCGGCCTCGCGGTATTTGCCGAAATGGCTCCGGGCGCTGCCGCCGGCTCTCCAGTTCATCAGCAAACGGCGCGTCTGGCTCTCGCTGCTGTCGTCACCCGTCCACGGCTGGCACATCCAGCAGATCCTCAAGGTCGCCGGCGTCCTCAACGCACCGGAGCAGCGCGTCTGCATCCTGGATTCGGACAATCTGTTCTTCCGCGAATTCGACGTCGGCCAATACGCCGGCGCTGAGAAGACGCCGCTGTTCGTCACCCCGAGGGACATCGGCGCTGACCACCCGTTGCATGGGCTGTGGCTGCGCACGGTCGATCAGCTCCTTGGCATCAAGGACAGGTCCTTCCCCGCGGACGACTATGTCGGCAACGCGCTGGTTTGGGACAAGGACACCGCGCGCGCGATGACCGACGCGATCAAGTCGGCAACGGGATTGAACTGGGTTCTGGCACTATGCCGGAAGAAGAAGTTCTCGGAATATTTGCTCTATGGCCATTTCGTCGCGAGCTCGCCGGCGCATCTGGCGACCCATCGGGTTACAGAAGACAGCATCGCGGTCTCGCATTGGGACGACACGCGCCTCGACCGTCCCGCCATCGAAGCGATGATGCGCGCCGCTTCGCCCGAGCAGGTCGCGCTCTGCATCCAGTCCTATTCGTCGACCTCGATCGACGACATCCGCAATGTGTTCCGCCTCAGCTCGCGCGATCGTCGCGGTCCGAGCCTTTCGCCCGATCACATGGGCGACGAGGCCGAATTCGAGACGCCGAAGACACGCTAGAACATGATCCGGAAAAGCGTGCAGCGGTTTTCCGAAAAGTTCATGCTCAAAATAAAGCCGCTTACACGTCTCTCGTGAATTTGCTGATCACGTCCATGAACGGCTTCGGCTTGAACTCGCCGTCGAGCGGCAGGGGACGGTTCGGCTGCTTGTCGGCGCGGGCAAAAGTGCCGTTGATCCAGCTATAGCGATCCGAGAGGCCCCAGGTCAGGATCGAGCGCACCGGGCCGCTGGTCGAGATCGCGGTCAAGAGATCATCGACGCGCTTGGCGACCATTGCGTCGCGCTCCGCCGGAGTCCCCGTCAGCTTCTGGTCGTCGACATCGAGTTCGGTGACGAGCACCTCAAGGCCCCAGGAGCGCAGCTCGGTGACGAATTCGGCAAGCCCATGGGTGTCGATTTCGAGCTCGGCATGCAGATGCGATTGCAGACCCACGGCGTGCAACGGCACGCCCTGGTCGAGCAGGTCCATGATGAGATTGCGGTACGCCGCGCGCTTCGCAATGAACGTGTCCTTCGCCGACTCGATGTCGTATTCGTTGATCGCGAGCTTGACGAAGGGGTCGGCCGCGGCCGCCGTGCGGAACGCCAGCGGAATCCAGCCGTTGCCCAGGTGCTGCGTCCAGAACGAGTCGCGCCGGTCTTTTGGACTGCGCGGATTGTCCGGGATCGGCTCGTTGACCACGTCCCACGACGTCAGCTTGTCCTTGTAATAGGAGACGACGGTGCCGATGTGGTCGACATAGGCGCGCTCGACGCCCCTGGCGTCCTTGATCTGCTTGGTCCAGTCCGGAATATCGTAATACCAGGCGAGCGCGTGGCCGCGCATCGTCAAATCGTTCTGCCGGGCGAAGTCCAGGATCGCGTCGGCGCGCTCGAACGCAAATGTGTGCGCGTCCGGGCGCAGCATCGGCCATTTCAGCTCGAGCACCGGCACCACCTGCGTGCAATAGGTGCTGATGGCTTCGCCGAGCCTGGGATCAGCTTGCAGATCCCAGAGCGTGGCCGCGGCACCAAATCCCGGACGGCGCTGGGCGAGTTTCGACGCCGGCGCTGCGGACGCCGACGCGCCCGCCGCGAATGCTGCGGCGCTGCCGAGGAGAAATCCGCGTCTGTCCAGCCTGGTCACGGCAGTCCTTGTCGAACCAACGCGCCATCGTACCAAGCGGCGCCTTGCAACGCCGGGGTTTTCCCTCGTTGGGTTAACTTTGCCATCCGCCAATCATGGTTCCTTGCGGTGGTCGCGCCCTCCCGCTCAGGGGAAGGCAAATTTAACGCTAACGCGCGAAAGCGGCCTCAAAGCTGCATTCGCCGCCCGATCTCCAGACTTATGTGACACTCTTGAGGGATGCTGCGGCGCAGTTCGTTCGCCCCGCCATGGTCCCATTGATGAACGGCCGTCACACTCGCAACAATGTTGCCGGTCCCGTGCTCGCATGCTGAACCGCCATTTCTCGATTTATCTCGTCGCCTACATCCTGCCTGCGGCCGTGGGCTTCTTTGCCGTCACGGCCTACACGCGGCTGCTGACGCCGGCGGAGTACGGCGTCTATGTCGTCGGCATCAGCCTGGCCGGCATTCTGGGCGCGATCTTCTTCGCCTGGATCAAGCTGTCGGTGTCGCGCTATCAGGCGATGTCGGCCGAGGTGGATTTTCGCGGCACGGCGATGGTCGCCTTCGCGCTGACGGTCGCGGTTCTCTGCGCCACCACCCCGCTGGTCTTCCTGTTCCGCAGCGATCTCAGCGTCGGGCTGCTGCTCGCCAGCATGTTCGTCGCGATCATGGCGAATGCCGTCGATGTCGGCCAGGAGTTCGAGCGCGCCAAATTGCGCCCATACAGATTCGCGGCGATCTCGATCGTGCGCAGCGTGTCGAGCGTCGGTTTCGGCCTGCTCGGCATCTGGCTCGGCTGGGGTGGATTGGGGCTGCTTGCCGCATTCGGCCTGGGTTCGCTCACCGGGATCATCCTGAACCTCGTCGGTGACCGCACCAGGATCGCGCGCTTCCAGCGCAGCCAGTTCATGCAACTCGCGCGCTACGGCCTGCCGCTGACGCTGGCCGGATTGTCCGTTGCGGTCTACTCCGCCTGCGACCGCCTCATCGTCGCTTATTTGCTCGGCAAGGACGCTGCCGGCATCTTTGGCGTCGCCGCCGATCTGCCGCGCCAGTTCATGGTCATGATCGCCTCCAGCGTCGCCGCGGCGACCGTGCCGCTGGTATTCCGGTCATTGTCGGAGAAAAACACCGAGACGACGCGGGAGCGGCTGACCGAGAGCCTCGAGCTGCTGCTCGTCGTGGTCGCGCCCGTCGCCGTCTGGCTGGCGCTCGCAGCCGACCAGGTCGCCGGCACGCTCGTCGGCGTCGATTTCCGCGCCGGCGTTTCGGCGCTGCTGCCCACCCTGGTGCTCGCCCGCTTCTTTGGCATCGCCAATCAGTTCTACGTGCAGATCAGCTTCCAGCTCGCCGAGCGGCCGTTCATGCTGGCGGCGCAGTCGTTCCTGACGCTGGTCGTCAGCGTGGCATTGATGTTCACGCTGGTCGCCGGCTACGGCCTCTACGGCGCGGCGGTGGCGACGCTCGCGACCGAGGCAATCGGCTTCCTCGTTGCCGTCGTCCTGATGCATCGCGCCCACCCGGTCCCGTTCGACCTCCACCGCCTCGCCGGCGTTGCCGTCTCCGCCGCGGCGATGGCGGCTGCCATTCTCGTTGCTCGATCGCAGGTCAATGGCTCCGGCCCCGTCCCGCTCATCGTCGTGAGCCTCGCCGGCGGGCTCGCTTATGCCGCCGCCGCCTGGTTGCTGAACGTCGCAAATGTCCGGACCCTGTCGCTGCGTTTCCTGCGAACCTTCAACCGCAAGGCGCTGGGCGTCTAGCATGCGTCCGTCGGGGGGCCTCGCCGTCCGACGTCAGGCCCTGGCCGCTGCGTCACCGAACCCGGTCATTCTGCCGCAGCGATAGACCACCAGCTTCGGGCCAGCTTCGGCCGCACGCCGCCCTTCCGCCTGCGCCGACCGTCGTATATGAGAGATTTACCGCCGCAACGTGCCGAATGTCGCCACAGACGGAACGTAAGGCGGCTGCGATTTCTTAATGCAAAGATCGCAATCTGACACGTGATCGACACAAGCGGACCGGCATTTCGACCGAGGATGGCATGAAAAACCTGATGACAACGGCGCATTCCACCATGACGATGCGGCGTTGGGGGCCTCCCGGAATTGTGACGCTGGCCGCGATGGTCGCATTGGCGGCGGCGGCCCCGGCCACCGCGGCCAAGCAGGCGCGCCAGCCGGCCGAAGCGGTGGCGCCACGCGAGGCGGGCGAGCCGATCATGGCGATCGTGTCGATCAAGAGCCAGCAGGTCACCTTCTACGACCCCGACGGCTGGATTTTTCGCGCGCCGGTCTCCACCGGAACCACGGGACGCGAGACGCCGGCCGGCGTCTTCGCCGTCGTCGAAAAGGACAAAGACCACCACTCGACCATGTATGACGATGCCTGGATGCCGAACATGCAGCGCATCACCTGGAACGGCATCGCGCTGCATGGCGGGCCGCTGCCCGGCTATGCCGCTTCGCATGGCTGCGTGCGCATGCCGTTCGGCTTTGCGGAGGGCCTGTTCGACAAGACGAACATCGGGATGCGGGTGATCATCTCGCCGAACGATGCGGCCCCGGTCGATTTCTCCCACCCCGCGCTGTTCATGCCGAAGCGGGAGGCCATTGAGGCGGCGCCGCACCGTATCGACAGGCTCTCCGGCGAGGCGGAGGAGGCCACCCGCGCGGCCGACGAGACCAAGAAGGCGGCGGCAGCGGCGGCGAAAGAGGCCGCCTCGCTCCCCGCTTCGCTGCGCAAGCTGGAACAGCAAAAGGCCCGCGCCGACGCCGAGCTCGCCTTCGCCGACAAACAGCTCGCGGCCGCAAAGACCGATGAGGCCCGGGTCAAGGCCGAGGAGCTGAAGCAGAAGGTGGCCACCAAGGCGGCGGACGCGGCGAGCCAGCTCGACGCCGCCAAGGCCGCCGCGCAGCCGAAGCGCGACGCCGTCGCTGCCACCAAGGAGGCCGCCAAGGCCGCAGCGACCAGGAAGGCCGATGCCGTGAAGACAGCGACCGACGCAAGGCTCGCGCTCGAGCCGGTCTCGGTCTACATCAGCCGCGCGACGCAGAAACTCTACGTGCGGCGGAACACGCACAAGCCGGCACCGGACGGCGGCGGCGAGGTGTTCGACACCAGCATCGAGGTTCCCGTCGCGATCCGCAATCCCGACCAGCCGCTCGGCACGCATGTTTTCACCGCGATGGCGAAAAACGACACCGGCCTGCGCTGGAGCGTGGTCACGATCGAAAATAGCGACGACGCCAAGGACGCGCTCGACCGCATCACCATCCCTCAGGAGGTATGGGATCGCATCGGGCCGACCGCATTGCCGCGCTCGTCGATCATCATCTCGGACGAGCCGCTGAGTGCGGAAACCAACTACCGCACCGAGTTCGTTGCAGTGCTGAGCAACCAGCCCCAGGGCGGTTTCATCACGCGCAAGCCGACCGCGCCTCCCATGGCGATGGCGAGCGATGACAGCTGGGACAATGGCGGTAACGGCTTCGGCTTCTTCTTCCAGCGCGATCCGAACCCGCAGCCCATCAATCCGCGCCGGCGCGGCCAGTATCAATATTATCAGCCGGCGCAGCCGATGCAGCGGGGCTTCTGGTAGGAGGCGGCAGATCGAAGCCCGCAATTACCGCCGCGCCTCGACCACGATCGCCTGGATCTTGCCTTCGATCGATCCGGACCCATGGCGCGTTCGGATCGCCTCGGCAACGATGTCGGTTGCAGCCTGAAGCTTGCTGGCATCCCTTGCCTCGATCTCGCTGCGCAGCGGCGTGCCCTGGCAGAGCGCGATCGCGACGTATTCGGGCGACGGCGCGCGGCTTATTTCAGATCGCGTTTCGATCGATATGTCACGGAAGCCTGCGCGTTCGAGGTCGGTTCTGATGACGGCCTTGTCGTGATAGCCGTGCGGCGTCCGCGCCATGAAACGGGGCGGGTCGTCGGGAAACAGCTTTTCGAGCGCCACAGTTGCTTCATGCGTCAGCACATTGTCCTCGATGCGATCCCAGACGTTGAACACGAACGTGCCATCGCCCTTCAGGACGCGCTTCACTTCCCCGTAAGCCTTGACACGGTCCGGAAAGAACATGGCGCCGAACTGGCAGCAGACCACGTCGAAGGCGGCATCGTCGAAGGGCAGGGCCGACCCGTCGGCCTGGCGCCATGAGATGCGATCGTCGTCTGCCTGACGCTGCGCCGCGACCGCGAGCATCGGCTCGTTGAGGTCGGTCGCGATATAACGGACGTCGCGCGGCAGTGCCGCCGCCACGGCGCGCGTCACTGCGCCCGTGCCTGCCGCGATCTCGAGCAGCACGGCGGGAGACAGGGCCGCGACACGTCTTGCGATGTCGTCGGCGTAAACGGCGAAGATCAGCGGGACGAGATATTCGTCGTAGAGTTTTGGGATCGAGCCGGCGAAAACCTTGTCAGTGTTGGACATGCTTGCCTCGCTCCTCCAGCGTCATCGGCTCGTAGCGACTGCCGTTGAAGATGCTGAGCCGGCTTTCGACGCCGCTTGAACCGGCGTAGCAGCCGTAGCTCAGGGAGCGGACCGCCGCACGTGCGGGATCGGCGGACGTCAATGAGAATATCCGACCGGTGCCGCAATACAATTTCTATTTGGTGCTGGCCCGCGCTTCTCCTCGTCGCGGCAGGGTATAAAGGCCGACCGCCCCTATCGTTCGGGCGAAAGCGTCCGGCCGACCAGATGGTCGAGCGAGACGCGTCCCGGCCCGTAGGCCATGATGCCGAGCGCCATCGCCGCCCAGGTGATGTGGATCGGCCAGCCGTCAGGCACAGTCAGCTCTACGATGACAGTCATGAACAGCAGTCCGAGCGCGGCGAACCGTGTGCCGAGGCCGAGGATCAGCAGAATCGGAAACGTGATCTCGCCGCACCCGGACAGGAAAGCCATCACCGTCGGCGCGGGATAATGATAGGGGCCGCCCGGCAGATGCAGCATAAATTCGTCGGTGAACAGCGTCACCGCGGTGTCGTTCAGCTTGAGGAAGCCGCCCCATTTCAGAATGCCGGAGCGCCAGAACGGCACAGCCAGCGCGACGCGCAGCACGAGCTGGACGATCGACGGCGATGCGATGGTTTGCACCAGATCATTGGCTCTCTCGATGAGCAGCCTGACGGTCGGCAGGTTTCCGCCTGCTGACAGGCGTTGATCCGCGATCATTGTGGGTCTCCAAAGGCAATTGAGGTGAATGCGCCGGCCTCGATCAGGCCGGAAATATTCGAGGCGATGTCGAAATCGGGCGAGGTTTCCAGCGCTGACGCAGCGGCCTCGCCGAGCGGCCGGCCCGACATCAGACTGGTCGCGAAGACCCCGCCGCCCGGTGGAAGGTGCCGGACGGTGACGTCGAATTCTGCGCGCGTGATCAGTGCGTCTTCCGGCGTGGATGCGTCGATGCGTTCGAAGGGCGCCGTATCGCGGTTGGCGGCAAAGATGGTCACCGCCGAGAATTGCGACCGCACGACGCGCGCCGCCGGGTGAGGGGTGAAAACGAGATCGCCCAGGCGGTCCGGCGCCACTGCCGAAAGCCGTGCCGGCGCGAGCGGCGCGGCGTCGCGTGCGTGATAGGCATCGAGCCAGGCCCGCTCGATGCGGGCGACGTCGGCGAGCCAGGGCAGCGGCCGCGCATGTTCGTAGGCCTCGATGAAAGTCGGAAAGTCGCGGCCATAGTCGAACAGCAGCGGTGAGATCGGCGGCGTCTGGCGAACATGGAAGCGCGCCATGGCGCGGAAGAAGTCGGGGCCGGTGATGCGCTGTACCGCCGGATAGATCGCGGCGAGCGCGTCGATCAGGCTGACAGTGACGTTGTTGCGGTAGACGGCGTAGCGTTTTCCGCCCGCCTTGCCGTTAGGCCCGGTCACCGCCGCAGGCACACCGCGCGCTGGATCAAGCAGTGCCGGTGCGAAGGTCGCGGCAAAGGACAGATCCTGCTCACGCGGCATGACGGTCTCCCGTCGGCGCGGGCTGATCGCAGCGATCGAGGATCGTCTGCGCGGCGGCGGCTTCCGCCTGCAGGACCGGCCAGTCCGGAACGTTGCTGTCCCACTCGATCAGCGTCGGCACGGCGCCGTGGCGCCGGACGACGATCTCGTAGAGCTTCCACACGGCGTCCGCGACCGGGCCGTCATGGCTGTCGATCAGCAGCAGATCGCCTTCGTCGTCGGTCTGCTCGGCGTGGCCGGCGAGGTGGATTTCCCCGACGCGGGACAGAGGAAAGTTCACGAGGTAGTCCAGCGCCGAGAAACCGTGATTGGTCGCGGACACGAACACGTTGTTGATGTCGAGCAGCAGGCCGCAGCCGGTACGCTCGACGATGCCGCGAATAAAATCAGTCTCGCTCATCGAGGACTCGCGGAAAGCGAGGTAAGTCGACGGGTTCTCCAGCAGCAATGGACGGCGGATCGCGTCCTGCACCTGGTCGATGTGGTCGCAGACGCACGCCAGTGTTGCTTCGGTATAGGGCAGCGGCAGGAGATCGTTGAAGAAGCTGGTCTCATGCGTCGACCAGGCGAGATGTTCGGAGACGAGCGCGGGCTGATAGCGTGCGACGAGGCTGCGGAAGCGTGCGAGATGCGCCTTGTCGAGCGGCTGAGGCCCGCCGATCGACATGCAGACGCCGTGCAGCGACAGCGGATGGTCGCGGCGGATCTCCTCCAGTGCGCGATGCGGCGGCCCGCCTGCGCCCATGTAGTTCTCGGCGTGAACCTCGAAGAAGCCGGCTTGCGGGCCGGCCTCCAGTATGGCCGGAAGATGCTCTGGCTTGAAGCTGGTTCCGGCAACGCCGCCGATCGGACGTGAAAAGCGTAGCGGCACGGCCGGCACGGCGGCTGGCTTGATAGCCGTGATCATGGTGCTTCTCCGCTTCTCCGCTTTCGATCTGTCGACGGGGTGTGTCGGTCGGCCGGCGTCAGACCGGCTTGAGCGAGCCCTTCTTGCCGCCCGGCAGGTCGATGCTGGTGCAAGTTCCGCCCTGGACGAATTTCCAGGCGTTGCCCTGGAAGTCGGTGGTCGAGGTGCCCTGGCAGGTCGTGCCCGGTCCGGCGGCGCAATCGTTCTGGCCCTTAAGTGCGACGCCGAAGCACTTTTCCTTCTTGGCGGCGACGGCGGCATCGGCCTCCGCCTTGGTCAGCGGGGCGGCGGCGGCGAGCGTTGCGAGCGCAGTTGACATGGCGCCGGCGAGAACGAGCGTGGTGACGGCGAGTTTGGCAGACATCGGCTTCTCCTTTTGAGATGGCATCGCTTTGCAAGCGAAAAGCGCATAGTCCTGTTCGCCTCGCTCACGTTCCGCGTTACATTCGAGCCGCTCACGAGTCCGTGAGACCGTTGGGTGAGCGCACACAGGCCCTGCACCAATTTGCGGGCAGGTGGCCGGCCAAATCCAATGCCTTGGCGCTATCGAGACGTTAGCGGCAGAGCATTGGCGGGTGCTGACCGGGTCTGCCAGACGTAACGAACGGCGGTGCACCACGTAGAGCGATGTCAGGAACCACGCGCGGCCCGAGGGCGGAAGCAGCGATGAATGTCGATCCCGGACGGCAGTTTCACGCGATCGCCAGGCTGACGGTCAGCATTCGCCTCGCTGTCTCGGCGCTGGTCCTGACCGCCATCCTGCTGACGGCCGCCCTCTCCAGCCTGTTGTGGTGGCGCACGGCGGAGGCGACCAGCCGGCAGCTCGCCTCGACCATCAACGAGCAGATCGTCGCTGCCGTCCGCAAGGAGGTCGCCGCGATCGTCGACGAGGCGCGCGCCGCGCACACCGCGATCCGCACGCTGTTCCTCCAGAACGTGCTCGACACCCGCGAGGCCGACAAGCGTGAATTCGTGTTCCTGTCGCAACTGCAATCGCAGGCGACGATCTCCTGGGTCGCCTTCGGCTGGCCCGACGGGTCCTTCTTCGCCGCGCACAAGCTCGGCGACCGCCGCCTGGAAATGATGGAGATATCGCTGACCGATCATGCCGGCCAGCGCCGCGTCGACGAATATGACGTTGTTCCCGGCGATATCGAATTCGCCAATCGCCGCTTCGAGCCGACTGAGTTCCGCGTCGCTGATCAAGCCTGGTTCAAGGCCGGGCTCACCGCCGAGGAGCCGCAATGGTTCAGGGTGCTGGACCATCCGACCGGCGAGCGGCCGTCGATTACCTTTGCGGGCCCAATCGACGTCTATCAGGAACGGCAGGGCGTCCTGGCCGTGGTCATCGAATATACGAGGCTCGCGCGCTTTCTGTCGCAGCTCGAGGTCGGGCGCACGGGAACGGCGTTCATCGTCGATCACAGCGGCGAGCTCGTCGCCGCGCCGGACAAGAATGCCGACGAGCTGCACCCTGCGCGCGGTGACACCGCGCTGCTCCCGCTGGCACGCGTCGCGCTGGAAAAGGCAGGCGAGGCTGGCCGCAAGGAGGCCTGGCGGAGCCGGCTCACGTCAGGTGGCGCGGCCTATGAGGTCGCGCTGACGCCGCTGCCGTTTCCCGGCTGGTCGCTCGCGACCGTGATCCCGGAGGCGGAATTTCTCGGTCCGGTCGAGACGACGCTGCGGCGGCTGATCCTCGGCCTTGCCGTCGGCGCTGTGCTCGCGGCGCTGGCATCGGCGATGCTGGCGCGCTCCGTCATTGCCGCGCCGCTGTCGCGCGTCGTCGGCGAGCTCCGTCATGTCGAAGCCTTCGCGCTGGAGCAGGTCCGCCGCCATCCGTCGCGCCTCAAGGAGATCGCAAGCCTGTCCGGCGCGATCGCCGAAATGGCGGCCGGCCTGTCGGCGTTTCGCAAGTTCATCCCGGCCGATCTGGTTCGCTCGCTGTTGCGGCAGGGCGTCGATGCAAAGCCCGGCGGCAGCATCCAGGAGCTCAGCGTGATGTTCATTGACATCGCCGGCTTCACCGGACTGTCCGAGCGGCTGGGCGACCGCGTCGTGCCGCTGCTGTCGCGCTATCTGGACATCGCCTCGGAGGTCATCGTTGCCAATGGCGGGACCATCGACAAGTTCATCGGCGACGCCGTCATGGCGTTCTGGGGCGCCCCGCAGCCACAGGCCGATCACGCGCTGCGCTGCTGCAGCGCGGCGCTCGGCTGTAGCAGGGCGATGCGGGAGTCCGGTCTTGCCGACGATCTCGGCCAGCCGCTCCAGATCCGGATCGGCATCAATTCGGGCCGCATGCTGGTCGGCAATATCGGCTCCGAGTTGCGCCTGAACTATACCGTGATCGGCGATGCCGTGAACGTCGCAAGCCGCCTCGAGGGCGCCAACAAGTCCTATGGCACCCAGATCCTGATCGGGGAGGCCACCGAACGCCTGGCGCGCGGCACCATCGTCACGCGCGAGATCGACAGCATCGCCGTGTACGGACGTGAGGAGGGCTTCCCGGTTCATGAATTGATCGGTCTTGCCGGGGAGAGTGGTGGTGAGGTGCTCGATTGGATCGGCCGCTACGAACAGGGCCTCGCCAACTATCGCGCACGCCGATTTGACGCAGCGCTCGCCGATTTCGAAGCCGTGCTTAGCGAGCGTGGCCATGATCGCCCGGCCGAGCTCATGCGCGACCGTTGCCGGCAGCTTGCTGCGGCCGCGCCCGACGCTTCGTGGCGCCCGATCGCGGCGCTGACGACGAAGTAGTCGTGAAGCGAGAAGGGCGGCCTGCACGATGCGGGCCGTCGTGCGCGCGTCCTTCCGGGTCCTGTTCCGCTCCGTCCGCTCCGAGATTCAGATTGCACGAGATAGCCATTCCGCCTAATAGAATTGTACAATCGACCAAATAACATGGTCGGGCACCGAAAGGTACGGTGGAGACCTACCCGCCGGCGCGCGAATTCAATGCGCGAGGCGGTCCGAGGGTGGAAGCATGCCGCAGGCGGATGGTTTTGGTTTGGCAGGCGTGATCGGCATGCCGGTCGCGCATTCGCGCTCGCCCGTCATTCACAATTACTGGCTGAAGGCCCACGGCATCCGCGGCGCCTATGTGCCGCTCGCGGTCAAGCCGGAGCGGCTGGAAGATGCGCTCCGTGGACTTGTCGCGCTCGGCTTTCGCGGCTGCAACGTCACCATGCCGCACAAGCAGACGGCAATGCCGCTGCTCGACCGTGTCAACGAGACCGCGAAGCGTATCGGCGCCGTCAACACCATCGTGGTCGAACAAGACGGCACGCTCTCCGGCTTCAACAATGATGGCAACGGCTTTGTCCAGAGCCTGCGCGATGCCAAGCCCGACTGGCGCGGCGACGCCGGGCCGATCCTGCTATTGGGCGCCGGCGGCGCATCGCGCGCGGTGGTGGTGGCGCTGCTCGAAAACGGTGCGCGCGAAATCCGCATCGCCAATCGTACTCCTGAGAAGGCGCAGGCCCTTGCAAACGACTTCGGCGCCGCCGTCAGCACCGTCGCGTGGGATGCACGCGGCGCGGCGCTCGCGGATGCCGCCCTCCTCGTCAACTGCACCGATCGCGGCATGGTCGGCAAGAGCGCGCTCGAGATCGACCTGTCGCGCTTGAGGCCCGAAACGCTCGCCGCCGATCTCATCTATACGCCGCTGGAGACGCCGTTCCTGGCTGATGCCCGCGCGCGGGGCTGCACCACGGTGAACGGGCTCGGCCTCCTGCTCAACCAGGCCCGGCTCGCCTTCAAGGCCTGGTTCGGAATCATGCCTGATGTGACGCCCGAGCTGATCAAGGCGATCGAGGCGACGTTCTGACACGGACATTGGGGAGTTCTGCGCCATGACACTGCCGGCGTCCCCCAGGATCGACTGCCACGTCCACGCCATCGATCCCGTTCGCTTTCCCTACGGGGCTGACACGCCATACCGTCCGAGCGGGCAGGAGATCGCGCCAGCGGCACAGCTTATCCGCGTGTTCGACGCCTTCGATGTCAGGCGCGCGCTGGTCGTCGCCACCAATACCGGTTACGGCAGCGACAGCCGCATCCTGCTCGACACGCTGAAGCAGGGCGGCGGCCGCTTTCGGGGTGTCGCCGTGGTCGAGAACGACGTCGACATCAGCGAGCTCGAACGCTTGAAAGCCGCCGGCGTGATCGGCGTCGCCTTCAACGTGCCGTTCCACGGCGCCGGTTATTATCGCCATTCGGCGCCGCTATTGGAGAAGCTGACGAGCCTTGGCCTGTTCCTCCAGATTCAGGTCGAGCAGGATCAGTTGCTCGAGCTGCTGCCGCTGATTGATAAATCAAATGTGCGCCTGGTGTTCGACCATTGCGGTCGTCCCCCGGTCGCGCAGGGCGTGAGGGGCAAAGCCTTCCGGGCGCTGCTGGCGATCGGCCGCGCGCGCGATGCGCATATCAAACTCTCCGGCTATTACAAGTTCTCGCAGCAGCCGCATCCCTACGAGGACACCTGGCCGTTCATCGCCGCGCTGGTCGAAGCCTTCACGCTCGATCGCTGCGTCTGGGGCTCGGACTATCCGTTCCTGCGCGCAGCCGAACGGCTCGACTACGGGCCGCTGCTCGCAGTGCTGACAAAACTGTTCCCGGATCCGGACGACCAGCACCGCCTGCTCTGGCAAACGCCGGCAAAGCTGCTCGGCTTTGGCGGCGCGGCAGATCGAGCATAACAAGACAGCAAAGGGGAGGAGACATCATGAGGCACCTTGCAGGGACGGTCGTCATGGCGATCGCGGCAGCGCTAGGCGCAAGCGGTGCGCAGGCGCAGAGCACGGTCTACCTGCCCGATGTCATCGAGCTCTCCGGCCCCGGCGCGGTGTCGGGCACCAACTGGCGCGACGGCGTCGCGCTCGCCGTCGATGAGATCAACAATGCCGGCGGCATCTTGGGCCGCAAGATCGCGACCGAGCATCTCGACACCCAGAGCAACCCCGGTGTCTCGCGTGCGCAGGTGCAGAAGGTTTTGGACAGGGATCCCTATGTCGTGCTCGGGCCGATCTATTCCGGCTCGGTCAAGGTCAACATGGCGCTGACGCAAGCCGCCGAGATCCCGCAGATCGTCGGCGCCGAGGCCGCCGACATCACCACGCAGGGAAACCCCTGGGTGTTCCGCACCGCCTTCGGCCAGCAATTCTCGATGCCGAAGATCGCCAACTATCTGCACGACAGGCTCAAGGTGAAGACGGTTGCGCTGGTCTGGGTCAACAACGATTTCGGCAAGGGCGGCCACGACAATTTTGCGAAGGAGATGAAGGCCCGCAACATCGAGATCGCGGCCGACATCTCCACCGAGCAGGGCCAGGTCGATTTCGGCTCCGACGTGATCAAGCTCAAGGGCGCCAAGGCCGACGCCATCTTTGTCTACACCAACGAGGAGGAGAGCGCCCGCTTCCTGATCGAGGCGAAGCGGCAGGGGCTCGCGACGCCGCTGTTCGGCGAGACCACGCTGCTCAGCCAGAAGGTGGTCGAGCTCGCCGGCCCCGCCGCCAACGGCGTGCGCGGCCATGTCGGCCTTTCCGCCGATGCGCCGGTGCCGGCGATCGAGGACTTCGCCAGGAAGTTCAGCGGGCGCTACAAGTACCGGCCCGACCACAACGGCATCAAGGGCTACACCGCCGTCTATCTCGTCAAATACGTCACCGAGAAAATCGGCAAGTTCGACAGCAAGGCGTTTGGCGCCGCGATGAAGGGCCTGACGCTGACGCCCGACAAGGCGCCTGGCATGCTGATGGAAGCGAGCTGGGACCAGAACGGCGACATCGATCGCGCCAGCTTCCTCGCCGAGATCGTCGACGGCAAGCAGAAGATCGTCGAGACGCTGCCGAAGCTGAAGGGCGGCAAGGGCGAGTGAGGGACCCGTAGGCACCCCGTAGATGGGGTAACGGGCCCCCCTCGGCCTTCCAGCCAAGCCGCGCTAGCTACGGCGCGATGTGTTGGCGCGCGTCGCGCGGCTTGGCTGGAAGGTTGGCGGTCGTCCCTCACATTGATGGTGTAACGGAGTCGAGGCCAGGCCTTGCTCCAAGCATCGAGGAGAGACGACCATGGACCATTATGCCGGAATCGATGTGTCATTGGAATGCTCCAGCGTGTGCATTGTTGATGCGACCGGGAAGATTGTTCGGGAGGCCAAGCCGGCAAGCGAGCCGGAGGCGCTGATCGCCTGGTTCCGATCGCTTGGATTCGAGCTTTCCAGGATCGGGCTCGAGGCAGGACCGCTGTCACAATGGCTTTACGCGGCGATGAAGAAGGCCGACCTTGCGGTCGAGCTTCTGGAGACGCGCCACGTGAGCGACGCCTTCAAGGCAATGCCAGTGAAGTCAGATCGCAACGACGCCCGCAACATCGCACAGTTGATGCGGCTCGGCTGGTTCCGGCCGGTGCATTGCAAATCGATGAGTGCCCAAGAGACCCGCGCCATGCTAACCGCGCGCAAGCTGATCCAGAGCAAGCTACAGGACGTCGAGAACAGCTTGCGGGGGATCTTGCGAGGCTTCGGCTTGAAGGTCGGCAAGACGACGAAGCGCGGCTTTGCAGCACGGATCAACGAACTGGTGACCGGCCATCCGGCCCTCGAGGCCATCGCCGCGGCGACGCTTGCGGTTCACACAGTGCTACTGCGCGAGTTCAATGGCTTTGAGAAGCGGATGCGGGCGATGTCCCTGCTGGATGCCAAAGCCAAGCTATTGATGTCGACCCCGGCCGTGGGACCGATCATCTCGCTGACCTATGCCAGCGCCATCGATGACCCCTGCCGCTTCACCTCGTCGAAGCGGGCGGGGCCACTCTTCGGATTGACGCCGAAGAAGCATCAGTCAGGCGAGACGGATTACTCCGGCCGGATCAGCAAGAACGGCGACGCCTCCGTGCGCGAGGCGCTCTATGAGGCCGCCCACATCATCCTGACCAAGCCGATCAAGGGCTGTGCGCAGCTCAAGAGCTGGGCGATGCGGATCGCCAAGCGTGCCGGCATGAACAAGGCCAAGGTGGCGCTGGCGCGCAAGCTGGCCGTGATCATGCTTCGCATGCTCAAGGACAACGTACCCTTCAACTCGACCGCCAAGGCAAACGCCGCCGCAGTCTAAACAGGAGCGAACAGGTTTTCGGGCGGGTCACCACACCAACCTTCCCGAAGCGAAGTCCCTTCGCCGGGACGATGGATCAGGTCAGGTCGTCATCCGGGTTGTCGACGCATCCCACGATGCGATCACGCTTCCGTAGATTGGCCGACCTGCTCCTCTCTAGAACCCCATCAGGTGACGGCCACCGCGCCGATCCCGTACAGAAGCAGGTTCCCGGCGAGAGGATGACGCAAAAAGGGATTGACTAACCAAGGCCCGTTACAGAAGCCCGGATGAGCGAAGCGATATCCGGGAGGTGGCCCCGCATGTCGCTCCGCAAAACCGGTTGGCAAAGTCGGCCCATCGCGCGCATGGTGTGCTGATGACATCAGCCCACCTGCGTTTCCCGGACGGCTCCAGAACATGAAAACCACGCTGCTGAAATCCGACGACTACGCCCGCTCGCCCTGGAAGAACGGCGGCGGCATTTTCACCGATATCACGGATGCCCATCGCGCTGACGCCCCAGTGAAGGATTGGGACAGCCTGCTGTGGCGCTTTGCTTCCACGCCGATCGTGGCGCCCGGTCCCTTCTCGTATATGCCCGGCATCGACCGGCTGCAGATGGTCGTCGGCGGACGCGGCCTGGTGCTGAAGGCGCCCACGCAGGAATTCGACGAGCGCGAGCCGTTCACGACGGTGCGCTTCACCGGCGAGCTCGAGATCGTCACCGAGCTCGAGGAAGGCCCGGTCGAGGTCGTGAATTTGATGGGCCGGCGCGGTACGGCGGAGATCGACCTGCTGGCGCTCAGGGAGCCCGGTGAGCGGCGATTGTCCGCCGGCACGCATCTGGTCTATGCGGCGCGCGGCGACTGCAGCATCCGTCTCGACGGCGCGGATTTTGCGATTTCGCACGAAAACACGTTGAAGGTCGAACTGACCGGGGCGTCGACGCTTGCGCTCGTCTCGGGGCTGGCCGTGCTGGGGTCTATCCAGATCGTCGGCTGAACAGCGTTCCTGCCCACCAGAGCGATGCGCACAATCCATGCAACTGGCTAGGTTGACGCCGTCGCGCCAGAACACGATATGTCGGTGACGCAAACCGCCGTCGAGGCAGACAATGAACGCGCCGCCAAACCATGCTTCCGTCCACTCCGACAGCGACAGCGTCGTCGACTGGTTGACCAACGGCACGCGCGACGAGCGCTTCATCGACAACATTTTTGCCGAGATGTGCATCCGCCTCCAGCAGGCCGGCATTCCGCTGGCGCGGTCGACGCTGCACGTGCTGATCCACCACCCGCAATGGCTCGGGGCCCGCTTCATATGGTCCGACGGCATGCGCGAGGCGGAGATTGCGCGGGTCGACTATGACGTCCGCGAGCGGTCCGAATTCATCGGCAGTCCCGCCAACGAAATGTTCGACGGCGCGACCGAGGTGCGCGAGAATCTCGAACGGGAACCCGCGCTCGGCCGCAAGCACGCCCTCTACGACGAGATGCGCGCGAAAGGCCTGACCGACTATGTGGCCTGGCCGCTCTATCACACGCTCGGCAAGCGCCATCTCGTCACCTTCGCGACCGACCGGCCCGGCGGGTTCGACGACACCCATGTCGCGGCCCTCAAGAACATATTGCCGGTGCTGGCGCTGGTCAGCGAGATCCGCATCAAGAACCGCCTGGCGCGGACGCTGCTCGAGACCTATGTCGGCTCCCATGCCGGCGAGCTCATCCTGGCCGGCGCCACGCGGCGCGGCACCGGCACGACGGTGCGCGCCGCGATCATGATCTGCGATCTGCGCGAGTTCACCAAAATTTCCGACAATTGGCCGCGCGACGACGTCATCGATCTGCTCAACGACTATTTCGACGCGATGTCGGAGCCGATCGCGCGGCACGGCGGCGAGATCCTCAAATTCATCGGTGACGGGCTGCTCGCCATCTTCCCGCTGAGCGAGCCCAACGCCTGCGCAAACCTGCTGCATGCCGTGACCGAAGCCCGTCAGGCCATGATCGCGTTGAACGCGCGCAACAACGGGACCGGCCGCGCGCCGCTGAACTACGGCATCGGCGTCCATGTCGGCGACGTCATGTACGGCAATATCGGATCGTCCACCCGGCTCGACTTCACCGTCATCGGTCCCGCCGTCAACATGGCCTCGCGCCTCGAAGCTTTGACCAAGCAATTGGGAAAGACGGTGCTGCTGTCACGCGCGTTTGCGGATCTCGTCGGCCGCCAATTCGATCTGGAGCGCGTTGGTGAGCACGGGGTGCGCGGCTTCAGCGAGCCGATCGAACTGTTTGCGTATCACGGCTGAGGCGGGATGCCCGCGGTCACGCAAGCCTCCCCGATCGCAGGAAGCCGATATTCGACGATCACTGTTTGATCCGGTCCAGCTTCGACGGCCGGCTCCACCGGAGACGCCGCGTCACTGATGCGACAAAATTTGCCGGTCTCGCCGCAAGCGTCAAGCGCTTGGGAGTCCTGTTGCCAATGCAGGATTGTGTGACTACGCTCGGCGCCAGGCCCGCCCAAGCGTTTCGTCCAAGCGTTTCATCGATCGGCCGCACGTTCATGCCAAAATTCCTCCGCATCGGAATCCATCAGTCGAACGTATCGGGTTACACGTCGAAGGCGTGGTGCGTCCGGCGTGTTGGCACGGCGATCCTTCTGAAATGGGGCGCCGTGGAGGTCGAGGGCGCGGGCGACGAGCGAAAGGTCTACTGGACGCGTCTGCCGCAGGAGAAGACAATTCGCTGCGGCAGCGCGCAGCGTGCCCAGGACTATGCAAAGGCCGCGATCGCGCGGCGCCGCAACCATCGCTATGAACCGCTGGCCGGCGCGATCGTGCTCCGGCGCCGACCGGCCGGGGGCAACACCGAACTCAAGCGGGCGCTCGCCACGATCCTGATCGTCGACATCGTAGGCTCCACCGCAAAAGCCGCAAAGCTCGGCGATGCGCGCTGGACCAAAATCATGGGCCACTATTACGCGGCGGTCCGCAAGGAGCTGAAGAGTTCGCGCGGCAAGGAAGTCACGACGACGGGCGACGGCGTGCTGGCGACGTTCAAGGCACCGGCTGCCGGCATCAGTTGCGCGGCCGCGATCCAGAAGGCCGTGCGCACGCTCGGTCTCGAGATCAGGGTCGGGCTGCATGCCGGCGAATACACGGTCAGCGGTGGCGAAATGGTCGGCCTCGCCTTCCACATCGGCACGCGCGTCGCCGCCAAGGCGCGCGCCGGGGAAGTGCTGGTGTCGAGCGCGGTCAAGGAACTACTGGTGTCGCAGCCCGAGATCCGCTTCAGGGATCACGGCGTGCACCAGCTCAAGGGCGTGCCGGAGCGGTGGAGGTTGTGGCGCGTGGAGCATTGAGGGGAGGCCGGCCCGCGTTCCGGTCTGGCAGGCCCGCTATCTGCGTTCGAGTATCACAGCTTCCCAGAAATACCGCGACGCTTCGGCCTGCGCTTCGTACGCGCCCATCCCGATGTCGCGGAGAAACTCGGGCTTGTCTCTGAGATCCGCACGCAGCTCTGCTCTGAAACGAGACCGCTGCCACCATGTCACCGGCAGGCCGAAGATCGCGCGGATGCTAAGTCCATCAGCACCCGAGGCGAACCCCGTTGCCGGTATGACCGCCGCCCGCTCGGGACTGGCGGCTTGCGCCCTCGCGGGCGTCATTGTCTGCAAGGCTTGCGATTGCATGTTGTCAAAATCTCCGAACTAAATCGTGGTCGCCGGCGCGCGCCAAGCCGCTGACACGGCGCCGGCCTCTCACCCGGCGACAATGCTCGCCGCGGTGGTTGCCTGACGCCCAGGAAACATACGGCCGTCGTGTCCGGCGTTAGTCCGGCGTGACAGAGCCGTTATTTTCTCCACGGAGACGTGACGATGTTCGAAATGCATGGGCTGGAGGGTGTCGGCCGCGCATTTCCGGCGTGATCCGGGGACGGCGCTCCGTCCCCGAGCCTTGCGGGAGTATTGGCCGATCTCGCGTGCAATGTTCCGAGGGCGTGCCCACGCCCGGATCGACGCCGTCACCTCATCTGGACGACGACCTTGCCCTTGGCCCGTCCCATTTCGAGATAGGCAAGCGCCTCTTTCGCCTGTTCGAACGGAAAGACCTTGTCGATCACCGGCCGGATGCGCTCCGCCTTGAGAAGCTCGCCGATCTCGGCGAGTTGCCTGCCGTCCGGGTGCACGAACAGGAACGAATATGAGGCGCCAATTTTGCCGGCGCGGCGAATGATCTTGCGGCTCAGCAATCGGAACAGCAACACCATGAAGACATTCATCCCCCGGGCGCGCGCGAACGCAGCGTCTGGGGGCCCGATCAGCGAGGCAATCGTGCTCCCTGGCGTCAGTATCCGAAGCGATGTCTCGAGCATGTCGCCCCTGATCGTGCCCAGCACCGCGTCGTAGTCCCGCAGCACCTCCTCGAATTGCTGTGTCTTGTAGTCGACCACCTCATCAGCCCCGAGGCTGCGCACCAGATCGACATTTCCCGTGCTGGTCGTCGTCCCCACTTTTGCTCCGAGATATTTCGCGAGCTGGATCGCGAACGTGCCGATCCCGCCGGCGCCCGCGGGGATGAACACCTTTTGACCGGGATTGAGACGTATGCGCTCCCTAAGTGCCTGCCACGACGTCAGGCCGACCATCGGGACGGAGGCTGCTTGCACGAAATCCAGATTTTCCGGCTTGAGCGCTGCGGCATCCTCCGGCACGCGCGCGAATTCGGCGAGGGCGCCAGTCCCGAGGTCGAAGATGCTGGCGAAGACCGCGTCGCCCGGCTTGAAGCGGGTCACGCGGCTTCCCACCTCGACGACGACGCCCGCCAGATCGCTGCCCAGCGTGGCCGGCAGCTGAAACTTGAGGATGGGCTTGAACGTTCCTTTCGGAATCATGTTGTCGATCGGGTTCAAGCCCGCGGCGTGAACTTGGACCAGAATTTCGTTCGGCGCGGGCGTCGGCCGGGGGATGTCGGCCAACGCGACCTGATCCGGCTTGCCGTAACGCTTGAAGATAAGAGCTCTCATTTGTCCTCTTGGTCCGAAGGTTCTTCGCAATGGCAAGCTTGCGGTCGGTCGCGCGCCGTCAGAAAGCCCGCGCGGTGCGGGTGGGCTGCGGTGCCGCCGGCGTATCAAGCCGCAAATCCTTTCGGATCCCGGCATCCACGAGGGCTGCGGGCGCAAACCTGCGCAGAAATCGCAGGCGCTTGGCAAGGCTGCCGGCCGCGTATTTGAGCTGCGGGCGCGCCGCGCTCGCGGCCTTCAGCACGGTCTCGGCCACGACGCCGGGCTGTTCCGCCGTCGCCATCACCTCGTTCACCCTCCTGGTCACGCCTGCACGCGCCTCGCGATATTCCTCGAGCGTCGCATCGGGCTCCATGAAGTTCGCGTCAAATGGCGTCTTGGTGTAGGCGGGCTCGATCACCGAGACTCGGATGCCCCGCGTGCGCAGTTCATGGTCGAGCGATTCCGAATAGCCTGCCACCGCATGCTTGGTCGCGGCATAGAGCGCGCCATAAGGCATCGGGAGAAACCCAAGCACGGAGCCGATGTTGATGATGCGGCCGCTTCCCTGGCGCCGCATGTGCGGCACGACGGCGCGCGTCATCCGGACCAGGCCGAAGAAGTTCGTCTCGAAAATCGCGCGCGCCTGCTCCATCGAGCTCTCTTCCGCGCCGGCAGGGGCAACGCCGAAGCCGGCATTGTTCACCAGCAGGTCGATGCGGCCTTCGCGCCGGATCACTTCGCCGACGGCGGCTTCCACGGATGCATCGCTGGTGACGTCGAGGGACAGCATCTCGAACGCCTGCTTGCCGGCCTGTCCGCCCCGCCTGCTGGTGCCAAACACCTTGTAGCCGGCGTTCGCGAGCCGCTCCGCCGTGGCCTGGCCGATGCCTGAGGAGGCGCCGGTCACCAGCGCGATCTTCGGTTTAATCCTGTTCATAAGCCTCTCCAACGCCGCCATCCGGCGGGAAATGTTTTGATTACGATCGTAACTATTGATATACATGACGATCGTAATTATAATTGTCAAGCCCCGTGCCCAAGTCCCCTGCCCAAGGATCGGTCCCATGCGCGTCTCAAAGGAACAGGCCGCCAAAAATCGCGAGCATATTCTCGAGACCGCCTCGCGCCTGCTGCGCGAGCGCGGTATCGCCGCCGTCGGTGTTGACGCTCTCGCCGAGGCGGCCGGGATGACGCACGGCAGCCTGTACAGTCAGTTCGGCTCCAAGGAGCGGCTGGTCGAGGAAGCGGTGGCCTATGCGATCAATGCCAAAGGCCAGGAATTGCCCGAGGTGTTTGAACTCGACGACTATTTCTCGGAATACCTCTCGCCGGCGCATCGCGACGCGCCGGCGAGCGGCTGCCCCTTTTCCGCCCTGGCTTGTGAGGTGTCACGCCAAAGCTCAGGCGTGAGGGCGCGTTTCACCGCCGGTGTGCGGGGCGTGATCGGCTTGCTGAGCAGCCGAATGGCCTCCACGCTGAAGCCACGCCAGCGCGACGACAAGGCGCTCGCGACGGCCGCCTCCCTGGTCGGCGCACTCGTGCTCGCCCGGGCCGTGAACGATCCCAAGCTGTCGGATGATATTCTTCGCGCGACGAGGAGCGCGCTATCGGCGTGACAGCGCACTTAATTCAGGGGTCGTCGAACCGGCGAAAGCGGCGGAGTCATTGAGTGCACTTAATTCTAGAGCCTTCGACCCCGCGAAAGCGCCGAGAGTCATTGAGTGCACCGTAATTCCCTTTTCATACGATGAGGTCGCCGAGTTCTGCTCGGCTGCCGCGGGCGCGTCGGTGGAAATCCAGATATGGGATGCCGGCCCCGGCATCCCCACAGATCAGCAAGCAATGGTCTTTGAGGAATTCGTGCAATTGCAGAACTCTTGCGAGGGATCGCGCGCAAGGCCTTGGCCTCGGCGGCGCAGGGCCTTTCGACATTAGCCTCCTTACCGACGACGAAATACGACATCTGCCGTATCGCCCAGCGACGGAGACAACGATATGAAGCTTGGTCATCGGGCGAATTTAGTCTCGAGCATTCGCGTGAGTTCAAAAGGGAACGCCGAATCTCGCGAGCCTGAAGGACAGCGGTCGCGTGCCTACTAGCGACGGCAGCGGATGAGCGGAGAGTCCGTTTGGGTATAGTACTTGGCATTGATTAGGGCTGGAAATTGGCATGTCCGCTTTGCCCCATTCCTCGGGGAGCGGACATGACCGGCGCCCGGAACGCACCCGATGCAACTGAAGGTGGACAATGTCCAATGCCTTAAGCTATTTTCAATGAACCTGACAGGTGGATCGAATGACTCTCCTTAGTACGGTGCGCAGTTTTTGACCGGACGGAAGAGGTAGCTGAGCAGTACCAATTTTTTGGAGAACGATCGCAATGACCAAGAATGCCGCTGACGAACTAAGCCAGAATCAGACTAACGACGCTGCCACCGCACCTGACATGCCACAGAGTGGTAGGCAAGACGTTCACGATGTCCTTCGCGATGCTTCGGACGAGCTTTCGCCTGTCAGGAACGAAGCGAATGGCTCGGGCAATTCAGAGCTAGACGAGTCTCTTCTTGACTCGGTAACCGGCGGAACGGTTTTCACCTCGTATAAGCCGCCCGTGAAGCCCCCCGGCTGGGGATGAGCTGAAGTCGAGGCGAACTGGGCGAGGTTTTGAAGCAGCAACACATCCGGCTGCAGCCGGATGTGTTGGCGTGCCGGACACCGGGTATTGCAGAACTCGGAGCCGACACGCCGGTCGTCGTGCTCGGCGAGCGGTGCGCCGGTCAAAGCTCGTCCGCCAGGCCTGGCCAGCGAATTGCCAGCGATCGACGTGCGGCCCGGCGTATCTTTTCGGAGCCATGCTTGGTCGCAATGGCCAACAGCACCTCGGAAATATTGTCATCGCAGAGATGACCGGCCGCCTCCGTCAACCACTGCTGACCCAGGGAGCCGCCCACGAACGTCTTTGTGACGACGCTCTGTTCGAAGTCGAACAGATACTGCTCGCACTCCGGAATCGACGGCGGCAGGAGATTGAGTGAAATCGAGAAGTCGTCCTGCGGCGGCAACTGAACATGCACATCCTTCGATGCCCTATAGAGCATGACCTTATGTTCGGGCAGTGAGGTGCGCTCCAGGAATCTCAGATCGACCTGTTCTCCGGCTTCCCCGCTGCATCGATCATCGTGCTCCCAGATCTCGGTCTCGTATCCTCGGCCAAGGTACCCGACGGTGAGGAAATCATAGTTGTGATCATGCGCTTGCTCGAAGGAGAATTGAGGCTTGCGACCGTCGGCGCTTGTCCCATGCAGCATTCGACGCGGCAGCCACACATTGGCGCGAACAGCGAATTTCCCGGCCACACCACCCAGCATGATGGTTTGCGAATTCCAGCCGTTCGAGGGCTGGTAGTCATGGATATTCTTGAGCTCTCCAACGATATGATCGACCAGGAATTTTCGATTATTGGACAGCATCTGGAGATGCTCCCCATGAGATAATAGGACGTCGATCGAGAGATGATCGCTGCTCTTGTCGACGAGTTCGATAAAGTCGGACAACTCGATGGTATCGTTGCAAGCGGCGTCGAGTGTGATCGCCATTTTCGTCCTCATCCAGCAGTCAGGTGTGATGGATACAGCTTGAGGAGAGCGCGATTGGCGGCGCTCCGCACATGGGGGTGAGGGTCCTCCAGCGCCCGGCGGAGGAGAACGAGGCCCTCTTGTTGGACAATCGCTGTGACCGCGCTTATGGCCGACCATCGCACGAAATGGTCGCCCGATTCGGCCGCTGCGGTAAGGACCGGCAAGGCCGATTGACCAGCCATTTGACCGAGGATTCCGATGGCGGTCTGGACGCGAGACGACATCAGGTTGGCGGCGGCGGCATATTTGGGCTCGAGGTTGTCGGCATCAAAATGCCAGATAACCGAATAGCGTGACTGCAACGACACCGCAAACACCTGGTAAGCATCGGCGGGAGGCTTGACCATCCTCAGTATGTGCCGACCCGCTTCGACGCCCAAGGCTTCCCCTTTGGGCTGACAATAGCGTCGAACGAAGTTCGGCCTTACTGACCGATCGAACACGTCATAACGGTGTTCGGCAGGCATCTCGAAGATGTCGAACTCCAGCGGGGGCGGCCCCAGATTTGCGCGGATATGATCGTTGCCATGACACACGACTTCGGCATGGCGGCTTCCCTGCGCAGAGGCAGCCTTGATCTTCGCCACCGAAATCCGGAAATATTCGCTGCGAAAAATCTCGATTTCGCTGTCAGACTGCACTTGATCGTAGTTACCAACGCGGGCGACTTGGGCGACCTCATGCGCCAAGAACGATGGTACAAATGCCGATTTGAAAAGCTTTTCAAATGCCTCGAAGTAGTTCAAGAACGTGGATGGGGTCAGCTCCCGCGTTTCCTCGATCAGGACGCCAAGATCCGGGAAGAGCTCTGAATTCTTTGCCGTCCAATTCTCGGCTACGAAAAAGGCCATCTCACCCCCTGCTACAACGCGGCTGAGACTAGTGATTTTGTATCGCCGGGTAAATCGGGGACCTGTGGGTTCATCCGAACAGCGTAGCCGTTGTTTTGCGGACGCCAAGGTAAAATTTTGGTGGCGGCGAAAGTTCGCTTACGAGTTGTCAGACGGCGCGCCATTCTGGCCCCGAATCCGCTTTCGAATATTTAGAAGCATGTCGCCCGTTAATGGGCCGTTCGATAAAAAAGCGGGGTGCCGTTTAGCTGCGCCACGCGTAGCCCGAAGGGCGAAAGTGGCTTGCCCAGCCGTAGCTCGCGGGCCCAGAGCCCGCCTTCGCCCTTCGGGCTCCGGCGCGGCAGCCGTCACTCGCTTCGCGAGCGAAGGCTGGTGGGCCCGGCAGGACTCGAACCTGCAACCAGACCGTTATGAGCGGTGGGATAAAGGACGCAATCGTCGATTTTCCAGCACTTTCGGTGGAATCAGACCGCGTTCGGCGGCGCAGAGCCTTTCGACATTAGCGTCCTGACCGACGGCGAAATACGGCATCTGCCGTATCGCCCAGCGACGGAGATAAAGCTATGAAGTTTGGTCATGGGGCGAATTTCGTCTCGCGCATTCGCGCTTGGCATTGTGATGAAACATGGAGGTTGAATATGACCAACGGGCAGGACACGAATTCGAAAGGGCAAGCCGAGCCTGGTGAGAGCCTCAAGGACGGCGCGCCGAACAAGACTTCGACGCCAGGGAAGGATGCGCTCAGCGACAGCTCGCTGGACGATGTTTCAGGCGGCAGCACTTGGCGGCCGTTCAGTACCACTGGCAAGGGGGGCTAGAAGGCACCTGAGCCGACGACGGCTCGAAGAGGTCACCTCTGCCGCCGCGATGTGTCGGATGGCCTTTGGCCATACATAATCAGCAACAATTCTTACAACAAAGCCATCTGACTTTGTGGCTTAACGATCAGCATTGATGAAACTGGAGATTGAATAACCGACGTCGCCGACCTAACCGACGGCTCTTTTGCGGCCGGCGGCATTTGACCGCCTTGAGACAGCCATGCCTGCCAATCAGGCATTGTGCCTCGTATGACGCGGCGGGGCTGCGGCCAAAGCGAGCGGACGATGTCGGAAAGCTGCTCTTGCGGCCCGATATGAGCGAACTCGACGTGGCTGCGTGAATGCCAGGCCGCGAGCACAATGAAGGTTTGGGTTTCAAGGCGTGGCAGTCAAAACTTCGCCCGCGCGGGCGGACAATCTCTGCTTGAAAAGACGAAAGCATTCCTGCCAAATCGAGCGCGGTCGAGGGCGGCTTGGGCGTTGGTGGGGACTGTATGAAGCGGGGGACGGAACGAATCTTTCGGGAAGCGGCCATCGAGCGGCTTTCGAATCCCGAACAGCTCGACCATGTCGTCGGCGTCACGCGCCCGTTCGACTGGATGGCCGCGGCCGCGCTGGCGCTGGGACTCGTCGTGCTGGTTGCCTGGAGCATGCTCGGCCGCATTCCAACCCGCGTGTCTGGCGATGGCATTTTGCTGAGCAGTGGCGGCCGCCTGGTCGACGCCGTATCCGCAGTGAGCGGCAAATTGGCCTCGCTCGACGTCGCCATCGGCGATGCCGTCCACCGCGATCAGGTGATCGCCCATATCGTTCAGACCGAGACCGAGCAACGGCTTCGGCAGGCGAGGGATGTCCTGCGCGAGCGCGAGCGCGAGCATGCCGAGCTCGCCGGTGCGATCGCGCGGGAGATCGATGCCAAGCTTGCCAACTATGCGGCCCAGGACGCCGGCCTCGCCAATGTGATCGCGGCTGCCGAAAAGCGCACCACCTACCTCACGGATGAGGTGGCCAAACTCGAACCCGCCGCGGCGAGCGGAATTGTCACGCGCAAATATCTCGAGGACCGCCGCGTCGAACTCAACAATGCGCGGGAACGCATCACCGACGCACGGAACGATAGTCTCAAGCTCAACGCGCAGCGGCTGGATCTGCAAAGCCAGCGTGAGCGCGATCGCATGCTGTCGGAATTCAAGGTCAATGATTCCAGGAGGGCGGTCGAGCAGCTTGCGGCCGAGCTGGAGCGAGGATCGCAAATTCTCAGCCCCGCTGACGGGCGTGTCGTCGAACTCAAGGTGTCCAGTGGCGCAGTGCTTGCCGTCGGTGCACCCGTGATCGAAATCGAGATCGCGGGGCAGGTCCTGGAGGCAACCATCTACATGCCGCCGGACCGCGGCAAGACCATCAGGCCGGGGATGGAGGTTCGTGTCGAGCCGGTCACGATCAAGCGGGAGGAATACGGTGCGGTTGTCGGCAAGGTGGTGGCGATTTCGGATTTTCCGGTAACGCCTCAGGGCATGCTGGCGGACCTGCACAACGATGCATTGGTCAAGCGCTTCTCCGAGGGCGGCGCGCCCTATGCGGCGAAGGTGGCCCTGGAGCGTGATCCGTCAACCTTCAGCTTGTATCGCTGGACCTCCGGCAAGGGGCCGCCGATCCTGCTCTCGAGCGGCACGATGACCCGCGCCGAGGTCACGACGCGCGAGCAGCGGCCGATCGATCTGGTGATTCCGCTGACGAAGCGGCTGACCGGAATTGGCGATTAGGATCGCCAGCGCATGACCACGTCATCGCACCAAGCCGACGACCAGCCGGGTTTCCTCGATCGCCTCCGCGACCGGATCACGCGCATGCGGCGGCGTTGGGTCACTCCCACGGTGTTCCAGATGGAAGCGCTGGAATGCGGCGCGGCCTCCCTCGCCATGGTCCTGGCCTATCACGGCCGGTGGGTGCCGCTGGAAAAGCTGCGCGAAGCATGCGGCGTGTCCCGGGACGGCAGCAAGGCCAGCAACGTGTTGAAGGCCGCGCGGCAGTTCGGACTGACTGCAAAGGGGTTCAGGAAGGAGCCGGCAACGTTGCATGAGCTGCCGATGCCATCGATCATCCACTGGAACTTCAACCATTTCGTGGTGCTCGAAAGGCTGGATGCGGATTGCGCCTATGTCAACGATCCCTCGATCGGGCGTCGCAAGGTCGGCCATGATGAGTTTGATGCGTCCTTCACCGGCGTCGTGCTGGCGATGGAGCCGGGACCCGACTTCGAGCCGGGCGGGCGCGAGCCCGATTTTTTTCCGCTGCTAAAGCGGCGACTGTCGAATTCGCTGGGGGCGGTGCTGCTGCTGGTCGCGCTCAGCATGGCGCTCGTGCTGCCCACCATCCTGGTTCCGACATTCGCAAAAATCTTTGTCGATGACGTCCTGATCAAGCATGTCGAGGGCTGGTTCACGCCCCTGCTGATCGGCATGGCGACGACAGCCGTGGCGCGGGCGCTGATGACGGCGTTTCAACAGTCGCTGCTGCTGCGCATCCAGACCAAGCTGACGGTGACGATGGTCAGCCAGTTGCTATGGCATGTCCTGACCCTTCCGATGGAGTTCTTCACCCAGCGGCACTCAGGCGACCTCGCCAACCGGATAGCCGCCAGCGAGCAGATCGCGCAATTGCTTTCGAACGGGGTGGCTGCCAACGCCCTGAACCTGATCTCGGTCGTCTTCATCGCCGTCACGATGGCGTTCTACGATGGTCTCCTGGCCGCGATCAGCATCGCCATGGCTCTCCTCAACGTTCTCGTGCTCAGGCTGGTCGCGCGCCAGCGCGAGGATCTCAATCGCAAGCTGGTCATCGAACGTGCCAAGCTCAATGGAAGCACCATCGAGATCATCCGCACGATCGAGACGATCAAGGCCGGCGGTCTGGAAGACGACGCCTTCGCGCGCTGGGCGGGGTTTCAGGCCAAGGTCCTGAACGCCGAGCGTGATCTCGGCGTCTACTCTACCTTCCTCGACACCTGCCCGATTTTTTTGACCGGATTGACCATCGCGCTCGTGTTGGGCGTGGGTGGCTTGCGGATCGTCGATGGCGCATTGACCATCGGTGGCCTTGTCGCCTTGCAGGCCCTGCTCACCAGCCTGGTCGAGCCGATCAACGCGCTCGTGCAGCAGACCACGGCCTTCCTGGCCATCAAGGGCAATTTGTTCCGGATCGAAGACGTCTTCAACTATCCCGCCCGGCCCCTGGTGCCGATGGAGCGTGCGCCCGCCCGCATGCCCGCAAAACTGTCGGGCCGGGTCGAGTTGAAGGACGTTTCGTTCGGCTATTCGGCGCTCGAGCCGCCGCTGATCGAGGACTTTTCGCTGGTGGTCGAGCCCGGCTGCCGGGTCGCGCTGGTCGGCTCATCGGGCAGCGGCAAATCCACCGTTGGACGGCTGGTCAGCGGCCTCTACCGTCCCTGGTCCGGCGACATTCGCATCGACGGCTGGTCGATGAGCGAGATTCCCCAGGAGATATTCACCAATTCGGTCGCCTATATCGATCAGGAGATCCTGCTGTTCGAGGGGACGGCGCGCGACAACCTCACGCTCTGGGACGACACTGTGGCTGAAGCCAGCGTGTCGCGGGCGCTCAAGGATGCGCTGATCCATGAGGATGTCGCCGTCCGCGCCGGCAATTACGATTGCCACGTGGCCGAGGATGGCAGGAATTTCAGTGGCGGCCAGCGACAGCGGCTCGAGATCGCGCGGGCGCTGGCGAGCAATCCTTCCGTGGTCGTCCTCGACGAGGCCACCTCGGCGCTGGATCCGATCGTCGAAAAGGCGATCGACGACAATCTCCGGCGCAGGGGATGCACCTGCATCATCGTCGCCCACCGGCTCAGCACGATCCGCGACTGTGACGAGATCCTCGTGATGAGCAACGGGCGGATCGTGCAGCGGGGGACGCATCAGGAGCTGCTCGCCGAGGGTGGTGAATACGTCCAGCTGGTGTCGAGCGAATGAGCAGCGCGTACCGGCCTCCCTCCCTCGAAACGCCGCCCTGGCGCGAAGGTGCTGTGTCCGGCCCGGTCGCACTCGAGAGCCATCGACCCTTGCCGGTCGATGATGTCGATCTCGTGCTGCACATCGTGCGCGGCTATGTCGACCTGTTTGCAGTCAGGCAGAGTGCCGGCGGCGAGCCGAGTCGCCGGCATCATTTGTTTCGGGTCGAGCAAGGCGCAGTCATTTTCGGCCTGCCCGGCGTCAGCGATGGACACGGGAATGCGATGGCCGTGATTGCGGTCGGCGGTCTCGAGACCGAGGTCGTGATCGATCGTCGTGGCGGTTTTGCAGACCGGGACGCGATCGACGCATGGACCGCGCTCGTGTCGGGGATCATCGCAGCGTCTCCTCAAGGCACGGTGGTGCAGCCGGCCGCGATCGGCTCGCGATACGCACTGGCATCCGGCGACATTCTCCGGCTGTCCGGCCGGCAGGTCGGCTGGATCGGGATCGAGCATGGCACCATCGGCGTGATGGAGATGCCGCAGCCACATGGCGCCGGAGAGTGTCCCTCACCGATGCCGCCGGGGACGTGGATCGTCGCCCGCGAGGATTCGACTTTGGAGATTCGCAGCAGCACGGCATTCCCGCTTGCCGCGATCTGGGCCGCCCTCGATCGATTCCATGGACGCGTCATGGAGAGCCTGTGTCGCAGGATTGACGAGGACACCCTCGCGGAGGCCGACCGTTTGCGCCTGCGCTCCGGTCTCAACCGGCAGCGCAGGACCGGCATTGTCGGTCGTCTTGCCGGCATCATCACGGCCGGGTCCGAGGCATCGCAGCCCGGCGCGGTCGGTGCGAGAGGTCTGCTCGCGGCCTGTCGGGAGGTCGGAGCAGCCATGGGCATTTCGCTCCGGGCTCCGGCCAATATGGCGTTGGACACAGATGATCTTGCCCGCACCGTGAGGATCGCCGAGGCGTCGCGGGTGCGACTGCGGCGCCTGTTGCTGCGGGCGGACTGGCAGACCAACAGTGCCGGTCCATTCGTCGCGTTCCTTGGGCAGGACCGGCGGCCCGTCGCGATCCTTCCCAAGGCAGGCGGCCGCCACGTCATCGTCGACCCCGGCGCCGGCACGCGCCGTGAATTGACGCGCGCAATCGCCGCCGAACTGGCCCCCGAGGCGGTGATGTTCTATCGCCCGCTGCCGTCGCGGGCCCTGACGGTTCGCGATCTCCTGAAGTTCGGCGCCGCGACGGTCCAGGGCGATTTCCTGCGGATCATGCTGGCGGCCCTGTGCCTCGGCCTGCTCGCGCTGGCGACGCCGCTCGTGACCAAGCTGCTGATCGATTCCGTGCTGCCGCGCGCGGAAGTCGACCAGCTCCTGATCTGCGCCATCGCGCTCATTGTCGTGACGCTGGTGGCCGGCGGATTCCAGATGATGCAGGGCATCGCCATGCTCCGGCTCGAGAGCCGACTGGACTTTGTCTTGCAGGCGGCCATTGTCGACCGCCTGCTGCGGATGCCGACCGCGTTTTTCCGCGACTTCTCCGTTGGCGACCTCGCGGACCGCACGCTGGGTGTCGAAGCCGTCCGCACCATTGTCACCGGCCGCGCCATTCGCGGATTTCTGGCGCTGGTGTCCTGCGCTTTCAGTTTTGCCGTGATGCTCACTCTCGACATCAGGCTGGGCCTGTTGGCCGCAGCGCTCGCCGTGCTGCGCGTCGCAATGGTGGTCGCGATCAGCCTGGTCCGGCTGTCGGAAGAGCGCGAGAGCCTTTATTTGCAGGGATGGCTGGAGGGGCTGGTCCTACAGCTCCTCACCGGCGTCGGAAAACTGCGGATTGCGAACGCGACCATGCAGGCGCTCTCGATCTGGGTCGAGCGCTTTTCGAAGCAGAAGCGCCATTTCATCGCGTCGCAGCGAGCGCAAAACCTCCAGAAGAGCCTCGATGCGGCGTTTCCCGCGTTGGCGACGCTGCTCATCTTTGCCCTGGCCCAGACGACATCAGGCGCGAAGCCGGTGCACGAGCTTGGGACGTTCCTGGCCTTCTATGCGGCGTTCGGGCTGTCGCTCGCCGCGGTCGGCGAGTGGGCGCTGGCGATCGGAGAGCTGCTGGTCGCAATCCCGAGGATCGAGCGGATCAAGCCGATCATCGCGACGGCGACCGAAATCAGCGACGAGCGGAAGTCGGTTGGCGAGATCAGCGGCGCGATCGAGTTTGCCAATGTGTCGTTCCGCTATGGCGACAACGGCCCGCTGATCCTCGACGATGTCAGCCTCAGCGTCGGGACAGGAGAATACCTCGCCATCGTCGGCCCGTCCGGAAGCGGCAAGTCGACGCTATTCCGATTGCTTCTCGGCTTCGAGAAGCCGGAATCCGGCGTGATCTTCGTCGACGGCAAGTCGCTCGAGACGATCGACATCGGCTTGTTGCGCCGCGACGTCGGTGTCGTGCTCCAGAACTCCAGGCTCGCCTCCGGCAGCGTCTATGAAAACATCTGCGGCGCAGCCCGTCTGTCGATCGACCAGGCCTGGGAGATCGCGCGGCTGGCGGGATTCGACCGCGACCTCGAGGCCATGCCCATGGGCATGCAGACCCTCGTTGCCGAGGGCGTCAACACGCTGTCGGGCGGCCAGCGCCAGCGCTTGCTGATCGCGCGGGCGCTGGCGCATCGGCCGCGGCTCCTGCTGATGGACGAGGCCACCAGTGCGCTCGACAACCGGTCCCAGGCCATCGTCAGCGATTCAATATCGAGGCTCAATTTGACACGTATCGTCATCGCGCACCGGCTCAGCACCGTTCGGTCGGCGGACCGGATTATCGTGCTGGGCGGCGGCAAGATCGTGCAGACCGGCAGCTTCGCCGAGCTGATGGCGCAGCCGGGCTTGTTTGCGGATTTCGCGGAACGTCAACTGATCTGAAGCATGATCCGGAAAAGTGCGCCGCGGTTTTCCGAATAGATCATGCTCAAACAAGGAGCTAAAGCGCGATGAGGCGCTTTAGGGGTCACCGATATGCGCAAGGTCCTCTTCATATTCGGCGTGCTGAACGACTCCGACATCGACTGGATGGCCCGCGCCGGCTCCCGCCGCGGCATCAGGCGGCAGGACGTCCTGATCGATGAAGGCGTGCCGATCTCGTCGATCGTCCTGCTGTTGCAGGGACGAATGGGCGTGAGCGTGGCCGGCATCGGCGAGATCGCCCAGCTCGAGGCGGGCGACTTCGTCGGTGAGATGTCGCTGATCGATTCCGCGCCGCCCTCGGCCACGGTGGCCGCGAAGGCCGATTCGGTTGCCCTGTTCCTGGACAAGCAGGTCCTCTCGCGCAAGCTCGCGGGCGACCACGCCTTTGCCAGCCGCTTCTATCGCGCTCTCGCGATCCTGCTGTCGGACCGGCTGCGCGCCACCGAGCGCAGGATGGCCTACGGCGAGCAGGAAGGCGGCCTCGGGGACGAAGCGACGCGGTTGAAGGACGAGCTTGATCCTGCCGTGCTCGACCAGGTGTCGATCGCAGGCGAGCGATTTGACCGCCTGCTCAAGCTTGTGGAGGAGGTCGCGATGAGGGGCGCCAGATCCTGAGATCGAAGGCAGGGCCTTTCGAAGGCAGGGTCTTTCGAAGGGGAGGTCTTTCGAAGGGGGTCTTTCGACACGTCCCCGTGACCGACGACGAAATACGGCATATGCCGTATCGCTCGCAAATCAATCCAGCGCTACCTTCCACCCTCAAGCGCATGAACGAAAGGGCGAAGATCGGGAAACCGGTTTCCCAAGCCCTTGAATATTCAGGAAATGACGCGATCGGTGCGTCGCGCTTAGGGTTAGAAGATCATCATTTGAAGTGGAGATTGAACATGACCAATAGGCAGGACACCAATTCGAAGCCGGCAGCCGAGTCTCTCGATAGCCGCAACGATGCCGCTCAGAACAAGGCATCCCAGATCTCGACGTCGGAAAAGGATGCACTCAGCGACAGCTCACTGAACGATGTGTCCGGCGGTCGCGTGCCTCCGACCCACGGGTTCTGACGTCAGGGTAGTGGGCTTGGCATTGATCAGAGCTGGAGAAAGCCTCGGCCGATGCGAAGAAACAAAGGGCGAGCCCCGAAACCGTTTTCCCGAGCCCTTGAAATACTCACGACATAAGGCCGGCGTACCGTTTTCATCGCCGGCTTGACCCGATCAGCATTGATGAAGGTGGAGATTGAATATGAGCAACACGCAGGGCGCCAATTCCAAAGGTGAAGCCGAACCTCGCGACCTGAACGACGTCGCTGAGACCGAGATCTCGTCAACGTCCAACAAGGATGGACTCGGTGACAGCGCCCTCGACGATGTGTCGGGCGGCGCCTGGCCGAGCGGCACGACCAAAACCGGTATCGTCCCTCCGACCATCTGATCTCCAGCGACAACGGCTTCGCCGTTGCGCGGGGGCGACGGCGCGACCGGTTTGGATCTAGCCGATTCTTTACGATGACCGATGGTCCGGCGGGCCATCGGTCATTTCATTTCTGCATTGTGGGCGTTCGTCCCCGAGCGTGGCACGAGCAGGTCCATACCTTTTGCGAGAGCATCACCGCACCCCCGTGCCTTTGCAGCGCTGGCACTTCACCACCTTGTCGCCCTTCTTGAGCAACCCTTTGCCTTCGCAGTTTTTGCATTTCTGCTTCTTCTTGATGTTCGGGCCTTTTTCACTGACCATGGAGGTCTCCTGCGGCGAGAGCGGTCTTGTGCGGTAGCGCGGCGGGGCAGCCGAGCGATGCCGCGTAAGCCTTACACTTATGCCGGCTTCGGCACCACCAGCACCGGCACGCAAGGCCGCGACGCCCATGAGAGGCCATGACGATCAGGTCGCAGCCCCTGGACTTTGTGGTTTCAATAATCGCAGTTGCCGGGTGCGCATTCGGAACATGCAAGAGTTCGGCGGGCGTGCCGATCTGCTCCGACATGGCGCGCGCTTCGTCAAGCACTTTGCCCGCACAGGCCTTGCCGGCCGCGTCAAAGCTGTCAACCTCCTCCTGCGTCGGAATCCATCCCGAGGCGTGTCCGCTCCCATAGTCAACCGGCAGCGCTTCCGTCACGGTGATGATCGTCAGCCTGGCGTTCAAGCCTTCGCCAAGGCAATGCCATGCTCAACGCCTCTTCTCGCGACGTCCGATCCATCCGTGCTCAAGAGAATGTTGGCGTACATTCGGTGGCTCCCTTGCTCGTCGAACAAAGTGATGCCTGGCTAATATGGTCCTATACGCGCGGTGGGTCCATTGTTACGGTGACCGTGCACTAATTCATGAACCTTCGAATCCATGAATGCCGCCGGATCATTGAGTGCACTGTCACCGTAATCCCCAATGCGAAACAATCGCTGGCGATAGACCCATGCTAACCCTGCACGCCCTTTTGCGGCGTGAGCGCTGGCGTCTAGTAGCTTGACAAGCTTGGTCATCCGTATAAGTGGCATCTGAGGCGACAAGAATAGAACGGGATGATACAGCCTAGGAGCGAGTAGGGGCGACCGTATCGTTTGGCTAAAATTGCAGTTAAGGCCGAAGCAAGCCGACGTTTAGCTTCATCTTGGGGAAATATTAATGAGGATTATGATCCCGCTGGTATCGCTCGCCCTGGTTGGCTGCGCCGTCAACTCAGGCGTGGTCCCGGTCGGGCAGAATACCTACATGGTTTCTCGCCAAGCAGCGAGCGGGTTTAGCAACTATGGGGAGCTGAAGCCTGAAGCGATAAATGAAGCAAACCAGTATTGCGCAGCTCAAAAACAATCTGCCGTACTGACTAACATTAGAGATGCCAGACCGACATCTGGTCCGGGCGATTTTCCAAGGGCTGAGGTTCAATTCACCTGCGTTGATCCATCAAAAATCGAGTCAGTATTAGCCGAATGCAACGAGAAGCGTCTGAAAAAGGAGGTGAAGGGATACAAAGGCTCAGTTGAATGCTCAACCTCGAGAGTAATTGCCGCATGGCGGGAGCGACGCTATCCCTACATGGATTTGATTCATGTTTACGAAGCCGCGCGACTGGTAGGTGCTGAAAAAGTGGACGCTGGCAAACTCTCAGAAGGAGAATACAAACTTCAACTAGCAGAACTTCAAAGCCGCCTCACGGCCGAAGATCAACGGCGCAATCTAGCCATTGCCAATACGCAAATCGCGCAAGCGCAGGTACAGGTTGCTGACGCTCAGTCCAAAGCTGCAATGCTACAAGGATTGAGTGCATTCCGAATGGCGACAAACCCACCATCGTCAACAATCAACGTCAACGTTTGCAATCAACGTGGACAAATAGACACGTGTAGCTACCCACGCTAAACGCTGCGGATTTTAAGGACGGTTCGGCGGGATGGTTTGTGAATTGGAGCACTCACTCGTCGCGGCATTTATGGCCAGAGCCGCCCGCGCGGGCGCCTGAACCCTTTGTGAGGCCAAGGTTGCCTGCCCACTAAGTGTCGAATTGTTCGTTGCATTCGCGGGACGGATATCATGAACTCACACGCTGCCCTGATTGAAATAGTTATTTGCGCCGCAGTTCGTGCTTCTGATGGAAAGGTCGTTAGGGGTCACCGGCACAATGATGCTATCCGCGCACTTCAAGCGATTGACGGGTATGAGGGCGAACGACCACATGGAGAAGACCAGGGATTCGTCACCTCAGCCAGCAGGTTCGTAAATCGACGAGAAGCCTATCGGTTACATTTCCCCGACAGGGCAGAACCAGATGAACTTCGCAGCGACGACCTGTACTAGAATAGCATCATGAATTGGGGGAAAGCACATGCGGACAGCGTTAACTGTTGCGTGGACGTTGGCTCTTGCCGGCTGCGCAGCTTGGCGCCTACGGAGCCTGACTCATTCGTGGTTTCACGGCAAGCTGCAAGGGGATTCATGCGTTTCACTGTCTGCGCCGCCATACTGTTGCTGGCGATCGCTGCCGGCCGGCCGGCCGAAGCCGCCACGACGCTCATCGGTCCAAACAAGCATCTCTGCAAAGATGTGACCGCGAACGGACCGGGGGACGCCGGCCTGACCTTGATGTGGGTCGCCGGATTCCTTTCAGCCGCGAACCGCACGTCGAAGCGGGACTTCCTGGAGGGGCGCGACATCTCGACGATCATCAACCTATTTCAGAACGTCTGCAAAGAGAACCCGGATATCGACGTGGAGGATGCGACGATCAGGGTTCTCGGCCGCCTCCGGATCATGCTGCTGACGCCCGAGGACCTGCAGGGCATGAAGTAATCGGCGATGAGCGACGCATTCCGCAAGCGCCTGGACGTCTTCTATAGTGAGCAGACGAACCTGCAGCAGTTTTTCTTCACCGCGCTAGGCGTCCGCCGGCTTGCAATAGACCGTCCCGACGTCGTGAAGATGATGAACCGCAGCCTGTTCTGGCGGGTCGCCCATCAGGGGACGATCGTGTCGACCTTCATTGCGATGGGTCGCATCTTCGACGACG
This sequence comes from Bradyrhizobium nivariense, assembly GCF_029846695.2. Classification (NCBI taxonomy): domain Bacteria; kingdom Pseudomonadati; phylum Pseudomonadota; class Alphaproteobacteria; order Hyphomicrobiales; family Nitrobacteraceae; genus Bradyrhizobium; species Bradyrhizobium nivariense. The sequence goes on along the minus strand of NZ_JARWCR020000007.1, from coordinate 90,687 downwards.
GCAGCAAGCACAATATCGGCCGGATCCGGAAGGTCATCGATCGCAGGCCCGGGATCTTCTCGATCGAATGCCTGAAGCAACGCAAGAGGCGGTTGCCGGGCCTCGACGTTGACGAATACGTCGAAGGGAAGCACGCCCTAGAGCCGCTGCGGGCGCAGGCGATGCTGGCCGAGATCGACCGTTGGCAAGGCGTCTATTCGACCCGATACAAAGGCATCCGGCACAGCTTGGCGCACAAGAAATTCGGGACGATCGAGCAGGTGAACGCGCTCCTCGCCAAGACCGACATCGAAGAGATGAAAGCCATGTGCGCCTTCCTGCATGCGCTGTGGCATGCGCTTGATCAGCTCTATCGAAATGGACAGGACCCGGTGCTGCGGCCGCGCGCCTTCGTGCTGGCACCGGAACCGTTGCCGCAAGGCTACATGCCGGGCGAGGAAGTCTACCGGGATGCGCAGGCGGCCGTGCTCGGCGTGGTCACGCTGTAAACCCGGCCAGCAGCCAAAGCTCTGGGTCTGCGACCTTGTGTTATCGCTCTTCATCGGAAGGCCTTGCAATAGTCGCCGCTCCGGAACGTCCCGGACGGGCACGGCTTGCCCGGGATCACCGGGTAGGCCCGCGGGGTGTCCCGGTGGAGCGCCTCGCACTTGTCGCCCTTTCCGACGTAGCCAGTCGGGCATGAACCAGTCCTCGGGATACGCTCCCGCCCGTCACGAGTCGGCGTCGGGTACGGACTCTCAGCGAGCGCCGGAGCGGCGATGAAGAGGGCAGTGAGCAGCGTCGCGAGCACGCAACGCACGAGCGTTGTTGTCATGATGTTCTCTCTTTTTCGGGGTCGTGATATGGTGGACAGAACAGGCACAGAGGGAGACCAATGGGCTAACCAATCTGGTCCCCAATCTGGTCCCCAATCTGGTCCCCACGAAATCAGCGATTTCGCAAATGCCTATTTTTACTGGTGGGCCCGGCAGGACTCGAACCTGCAACCAGACCGTTATGAGCGGCCGGCTCTAACCATTGAGCTACAGGCCCCGCCGCGAGACGGCCGCGGGAGGCGCGGCCGGCAACGGTGCGCGGTTCGTTTACAGGGACGGAGGCGGGGGTGCAATGCTGGCACCAGTGGATGGAAGCGCCGGCGCAGCAAGGCCTGAGATTTTCGAATACCCGAAATCGGCGATGATCCCCTTATAGTCCTGTTTTGCCCGACGGGTCAAATCGCCCCCGCCGAGGCCCGTTTTTTTGATTCTGTAACCCCTTGTGATCGCTTGATCTTTCTACTGTGCATGGGGTTGTTTTCGCGCTTTTTGATGGGAGGGGGCTTCCGGTCCCCTCCAATGCCTTGCAGGCTCGCGGCAGATCGCCGGCGCTAGTCCACTGACACCCCCGCGAACTCCACCACCTTGCGCCACTTCTCGGTCTCGTCGGTGACCAGCTTGCCGAACTCGGCCGGCGTCATCGGCTTGGGGATGCCGCCGGTCTCGGCGAGGCGCGCCACCAGCTTCGGGTCGTTCAGGGCCTCGTTGACGGCCTTGTTGAGAAGCTCGACGATCTCGTTCGGCGTGCCCTTCGGCGCGGAGATGCCGTAGAAGCCGACCGATTCGAAGCCCGGCACGGTCTCGGCGATCGCGGGCACGTCCGGCACGCTCGGCCAGCGCTGCGGCGAGGTCACGCCGAGCGCGCGGACATTGCCGCCCTTGGCCTGCTCCATTGCGGAGGGGAGATTGTCGAAGATCAGCTGCACCTTGTTGGAGATGATGTCGGGGAAGGCGATGGCGGAGCCGCGATAGGGCACGTGCACCATGTCGCACTTGGTCATCACCTTGAACAGCTCGGCCGACATGTGCACCGAGGTGCCGTTGCCGGACGAGGCAAAGGAAATCTTGCCGGGATTGGCTTTGCAGTAGTCGATGAACTCCTGAACCGTCTTCGCGGGAAACGCGTTGGAGACGACCAGCATGTTGGTGAGCTGCATGATGCTGGCGACCGGCACGGTGTCGCGCAGGAAGTCGAACGGCAGCTTCTTGTACAGCGAGGTCGAGATCGCGTTGTTGGGCGCGACGAACAGCAGCGTGTAGCCGTCCGCCGGCGAGTTGATCGCGGCGCCGGCCGCGATGTTGCCGCCGGAGCCGGCGCGGTTCTCGACGATGAATTGCTGGCCGAGACGGTCCGACAACCAGGCCGCCATGATCCGCGCCACGATGTCGACCGGGCCGCCGGCGGAGAAACCGATGATCCAGTGCACGGGACGGTCGGGATAGCCGGTGGCGGAGGCGGGAGCTGCGGCGCTGAAAAGCGTTGAAAGGAAAACCAGCCCGAAAAAACCGTTACGCAAAATTCGCAACATGAAGCCTCCCATTGTTCTATTGTCGTTGGGTGACATGCTTTCACAAAATCGGGGCGCTGCCTACATCGTCGCAAGTCGATGTTGACGCGCCCCCGCCGGGACCGACCATGAGATTCGCAATCACCATTCTTCTCGGTGTGGCGCTGCTGTTGAGCCCCGCCGGTGCTCAAACCGGAGGCAAGGCCATTCCGACCACGACACTCAGCCTTACGATCAGCCTGGGCACCGCGACGCCCGGCGGCGGCTTTCCGCTCTACGGCAACGCCTTTGCGCAAGTGATGAACGCGGCCGATCCGCAAGCCACCATCGTCCCGCGCAACACCAAGGGCAGCAACGAGAACATTCCGCTGCTGGAGAAAGGCGAGCTCGATCTCGCTTTGGTCGCGGGCGAGCCGGCCTATGAAGCCTTTGCCGGCATCGGCCGCGCGAAGGTGCGGCTGAAAATTCTCACGGCGATCTATTCCAATCCCGGCATGTTCGTGGTGCGCGCGGACAGTCCGTACAAGACGATTCCCGATCTCGTCGGTCAGCCCGTCGCATTCGGCGCAAAAGGCTCGGGCCTGCCGATCCTGGCGCGCTACGTGCTCGATGGGCTCGGCCTGAAGCAGGACGAGGATTTCAAGGCGATCTATCTCGATCGCGCCGGCGACGGCCCCGCGATGGTCGAGGACGGACGCGTCGCCGCGCTCTGGGGCGCCGGCATCGGCTGGCCCGGCTTTGCCGCGATGGCATCGACCGCGTCAGGCGCGCGCTTCATTGCGCCGAGCGCGGAGGAGATCGCGCGCATCCGCGCCAAACATCCGTTCCTGAAACCGCTCACCGTGCCGGCCGGCAGCTACCCGAAGCAGTCCGAGCCGATCGCCTCGCTCGGCTCCTGGAGCTTTGTGCTGACGCGCGAGGATTTGCCTGACGATGTCGCCTACCGGCTGGCCAAGACGCTGCACGGTGTCGAGGCGACGTTCTGCAAGCAGCTCGCGCAAGCCTGCGAGACCACGGCCGCGAACACGGTCGCGGCCGCGCCGAAGCCGGAGCTGATCCATCCCGGCGTGATGAAGTACTTTCGCGAGATCGGCGTGATGAAGTAGGGCACGACCCCAGCCATGGCGACTTTTTCTCTCGCGCGTCGCCACACCGTCACTTCTTCACCATCGCACACGCCGGGTCCGGCGGCCCAAACGCCTTGTCGCCCGAGATCGTCGTGAGGATCTTGTAATAGTCCCACGGATATTTGCTCTCCTCCGGCGTCTTCACCTGCACCAGCCAGAGGTCGTGCACCATCAGATTGTCATCGCGTAAGCGGCCGTTGCGGGCGAAGAAATCCTCGATCGGCTTTTCCCGCATCTTCGCCGCCACTTTGAGCGGATCGTCGGTGCCGGTGTCCTTGATGGCGTTGAGATAGTGCGTCACGCTCGAATAGACGCCGGCCTGCCACATCGACGGCATCTTGTTCATCTTGGCGAAGTAGCGCTTCGACCATACGCGCGTCTTGTCGTCCATGTCCCAATAGAACGACGTCGTCAGCAACAGCCCTTGGGCAGCCTGCAAGCCCAGGCCATGGATGTCGGTGATCAGCGCCAGCAGCGCCGCCATCTGCTGGCCGCCCTTGAACACGCCGAACTCGGAGCCGGTCTTGATCTCGTTCATGTTGTTGGGCGGACCCGCCGCGATGCCGATGATCTTGGCCTTGGAGGCCTGCGCCTGCAGCACGAAGGAGGAGAGGTCGGGCGTTGCCAGCGGCGGCCGCACCGAGCCCAGCACCTTGCCGCCATTGGCGGTGATGACGCTGGAGGCGTCGCGCTCCAGCGAATGGCCGAAGGCGTAGTCGTCGGTGATGAAGAACCAGCTGTCGCCGCCGCGCTTGACCACGGCGTCCGCGGTGCCGACCGCAAGCGCGCGGGTGTCGAACACCCACTGGATCGCATAGGGCGAACAGAATTTGCCGTGGAAATCCGCGGTGCCGGTCGAGTGGGTGATGAACAGCCGCTTCTTCTCGTTGGCCATGTTCTGCACCGCGAGCCCGACCGCAGAGACCGGCACGTCGACGATCAGATCGACCTGGTCGACGTCGTACCAGCGCCGCGCGATGCCGCCGCCGATGTCGGCCTTGAGCTGGTGGTCGCCGACGACGATGCTGATCGGCTTGCCGAGCACGGTGCCGCCGAAATCGTCGATCGCCATCTGCGCCGCCGTCACCGAACCCTGGCCGGTCGGCGCGGAGGCCGGGCCGTTCATGTCGGTGAGCACGCCGATCTTGACGATGTCGTCGGAAACCTGCGCCGATGCCGCACCCGGCAGCAGCGTTGCCGCCAAGAATGTCGCTGCAAAGCCGGCAGCGACCGGCAGTCCAAATCTCGTTGGCTTCACGCTTGTCCTCCCCTGATCCGGCGCGTTGGCCGGTGTTGCTCGCCGGGTATGGCCCGGCTGAATTAGTTTCTTTTGCAACTATTTCGGGGCGGGCGTCAACCTCAGGCCGCGAAGCGGATTTGTCCGGCGGGCGAGGGATCGTAGCCGGTCAGCTCCTCCGCGCGCTGCCGCAACCGGTTTTCGCTGAGGAACCGGATCAAGGCCTGCATGGCGGGGCGAAAATAGCTGCGCTGCCGCATCGCGAGGTCGAAGTTCTCCCAGACCAGCGGCACGAAATCGAGGCCGGCCGAGCGCGCTGCCGCACGTGTCGCGATTCCGCAATCGGCTTGTCCCGCGCGGACGATTTCGGCGAGATCCGGTCCGGTCAGGGCCGGCGTCTCGATCCGTCGCAAATCGCGCGTCGAGGCGCCGGCGCGCGTCAGCAGCACGTCGAGTAGCATCTGCGCGCCCGTGCCCTGTTGCCGCATCGCCATCCTGGCACCGAGCGCGAGCACGTCGGAGAGGCCGCGCAGCCGCTTGGGATTGCCTTGCGGCAGCACGAGACCCTGCTCGCGGCGCACGAAGGCGACCAGCAATGCATCATGCAGGTCCGGAGCGTCACGCAGCGCCGTCGCACTGGCGTCGGCGGCAAGATTGCCATCCGCATCGAGGCTGTGGAAGTGCATTGCCACTGCCATCACCTCGTCGCGCTGCAAGCGCTCGAGCCCGCGCGCGCTGCCCTCGCTCATCGATCCCAGGCCCGAGCCGGATTCGCGCAGACTCCAGTGCAAAAGCTCGTCCTGGCTGCCGCCCACGACCGGCGGCGGCTCCGCGATCAGCATGCCGGCCGGACGCGCCAGTCCGGACAGCACCCAGAGGTCGAGCTCGTGCCGCGGGAAGAGCCACTTCCCGGTCACCTTGGTGCAGGGGATCGCGCCGGTGGTGACGAGTTCGTAAAGCTTGCGTTCGCCGAGCCGAAGATAGTCGGCGGCTTCGCTGGTCGTCAGGAATTCCATCCTGCATTCCTATGCAAATTCTTGCTTCTTTTTGACGTTCGACGCAGGTGGAATCTGCATTTCAAGTTCTGTCCGCCAGGACCATGCCCGATCATCTCGTTGCTTTGCAACATATCCTCACGCGCGATCTCTGCTTTGGTGAACGATCCTGAATCGCCCGCGTGGTGAGGACCTTGCGGCTGTCGCGCCCGCAGTAGCAGTCGACATCCCGCTCCGCGCGTTGCCGAAATTTCCCGAGTTGTCGGCGCGCAGCGCGGGGTGAAGTCTGCCGCCGATAGTGGCTCGACCCGCGCTCTATCTGTTGTTGTCCGCATCCGGAGCTGAACGAGCAAACGCGTCACGAGTGCGGCGCAATCGATCATCATCATGGCCGCGTCATAGCCAATAGGAACCCGATCATGGCCGCCCGCCGCCTGTCCGTTGCATTCGCGCTGCTCTGCGGCCTTGCCGCGGGGGGTACGGCGTCATCCGCGGAGGACCGCGCGATCGTCCTGGCCTCGACCACGTCCACGCAGGAGTCCGGCCTGCTCGACCACCTGCTGCCGATCTTCCGTGACAAAACCGGCATCGACGTCACGGTGATCGCGCGGCGCGCCGATGAGGTGCTCGACGGGGCGCGAAGGGGCGAAGTCGACGTCGTGCTGATGCATGCGCGGCCGCAGGAGGAGAAATTCGTTGCCGACGGTTTTGCCGCGAAGCGCTTTGACGTGATGTACAACGATTATGTGCTGATCGGGCCGAAGAGCGATCCCGCCGGGGTGAAGGGCAAGGACATCGCGACCGCGCTGAAGGCGATCGAGGCCAAGGGCGCGCCGTTCGTGACGCGCGGCGACCGCTCGGGCACGCATGCCGCGGAGCTCGCGCTCTGGATCGTCGCCGGCATCGACATCGCGAGCACCAAAGGCGGCTGGTATCGCGAGGCCAAGCAGGGCATGGCCTCCGCCCTCGATGCAGCGCGCGCGGCGAACGCCTACGTACTGTCCGACCGCGGCAGCTGGATCGCCTTCAGCGAGCGCGGCGATCTCGACATCGTGGTCGAAGGCGACAAGCGGCTGCTCAATCAGTACGGCGTGATGCTGGTGAACCCCGCGAAGTTTCCGAACGTGAAGAAGGAGCTGGGGCAAGACTTCATCGACTGGCTGATCTCGCCGGAGGGGCAGGCGGCGATCGCCGGATACAAGGTCGACGGACAACAGCTGTTCTTCCCCAATGCGGACAAGTCGGGCGGCTGATCTTGACAGCGCCGGCGGTTGCCAAACCGGGCGATGCATGGTCCATCATGGCGCATGACCCAGCGCCTGCCGTCATCGCTGACGCCGCTCGACACCGCGCTCGCCGCGTTGCTGAAGGGGCTTGATCCGCTCGCGCCGGTGCAGTTGCCGCTGGCTGAAGCGGCCGGCTGCATCGCGGCGGGCAATCCGCTCCTTGCGGCCCAACCGCCGCGCGACGTCGCTGCCGCGGACGGCTGGGCGTTATGCGCCAATGATCTGGTCGGCGCGTCGTCCTATTCACCGCTGCTTCTGACAATGGCGCCTGTTTGGGTCGATGACGGCGACGCGATGCCGGCGGGATGCGACTGTGTGCTCGATGCCGACGCAGTCGACATGTCGGGCCCACTCGCGCAGGTGCTGGCGGAGGGCGTACCGGGGCAGGGCATCAGGCGCGCCGGAAGCGACATCGACGGACGCACGCCTGCCGCGGCAGAGGGGTGTCCGGTCGGTCCTGCCGCTCTGTTGCTCGCGCGCGCGGCCGGACTGGACCGGCTGAGCGTGCGTCGTCCGCGGCTGCGCATTGTCAATGTATCGGGCGCAATTGTGACCATGCATCTGATTGCGGACATCGCACGCGCCGCAGGGCTGGATGTGCAAACGCACCAGGCCGGCGCGCGAGACGCGGAATCGATCGCGGAGGCGTTCGGCGCGCCCAGCTGCGATCTCCTGCTCACGATCGGCGGCAGCGGCGTCGGTCGCAAGGATGCCGCCGTCACGGCGCTGGCCCAGCGTGGTAATGTGATCGCCCATGGTCTTGCGCTCCAGCCTGGACGCACCGCCGCGATCGGGCGGCTCCGAACGGTTCCTGTCGTCGCCTTGCCCGGATCGCCGGATCATGCGCTTGCGGCCTGGCTCGCGCTCGCGCTGCCGCTCGTCGACCGGCTGTCGGCGCGGCTGCCGCGCCGACAGATGACCTTGCCGCTCGCGCGAAAGATCGCATCCAGCGTCGGCATCGCCGAAATGGCCCTGCTGGCCGAGGAACATCATGCGTGGGTGCCGCTTGCGGTAGGCGAATGGCCGCTCCAGGCGATTGCCCGTGCGGATGCATGGCTGCTTGTTCCCGCCAGCGACGAGGGATTTGCAGCAGGCGCGCCGGTCGATGCCTATCTGATGCGGGAATGATATGGGTTTTGGCATGACGATGATCCCGCAATCGCAAGTCCGCAGCGCGCTCGAACAGGAGCAGTTCCTCAAGATCCTTTCCCGCGAGGAGGCGCTGGCACGCTTCGAGACCGCGCTGTTCCCGCGCGCGATCCCAAGCGAGGCCCGCAAGCTCGCCGATGCACTCGGTACGGCGCTCGCTGAAGACATCACCGCGCCGATCGACGTGCCGCCGTTCGACCGTTCCAATGTCGACGGCTTTGCGGTGCGCTCGGCGGACCTTGCCGCGGCCGGTGAAGGCGCGCCGGTTCGCCTCGGGTTGAACGGCGAGACCATTCACTGCGGCACCGTACCGGCGCTGCAGGTGGCGGCGGGAACCGCAACGCCGATTGCCACCGGTGGTCCGCTGCCGCGCGGTGCCGATGCCGTGGTCATGGTCGAGCACACCCAACCGGCCGGCTCTGATGCGATCGACGTCCGTCGCGCTGCGTCCCCCGGGCAATTCGTTTCCTATGCAGGCTCCGACATCGCGCGCGGCGAGGCGCTGCTGCGCGCCGGCACGATGATCGGCTCGCGCGAGATCGGCATGCTGGCGGCCTGCGGCATTGCGGACGTGAATGTCGCGCGAAAACCGCGGGTTACCGTGATCTCCACCGGCGACGAATTGGTTCAGCCCGGCGAGGTGCTCGCGCCCGCCGCGATCTACGACACCAACGGCGCGATCGTCACTGCTGCGATCGACGAGAACGGCGGTGAGGCGGTTTTCCTCGGCGCCATTCCCGACGACGAAGCTCAGCTCGAAGCCGCGATGCGCCGTGCGCTGGCGGATGCCGACATGCTGGTGCTCTCCGGCGGCACGTCGAAGGGCGCGGGCGACCTGTCTCATCGCATCATCGGCCGGCTCGGCCAACCCGGCATCATCGCGCATGGCGTTGCGCTCAAGCCCGGCAAGCCGCTGTGTCTTGCGGTATGCGACGGCAAGCCGGTGGTGATCCTGCCGGGTTTTCCGACCTCGGCGATGTTCACCTTCCACGACATGATCGTGCCGGTGCTGCGCAAGATGGCAGGACTGCCGCCCCGCTCCGATGCCAAGGTGAGCGCGACCGTGCCGGTGCGCATTCCTTCCGAGCTTGGCCGCACCGAATTCGTCATGGTCTCGCTGGTCGAAGGCAAGGACGGCTTGATCGCCTATCCCTCCGGCAAGGGTTCCGGTGCGATCACGTCGTTCGCACAGGCCGACGGTTTTCTGCGCATCGACGCGCTCGCCGACCAGATGCTGGCCGGGACCGAAGCCGAGGTGACACTGTTCACGCCGCATGCGCGGGTGCCCGATCTTGTCATCGTCGGCAGCCATTGCACCGGCCTCGATCTTGTCACGACGCAACTCGCGCATGCCGGCCTGACCGTGCGCTCGATCGCCGTCGGCAGTCTCGGCGGACTCGCGGCGGCGCGGCGCGGTGAATGCGATCTGGCGCCGATCCATCTGTTCGACGACAAGAGCGAGACCTACAATACGCCTTACCTCGTCGAAGGACTTGAGCTCGTGCCGGGCTGGCGGCGGATGCAGGGCATCGTGTTCCGCAAGGGCGACAAACGCTTCGAAGGCCATGGCGCGAAGGACGCCGTCGCCGTGGCGCTCGCGGATCCCTCCTGCATCATGGTCAACCGCAACCAGGGCGCCGGCACGCGCATTCTGATCGACCGGTTGCTCGGTGGTGCGCGCCCGGAAGGCTATTGGAACCAGCCACGCTCGCATAACGCGGTGGCCGCGGCCGTCGCACAGCACCGCGCCGACTGGGGCATGACCATTGCGCCGGTCGCCCATGCGGTCGGCCTCGGTTTCATTCCGCTCGCAGAAGAGCATTATGACTTCGCGCTGGTCACAGCGCGCAAGCAGCGGCCGGCAGTGCAGGCCTTTCTCGATGCGCTCGGCTCGGACGAGGCGCGGGCGGCGCTGGAGCGGGCGGGATTCCGGCGCGCGTAAAGCTTGATTAAGACGCCGCATCCAGTGCGGCCAGCCGCTCAGCTTCCGCGATATCCTCGGCCGTGTTGGCATTGAAGAACGGGTCAAGCGGCTCGGTCGGCCACGTCACCGTCGCGAGAGGGTAGCGCGTGGTCCAGCGGTCGATCTTGCGGAGGTCTTCGACCACGAGCGCGTGGCGGAGTTCATCGCGCAGGCTTACGCGCCACAAGCCGATCACTGGATGCGATTGGCTGCCTGATGCCGCAACGGCGAGCTCGGCATTCGCCGCGATGCGTTCTTCTTGCAAGCGTGCGACCAGATTGCGCGGCAGGAACGGGCAGTCGCCGGCGGCGCTGAGCACCCACTCCACCTCAGGTCGGTTCGCTGCGGTCCAGTCGAGCGCGGCAAGGATGCCGGCGAGCGGGCCGGGAAAGCCGGGCACGTCGTCTGCAACGACCTGCAAACCGAACGCGGCGAAGCGGGCGGGATCGCCGTTGGCATTGAGGATCAGCCCGGTACATTGGGGCGATAAGCGCGCGATCACGCGTTCCAGGATGGTGCGGCCGCCAATGATACGCATCGGCTTGTCGCCGCCACCCATGCGCCGCGCGAGGCCGCCGGCGAGCAGCACGCCTTGCGTGGTCGGAAAGCTAGTCGTCACCACCTTCACCCTTGCGCTTGTGCTTCGCCGATTCCTCCTCGACATAAGCGAGGTTCTGGTCGTAGACGATGCGCTCTTCCCCCGACAGCGCGATGAACCGCTTTCCGCGTGCGCGCCCGACCAGCGTCAAGCCCACCTGCCGGGCGAGATCGACGCCCCAGGCGGTGAAGCCCGAGCGCGACACCAAAATCGGAATTCCCATGCGGACCGTCTTGATCACCATCTCCGAGGTGAGCCGCCCCGTGGTGTAGAGGATCTTGTCGGATGCATCGACGCCGTGGCGGTACATCCAGCCCGCGATCTTGTCGACGGCGTTGTGACGGCCGACATCCTCGGTGTAGCAGAGCGGCTCGCCCTCCCTGCACAGCACGCAGCCGTGGATCGCACCGGCCTCCAGATAGAGTGAGGGCATGGTGTTGATGGTCTGCGTCATCTGGTAGAGCCAGGAGGTGCGCAGCTCCGCCTTCGGCAAAGCGACGCTCTCGACCGCCTCTAACAGATCGCCGAAGGCGGTGCCTTGCGCGCAGCCCGAGGTCTGCGTGCGCTTCTTCAGCTTGGCTTCGAAATTGGTGTGGTGTTCGGTGCGCACTACCACCATCTGGAGGTCGTCGTCGTATTCGACCTCGGTGACCGCGTCATTATATTTCAGCATGTTCTGGTTGAGCAAATAGCCCAGCGCCAGATATTCCGGATAGTCCCCGATCGTCATCATGGTGACGATCTCCTGGGCATTCAGGTAGAGCGTCAGCGGTCGTTCCATCGGCACCTTGATCTCGACCTTGGCGCCGGCCTGGTCGGTCCCGGTCACGCTCTGGGTCAGGCGCGGGTCGCCGGGGTTCGGGACGATCAGGGGCACGGGGGCTTTGTCGATCTTCATCATGGCTACGACGTTAGCATGACATTCGGGTCAAGCCGAGATAAGCATGGCGGTGAAACGCAATGACGGGGAGAGGCCGGAGGTTCCATCGGCTGGCGAGCCATTGGCGGAGATCGAGTTACGATGAAAGTCATCGGCCTTGCAGGCTGGAGCGGTGCAGGCAAGACCACGCTGTTGACGCGGCTGATCCCGCATTTCAACGCGCTGGGCTTGCGCGTCTCGGTCATCAAGCATGCGCATCACCAGTTCGACGTCGACGTGCCCGGCAAGGATTCCTGGCGCCATCGCGAGGCCGGCGCGGCCGAGGTGTTGGTTGCGTCGTCCAACCGCTGGGCCTTGATGCACGAATTGCGCGGGGCGGCCGAGCCGCGGCTGCCGGAACTGTTGAGCAAGCTGTCCGCTGTCGATCTCGTCGTGGTCGAAGGGTTCAAGCGCGAGCCGCATCGCAAGATCGAGGTGCATCGCGCCGTCAACGACAAGCCGTTGTTGTTTCCCGATGATCCCGGAATTTTCGGGATCGTGGCCGACGTCGCCATTGAAACACGACTGCCGACCGTCCATCTCGACGATATCGCCGCCGCGGCGGAATTGCTGCTGCGAGCGGCGATGCCGGTCGAAGATGTGGTCGCGAAAAGCGCCGCGATGCGCTGACGAGGCACCATGGCGCAATTGTCGGACGATTGTTTTGCCTTCGGTGGGCCGATGATGTCGGTCGGCGAGGCCGTTGGCCTGATCACGACGCGCGTCAACGCCATTGCCGATCTCGAAACCGTGGCACTCATCGATGCCGACGGGCGCGTGCTCGCGCGCGATGTCGCAGCGCCCCTGCCGCTGCCGCCGTTCACCAACTCCGCCGTTGATGGCTACGCCGTGCGCAACGCAGATCTTCCGGACAGCGCGGAACGGGCACTCCCGCTCGACGGCCGCATCCAGGCCGGCGGCCTTGCGCATGGACCGATCAAGGCCGGCCACACCGCGCGCATCTTTACGGGCGCGCCGATGCCGCCGGATGCCGAAACCGTCTTCATGCAGGAAGATGTCCGCATCGATGACGCCGGCCGAATCGTGCTGCCGCCGGGGCTGAAGCCGGGCGCGAATGTCCGGCCCGCAGGCGAGGACATTCCCGAAGGGCACATCGCGCTGCGCGCAGGCCAGCGCCTGCGGCCGCAGCATGTCGCGCTCGCCGCGGCGTTCGGCCTTGTCAGGCTCGACGTCGTCAGGCGCGTCCGTGTCGCGGTGTTCTCGACCGGGGACGAGCTGGCTTCGCCCGGCGAGCCGCGCGCGGCCTCGCAGCTCTTCGACTCCAACCGCTTCATGCTGATGGCGATGCTGCGCCGGCTCGGCTGCGAGGTCAGCGACCTCGGGATCTTGCGCGATGAGCGCAACGCGCTCGCCAATGGCTTGAAGCAGGTGGCAGGCAGCCATGACCTGATCCTTACCACCGGCGGCGTCTCGACCGGGGAGGAGGATCATGTCAAGGCAGCGGTCGAAAGCATCGGCTCGCTGGTGTTGTGGCGGATGGCGATCAAGCCGGGACGGCCGGTGGCGATGGGCATCATCGACGGTACGCCGCTGATCGGACTGCCCGGCAATCCCGTCGCCAGCTTTGTCACCTTCGTGCATGTGGTACGGCCGACGGTGCTGGCGCTTGCGGGCAGCCTGCCGGAGCCGCTGTTGCCAATCCCGGTGCGCGCGGCATTCGCCTACAAGAAGAAGATCGGCCGACGCGAATTTGTTCGCGCCTCGTTGCGGCGCGGAGAGGATGGCGCGTTGGAGGCGGTCAAGTTTCCGCGCGAGGGGGCTGGGCTGTTGTCGTCCCTGGTCGAGACCGACGGCCTCATTGAACTCGGCGAAGACATCACGCAGGTCGAGCCGGGGCAGGGTGTAGGTTTCTTGTCCTATGCCGATCTGCTCTGAGTCGTGGCGTTGTCTTGGCGTTGTCTTGGCGTTGACGCCATCGACCCCTCCCGCCATGTTGCGCCCATGACCAGAACGACGCTCGATCTCACTGGATTGAAATGCCCGTTGCCCGCCCTGAAGACGCGCAAAGCGCTGAAGCCGTTGCAGCCGGGCGATCAGCTCGAGGTGTACTGCACCGATCCCATGTCGGTGATTGACATCCCGAACCTGATCCGCGAGACCGGCGACACGGTGGAGATCACCGAGCGCAACGACGCGCGCATCGTGTTCTTGATAGAAAAAGCGAATGGGTCGATAGGCAGCGCCAATGCTGTGCTGCGTTCTTAGGCGCGTTACCGCGCTGATACCGACCTTTTGTCTATCGACATCGATCATGGCTTCTGCCCAAATTAACTCTGTCCGCGCAGGCGCGGAGGTTGAGTCTTGTCTGCAGTGCGCGGATCAACGGGCCACCCACGAAGCCTGCACGTCGTATCGGGCATAGAGCCCCTCGTGAGGGGTTAACTTTTCAGACGCGCGTAACGATCCTGGCGCGTGTCGGGTGATTGTGCGGAGCAGCAGGGGCAACAGCTGCACCGCAATGGGCTGAGGACAGGATGCTAGCGGCAGGCTGCTCAGAAGGGCGGCTGCAGGGGAGGAATGCATGACTACAATCGAAAGCGCTGCAAGGATTTCAGGTGCCGGCGCAGGTTTTCTGGATCGCGAGCGGACCATCGCGACCGCCGGGTTCAACCGCTGGCTGGTGCCGCCGGCCGCGCTGTGCATCCATCTCTGCATCGGTATGGCCTATGGCTTCTCGGTGTTCTGGCTGCCGCTGTCGCGCGCGATCGGCTTGACTGCGCCGAAGGCGTGCGCAGACATGTCGCTGTTTCAAGAGCTGTTCACGACCAGCTGCGACTGGAAGGTCGCCAGCATGGGATGGATGTACACGCTGTTCTTCGTGGTGCTCGGTCTCTCTGCCGCAATGTGGGGCGGCTGGCTCGAGCGCGTCGGGCCGCGCAAGGCCGGCTTTGTCGCCGCGCTGTGCTGGTGCGGCGGCCTCCTGCTCGGGGCCATCGGCATCTATCTCCATCAGCTCTGGATCATGTGGCTCGGCTCCGGCGTGATCGGCGGCATCGGCCTCGGCCTCGGCTATATCTCGCCGGTGTCGACCTTGGTGAAATGGTTCCCGGACCGGCGGGGCATGGCCACCGGCATGGCCATCATGGGCTTCGGCGGCGGCGCCATGATAGGATCGCCACTTGCCAGCGTATTAATGGACGGCGGCAGCCTCCTGAAAATCAATCTCACCTATATCGGCGTCGACTACGTACGCGATTTCACCTTTTCTGGCTTGAAGAGCTCTGTGGATGTCGGGGCCTGGCAGACCTTTCTAATCTTGGGCGCGGGGTATTTCGTCTTCATGATGATCGGCGCCTTTCGTTATCGCCTGCCGCCGGCCGGCTGGAAGCCAGATGGCTGGACGCCGCCGAGCGAAAAGAAGACGATGATCTCCGAGCATCACGTCCATCTTAACAACGCGCATAAGACGCCACAGTTCTGGCTGATCTGGGGTGTGCTATGCCTGAACGTGTCGGCCGGGATTGGCGTGCTGGGAATGGCCTCGCCGATACTCCAGGAAGTTTTCGCAGGTAAGCTGATCGGCCTTCCTGATGTCGGCTTCAACGCATTGAGCGTGGCGCAAAAGGCGCAGATCGCCGGAATTGCGGCTGGCTTTGCCGGACTGCTGTCGCTGTTCAACATCGGCGGCCGTTTCTTCTGGGCGTCGCTGTCGGACTATATCGGCCGCAAGAACACCTACTATACGTTCTTCATTCTCGGCATCGTGCTCTACGCGCTGGCGCCGACATTTGCGGCGATGGGCTCGAAGCTTCTGTTCGTGCTCGGCTTCGGCATCATCCTCTCGATGTATGGCGGCGGCTTCGCCACCGTGCCGGCCTATCTTGCCGATATGTTCGGAACCCAGTTTGTCGGCGCCATCCATGGCCGGCTGCTGACGGCGTGGTCCTTCGCGGGCATCATCGGACCCGTCGTGGTCAACTACATCCGCGAGTTCCAGCTCGCGGCCGGCGTGCCGCGCGACCAGCTTTACAACACCACCATGTACATCCTCTGTGCGATGCTGATCGCGGGCCTGATCTGCAACTATCTGATCAAGCCGGTCGATCCGAAGTGGTACATGAGCGAAACCGAGGTGGCGAAGGTCCAGGCCTCGATCGGTGGCGCCAGTGGCGGTCAGACCGGGTCATTCGGGATCGGCACGGGCGGCTTGGATGGCAAGGCCGCGCTATTCTGGGCGTTTGTCGCCATTCCATTGGCTTGGGGCGTATACAAGACGCTCGAAAGCGCAGTCAGAATTCTCTGATCGTAAACCCACGCTGCCGCGAGGTGCCCAACGCAGTACCTCGCGGCGCTCGCCTTTCCAGATGATCAAGAATGTGACTTACCAGATGATCAAGAATGTGACTTAGGGGGACTTTTATGCTTCGCACCCGAATTTACCTTCGAATTTGCCTTGCGGCCGTGTTGCTCGTCGCTGGTCTTCATACCGCATCCGCGCAGACGGCAACGACACCGGCGGCGCCTGTTGCAACGAGCGAAGCCAAGCCGGGCAAGATCAAGCTCACCATGCAGAAGCTGAAGGATATGAAGGCGAAGTGGTCCGCCAACAAGCCGAAGCTCAAGGCCTGCCGTGCCGACGTGAAAGCCAAGGGCCTCGCCGGCGACGACCGCTGGTTCTACATCGAAGAGTGCATGAGCAAGAGCTGAGATAAGGTTTCAGGTCGCGTTTGCGTAAGGGGCATGGCGGGGCGGCTGCATGGCTCCTAAATCACTATAAAGGCGTTCTAATTTTCCTTGCATCTGGCATACCAGAGGCTAGAGTTGGTTGGAGCGAGGCTTGAATCCGTGGGACGCGCGCGACGCTGTTCCCAACGATCAGGGCTGGACATGCAGGCTATTCGCGATAGCGACCCGGCCTAAATTCATCGCGCATTTGAGGAGAACGCGGCGTTTCCATGAGCAGCAACGACGACGTTCACAAGGTCAGGGAATTCGAGCATCCGGGCGAGGGGCGCCGGCGTGCCAAGTCCACGCCCAAGGGGCGGCAGGTCGACCCCACCGCCGCGCATGAGATCGAGCAATTGCTCGGCGATCGCCCGCGGCGGCGCGACCTGTTGATCGAATATCTGCATCTGATCCAGGACAAGTACCGCCAGATCTCGGCGGCACATCTCGCTGCGCTCGCCGACGAGATGAAGCTTGCCTTCGCCGAGGTGTTCGAGACCGCAACCTTCTATGCGCATTTCGACGTGGTGAAGGAAGGCCAGCCTGATATCGCGCCGCTGACGATCCGCGTCTGCGATTCGCTGACCTGCGCGATGCTTGGCGGCGAGAAGCTGCTCGCCGATTTGCAGAACGCGTCGGGTCCCGGCATTCGCGTCGTGCGCGCGCCCTGCGTCGGCCGCTGCGATACGGCGCCTGCCGCGGAAGTCGGACACAACTTTGTTGACCACGCCACGGTGGCCAATGTCGTGGCGGCCGCGAAGGCCGGCGACACTCACGCGCACCTGCCGACATATATCGGCTATGACACCTATGTCGCCGGCGGCGGCTACAAGCTGCTCAATCGCCTTCGCTCGGGTGAGCTACCGACGGATGATCTGCTAAAGGCGCTCGACGACGCCTCGCTGCGCGGTCTCGGCGGCGCCGGCTTCCCGACGGGACGCAAATGGCGCGCGGTGCTTGGTGAACCCGGCCCGCGGCTGATGGCGATCAACGGCGACGAGGGCGAGCCCGGCACGTTCAAAGATCGCGTCTATCTCGAAAGCGATCCGCATCGCTTCCTCGAGGGCATGCTGATCGGCGCGCATGTGGTGCAGGCCTCGGATATCTACATCTACCTGCGCGACGAATATCCGGCATCGCGCGAGATCCTCGAGCGCGAGATCGCAATGCTTCCGGCGGGCGGCCCGACGCTGCACATGCGCCGCGGCGCCGGCGCCTATATCTGCGGTGAGGAATCCTCGCTGCTCGAAAGCATCGAAGGCAAGCGCGGCCTGCCCCGGCACAAGCCGCCTTATCCGTTCCAGGTCGGCCTGTTCGGCCTGCCGACGCTGATCAACAATATCGAGACGCTGTGGTGGGTGCGCGACATCGTCGAGAAGGGCGCCGACTGGTGGAAGGGCCATGGGCGCCACGAGCGTCATGGCCTGCGCAGCTTCTCGGTCTCGGGCCGCGTGAAGACTCCCGGCATGAAGCTCGCGCCGTCAGGGATCACCGTGCGCGAGCTGATCGACGAATATTGCGGAGGCATGGCCGACGGCCATCAGTTCTACGCGTATTTGCCGGGCGGTGCGTCCGGCGGCATCCTGCCGGCGTCGATGGACGACATCCCGCTCGATTTCGGCACGCTGGAGAAATATGGCTGCTTCATCGGTTCGGCCGCGATCGTGATCCTGTCGCAAAAGGATAGCGTGCGCGCGGCGGCGCTGAACCTGATGAAGTTCTTCGAAGACGAGAGCTGCGGCCAGTGCACGCCGTGCCGCGTCGGAACCCAGAAGGCCGCGCTGCTGATGCAGAAGCCGGTCTGGAACCGAGCCTTGCTGGAAGAATTGAGCCAGGCGATGCGCGATGCCTCGATTTGCGGTTTGGGTCAGGCGGCATCTAACCCGCTCTCCACCGTGATCAAATATTTCCCTGACGAGTTCAAGGAAGCGGCCGAATGACGAAGATTACGTTTGAGCTCGACGGCAAGCAGGTCGAGGCCAAAGCCGGCGAGACGATCTGGCAAGTCGCAAAACGCCAGGGTCGCGAGATTCCGCATCTGTGCTATTCGCCGGCGCCGGACTATCGCCCCGACGGCAATTGCCGCGCCTGCATGGTCGAGATCGAGGGCGAGCGCGTGCTCGCGGCGTCCTGCAAGCGGACGCCATCGGTCGGCATGAAGGTGAAGACCGAGAGCGCGCGCGCCGTTTCCGCGCAAAAAATGGTCATGGAGCTGCTGGTCGCCGATCAGCCCGCGCGCGAGACCTCGCACGATCCGGAATCCAAATTCTGGCACTGGGCCGAAACCACTGGCGTCACCGAGAGCCGCTTCCCCGCCGCCGAGCGTTGGGCGACCGACGCCAGCCATCCGGCGATGCGCGTCAATCTCGATGCCTGCATCCAGTGCGGCCTGTGCGTGCGCGCCTGCCGCGAGGTCCAGGTCAACGACGTCATCGGCATGGCCTACCGTAACCACGGTTCGAAGATCGTGTTCGACTTCGACGATCCCATGGGTGAATCCACCTGCGTTGCCTGCGGCGAATGCGTGCAGGCCTGTCCGACCGGGGCCCTGATGCCGGCCGTGATGCTGGACGAGGCGCAGACCCGTGTCGTCTATGCCGATAAGAAGGTGGATTCGCTCTGCCCGTTCTGCGGCGTCGGCTGCCAGGTGACCTATGAGGTCAAGGACGAGAAGGTGATCTATGCGGAGGGCCGCGATGGCCCCGCCAACCACAACCGTCTCTGCGTCAAGGGCCGCTTCGGCTTCGACTACATCCACCATCCGCATCGGCTGACCAAGCCGCTGGTGCGTCTGCCGAATGCGAAGAAGGATTCCAACGACCAGGTCGATCCGGCCAATCCTTTCACCCACTTCCGGGAAGCGACCTGGGAGGAAGCGCTCGACATCGCCGCCAAGGGCCTCGTCAAGATCCGTGACACCAATGGCGTGAAAGCGCTGGCCGGCTTCGGCTCGGCCAAGGGCTCGAACGAAGAGGCCTATCTGTTCCAGAAGCTGGTGCGCACCGGCTTCGGCTCCAACAATGTCGACCACTGCACCCGCCTGTGCCACGCCTCGTCGGTTGCTGCGTTGTTCGAGGGCCTGAGCTCGGGCGCGGTGTCGGCTCCGTTCTCTGCCGCGATGGACGCCGAGGTGATATGGGTGATCGGCGCCAATCCGACCGTGAACCACCCGGTCGCGGCAACCTATATCAAGAACGCCGCCAAGAATGGCGCAAAGCTCTTCGTTATGGACCCGCGCCGGCAGTCGCTGTCGCGCCATGCGACCAAGCATCTGCAGTTCAAGCCGGGCTCCGACGTGGCCATGCTGAACGCGATGATCCACACGATCATCACCGAAGGGCTGACCGACGATCAGTACATCGCCGGCTACACCGAGGGTTTTGAGGACCTCAAGGAGAAGATCAAGGAGTTCACGCCAGAGAAGATGGAGGCGATTTGCGGCATCCCGGCGCAGACCCTGCGTGAGGTCGCGCGAACCTATGCGCGGGCGAAATCGTCGATCATCTTCTGGGGCATGGGCATCAGCCAGCATGTCCACGGCACCGACAATGCGCGCTGCCTGATTGCGCTGGCGCTGATCACCGGCCAGGTCGGTCGTCCCGGCACCGGCCTGCATCCGCTGCGCGGCCAGAACAACGTGCAGGGCGCTTCCGATGCCGGCCTGATCCCGATGTTCCTGCCGGACTATCAGCCGGTCGGCCGCGACGACATGCGCGGTGCCTTCGAGAAGCTGTGGGGCCAGGACCTCGATCCCGTGCGCGGCCTGACCGTGGTCGAGATCATGAACGCGGTCCACGCCGGCGAGATCAAGGGCATGTATATCGAGGGCGAGAACCCCGCGATGTCCGACCCCGATCTCCAGCATGCGCGCCAGGCGCTCGCCATGCTCGATCATCTCGTGGTGCAGGATCTCTTCGTCACGGAGACTGCTTTCCACGCCGACGTCATCCTGCCGGCCTCGGCGTTTGCTGAAAAGGACGGCTCCTTCACCAACACCGATCGCCGCGTGCAGCTCGCGCGCCAGGTGATCAAGCCGCCGGGCGAGGCGCGGCAGGATCTCTGGATCATCCAGGAGATCGCCAAGCGAATGGGCCTGCCCTGGAATTATGCTGGTCCCGGCGAGGTCTTCACCGAGATGGCAGAGCTGATGCCGTCGTTGAAGAACATCAGCTGGGAACGGCTGGTGCGCGAAGGCGCGGTGACCTATCCGGTGGACGGTCCTGACAAACCCGGCAACGAGATCATCTTCACCACGGGATTCCCGACCGCGAGCGGCCGCGGCAAGATCGTGCCGGCCCACGTCATCCCGCCGGACGAGATACCCGACGCCGAATATCCGATGGTGCTCTCGACCGGCCGCGTGCTCGAACACTGGCACACCGGCTCGATGACGCGCCGCGCCCAGGTGCTCGACCAGATCGAGCCGGAGGCGGTCGCCTTCATGTCGCCGAAGGACATGCACAGGAAGAAGCTTGCGCCCGGCGATTTCATCCGGCTCGAGACCCGCCGCGGCGCGGTCGAGGTCAAGGTGCGTTCGGACCGCGACGTGCCGGAGAACATGGTGTTCATGCCGTTCTGCTACGCGGAAGCGGCGGCGAATTTGTTGACCAACCCGGCGCTCGATCCGTTCGGCAAGATTCCAGAGTTCAAGTTCTGCGCGGCCCGGGCCGAGCGCGCGGAAATGCGGGACGCGGCGGAGTAGGTACTGGGCCGCTCCGATACCGGCCCAGTACACCGGTGTCGTCCTGGCGAAAGCCAGGATCCATACCGCGTGATCCGTCGATTGCGGATTGTCGCGGTACCGGACCGAGAGTTTTCGCCAAACCTCACCCTGGGGTAATGGGTCCTGGCTTTCGCCAGGACGACGTTGGGAAAAGATCGCGCCGCGAGATCCAGAGCATCATTGTCTCGTCGCTTCGCTCCCCACGGCGACGGTGCTAAAGCATGATCCGGAAAAGTGCGAAGCGGTTTTCCGAAAAGATCATGCTCAAACAACAACCTAAAGCGCGATAATGATTCATCCTCATCTCATCGCGCTTTAGACATCAGGCATGTCCAAAGTCACCCCAGCCACGCGCGTGCTTGCGGCCGCCGGTGTTGCCTTCACCGTTCACGCCTACGAATATGATCCCGACGCCGAAAGCATCGGCCTTCAGGCCGCGTCCGCGCTCGGCGAAGACCCGGCGCGGGTGCTGAAGACGCTGATGGCGCTGGTCGACGGCAAGCCGGTCTGCGTGATCGTCCCGTCCGATCAGGAGGTCTCGATGAAGAAGCTCGCCGCGGTCGCCAACGGCAAGTCGGCGCAGATGATGAAGCCGCCTGAGGCGGAACGTGTCACCGGATACAAGGTGGGCGGCATCAGCCCGTTCGGGCAGAGGAAGGTCGTGCGCACCGTGATCGAGCAGAGCGCGCTCGTACATGACTATGTGTACGTCAATGGCGGTCAGCGCGGACTGCAGGTGCGGCTCAGTCCAGGCGATGTGCGGGACGTGTTGAAGGCGATTGCCGCAGAACTGGTAGCTTGAGCGTCTCGCTGCTACTGCCTTTGCAACAGCTTCAGCCGACAGCGCAGCGCTTCGCGAATGTGCGCGCGCGCGAGCTGCTCCGCTTTGTCGCCGTCGCGAGCCGCGATGGCGTCGATGATGGCCTGGTGCTCGCCATGGCTGGTCGAGGGGCGACCCGATACGGTGAACGTGGTTGGACCGAGCAGGGCGATCCAGTCCTGCAATTCGCCTGACGCGTTGTCGAGATAGCGGTTGCGCGCGGCGCGGCAGATCGCTTGGTGGAACGCGCGGTTCAGTCTCGCCATCTCCGCCGCGTCGGTCGCGGAGGCCTCAACAAAAGCCTGTTCGATATCCCTGAGTGCATCGACCTCGGTCGCTGAGGCGTGTTCGGCGGCCAGACGCGCGGCGGCGCCTTCCATGATCTCGCGCATCGCGTAGAGTTCGAGCACCTCGGAGATGTCAAGGTTGCGTACGATCAGGCCGCGGCCGCCGGCAGGTTCGACGAAGCCGCGTGCCGCGAGCCGGCCGAGAGCTTCCCGCACCGGCGTGCGGCTGACCTTCAGCCGCTGGGCGACCTCTTCCTCGCGCAGGCGGTCGCCGGCGCGGTAGCTGCCGGCCTGGAGAGCTTCGCAGAGCGAGCGGAACACGGCTTCGCCCAGCGCGACACCGCTGCCGCGCGCGATCGATCCGCCTGCCTTTGCCGGGCGTCTTGCCATGCATCCTCGTGGGCTCGCCACTCGCATCCTGCCCATGCAGGGACGGTGCTTGCCGGATCACTGTATATCTTTGTATACAAAGGTGCGCAACGGCCAAACGGATTGACCGGGGGCCGCCGGCGGGCAGAATGTCTCCAACTTCGTCGCATCGGGCAGACGGCATGAGCAGCAAATACGATGTGCTGGTGATCGGCGGCGGCAACGCGGCGCTGTGTGCTGCGATCAGTGCGCGACGCGGCGGGGCCTCGGTGCTCGTGCTCGAAGGCGCGCCAAAATTCTATCGTGGCGGCAATACGCGCCACACCCGCAACATGCGCTGCGCCCATGACGCCGCAACCGAGATTTTGACCGGCCCCTACACCGAGGAAGAGTTCTGGGAGGATCTGCTGCGCGTGACCGGCGGGCAGACCGACGAGGTGCTCGCCCGGCACATGATCCGGGAGTCCAAGGACATTTTGAACTGGATCGTGGAGCAGGGCGTGCGCTGGCAGCCCTCGCTCGGCGGCACGCTGAGCCTGGGCCGCACCAACTCCTTCTTCCTCGGCGGCGGCCGCGCAATGCTGAACGCGCTCTACCTCACCGCCGAGCGGCTCGGCGTCGATGTCGAATATGACGCCGAGGTCACCGACCTCGTGATCGAGGACGGCATGTTCCTCGCCGCGCGCCTCGAGCAGCCGATCAAGGGCGAGACCGAGATTCGTGCGACGTCACTGGTTGCCGCCGCCGGCGGGTTCGAGGCCAACATCGAATGGTTGAAGCAATATTGGGGCGATGCCGCCGACAATTTCCTGATCCGCGGCACGCCCTATAATCGCGGCACGATCCTGAAGATGCTGCTTGCCAAGGGCGTGCAGGAGGTCGGCGATCCCACCCAATGCCATGCGGTCGCAATCGACGCCCGCGCGCCGAAATTCGACGGTGGCATCATCACAAGGCACGATTCGGTCGTGTTCGGCATCGTCGTCAACAAGCACGCGCAGCGCTTCTATGACGAGGGCGAGGATATCTGGCCGAAGCGTTACGCGATCTGGGGTCGCCTGGTCGCGGCGCAGCCCGACCAGATCGCCTACATCATCTTCGATTCCACCGTCGTCACCTCGTTCATGCCGACGCTGTTTCCACCGATCGCCGGGCAGACCGTGGCTGAGCTCGCCGGCAAGCTCGAGCTCGATCCGGCTGCGCTGGAAAACACGATCACCGAGTTCAATGCCGCGGTGCGGCCCGGCACGTTCGATCATACTATTCTGGACGATTGCCGCACCGAAGGCATCACACCGCAGAAGACGCATTGGGCGCGGCGGATCGAGACGCCGCCTTATCTCGCCTATCCGGTGCGGCCCGGCATAACATTCACCTATCTCGGCACGCGCGTGACCAGGGAGGCGCGGATGCTGATGGCTGACGGCAAGCCGTCGGCCAACATGTTCGCGGCCGGCGAGATCATGGCCGGCAACGTGCTCGGCAAGGGCTATGCGGCCGGCATCGGCATGACCATCGGCAGCGTGTTCGGGCGGATCGCAGGACGGGAAGCGGCGAAACATGCACGGAACTAGGATTCTCGACGAAGCCGACCGTCTGATGACGGTCTGCAATTCCTGCCGCTACTGCGAGGGCCTTTGCGCGGTGTTTCCCGCGATGGAGATGCGGCGCGCCTTCTCCGACGGCGACCTCAACTATCTCGCCAATCTCTGCCATTCCTGCGGCGCCTGCTATGTCGACTGCCAGTTCTCGCCGCCGCATGAATTCAACGTCAACGTCCCGAAGACGCTCGCGGTGGCGCGCGCCGAGTCCTACGCGGCCTATGCCTGGCCACAGGCGCTGTCCGGCGCCTTCTCGCGCAACGGCCTCGTCATCAGCATCGTCGCCGCGCTCAGCATGGCGGCCTTCATTCTCGGCTTCGCGGCCCTGAACGACCGCGGCGTGCTGTTCGGCGTGCACACCGGCCCCGGCGCGTT
The DNA here is from genome assembly GCF_029846695.2 of Bradyrhizobium nivariense. Taxonomy (NCBI): domain Bacteria; kingdom Pseudomonadati; phylum Pseudomonadota; class Alphaproteobacteria; order Hyphomicrobiales; family Nitrobacteraceae; genus Bradyrhizobium; species Bradyrhizobium nivariense. The sequence goes on along the minus strand of NZ_JARWCR020000007.1, from coordinate 66,229 downwards.
CTACAGGCTGATGCCGCACAATGCGATGGCCGCATTATTCAGCGCCGCCTTCCTCTATGCGATCCTCGCGCTGGTCATGAGCGTGCGTGCGTTCTGGCGCGACATCGGGACGCCGATCGGCGGCCGCGCCGATGGCGGCTCGATATTCCAGGCGATCCGCGATGCGGGCGAGCTGCGCTATCTCCACGGCGGCGGCGTCGGCTGCTACAACGAGGACGAGAAGCCGACCGACCGGCGCAAGCTTTTCCATCACCTGACCTTCTACGGCTTCCTGCTGTGCTTTGCCGCGACGTCGATAGCCACGCTTTACCGCTACCTCCTCGCCCGCGAGGCGCCGTATCCATGGTGGGATCTGCCCGTCGTGCTCGGCACGCTTGGTGGCATCGGTCTCATCGTCGGGCCGATCGGCCTTTTCGCGGCCAAGATGCGGCGCGATCCGGCGTTGCTCGACGAGCAGCGCTACGGCATGGATGTCGGATTCATCGCCATGTTGTTCCTCACCGGCTTCACCGGCATGCTGCTTCTGATTCTGCGCGAGACTGCAGCCATGGGACCGCTGCTCGCACTGCATTTGGGCGCAGTGTTCGCGCTGTTCATCACCATGCCCTACGGCAAGTTCGTGCACGGCATCTATCGCTTCGCGGCGCTGGTGCGCTATGCGCAGGAGCGCCGCAGCGAAGCCGGGTCCTGAGATTTGGATGATCGGAAGCGACCGTCGCGCAGGAAGGCAATCGTCTGCGCGATCGCGGCGGCGTGACGTGGAAGTCCGGTATGGGACGTCTTCACGATGATATGGTCAGCCATGCCGGGCAGCATCGCGCTTTGCACCGAGACGCGTCCGTCATTCGGCTTCGGCAGAACGAAGAGACCGGCAACGGGATCAATGAAGCGGTTTCCCGCGATCACGCCGACGGAATAGTCGACGGCGGGCAGGGCGTCAGACCCGGTCGTGGCCGTGGTGGTGAGCTCGAGCCCAGCCGGGCCGTAGAACGCACGGTAGAGCCGAGATCCGCGCAGGAGATCGGCCACTTCGCTGCCGCTGTTTGGCGTGCCCAGCATCACCACGCCGGCAAGCCGGTCCGGCCGGTATTTTGCGATATAGGCGCGCGTCACGAGGCCGCCCATCGAATGCGCGACGAAATGCAGGGGCGCATCACGTTCGGCGAAGCGGGCGACCTCTGGGTGAATATCATCCGCGAGCGCCGTGATCGGTTTGCGGCGGCTGGCATAGTCGATGTTGAGCGTCGCGAACCCGGTTGCCCGGAGCGCCCGTTCAAGCCTTTTCAGGGATGCCGAGGTTCGCGCGATGCCGTGAAGCAGAACCACTCCCGGGCATCGCGCCTCGCCTGATTGAGGCGCCTCGTACATCTCTCTTACGCCACCTCGCGCTCCGGCGCGGACGCCTGCTCGCGGGCCATCGTCGTTGCGGTGACGTAGTCGGTCTTGCCGGTGCCGAGCAGTGGCACCTTGTCCACCACCATGATCGCCGCGGGAACGGTCAGCTCGGACGCGCCGATCGCCTTGGCCTGGCCCTGCATCGCACTGCGCTCGGCGCCCTTCTGCGTCGTCAGCAGTACGATGCGTTCGCCCTTGCGCGGGTCCGGGATCGACACGGCGACTGATGCGGCCTGCGGCCACAGGGTCGTCGCGATGCTCTCGACCGCCGACAGCGAGACCATCTCGCCCGCGATCTTGGCAAAGCGCTTGGCGCGGCCCTTGATGGTGATGAAGCCGGCCGCGTCGATCGCCACGATGTCGCCGGTGTCGTGCCAGCCTTCGGCGAGCGGTTCGAGCACGCCGGGATTTTCGGCCCTGAGATAACCGAGCATCACGTTCGGTCCGCGCACCGAGAGGCGTCCGCCTTCCTCGATGCCGGGGACGGGGTCGAGGCGGCTTTCCATCAGCGGCGACAGGCGGCCGACCGTGCCGGGACGATTGGCCATCGGCGTGTTCATCGCCAGCACCGGCGCGGTCTCGGTGACGCCATAGCCTTCGAGGATGCGGATGCCGTAGCGCTCCATGAAGATCTGCCGAGTGCGATCCTTGACCGCCTCGGCGCCGGCGATCACGAGGCGCAGGGTGCGGAAGTCGTAGGCATGCGCCGAGCGCGCGTAGCCGGTGAGGAAGGTGTCGGTGCCGAACAGGATCGTGGCGCCGGTCTGGTAGATCAGCTCGGGCACGATCCGGTAGTGCAGCGGCGATGGGTACATGTAGATCGGAATTCCCGCGAGCAGCGGCATCATCATTCCGCCGGTCAGTCCGAAGGAGTGGAACACCGGCAGCACGTTGAACACCTTGTCATTGGCGTTGGCATCGACCCGCGCCAGCGCCTGTGCGGCGTTCGCAAGGATATTGCGGTGGGAGAGCACCACGCCCTTGGGCGTGCCTTCCGAACCCGACGTGAACAGCACGACGGCGGGATCGTTCGCCTGGCGGGATACGCGCGGCGCGGTGCCGGCGAGCAGGCCCTTGATCTTGTCGGCCGTGCCGATCGAGGCGCGGACATCTTCGAGATAGACGATTCGCGCCTCGGCGGAGATCGCGGCCATCAGCTTGTCGAGCTTGCCCTTCTCGATGAAGGCTCTCGACGTCAGCACGGTCTTGACCTGCGCGGCCTTCATGGCGGCAAGGACGTTGACCGGTCCGGCAGAGAAGTTGAGCATCGCCGGCACCCGGCCGATGTTTTGCAGCGCCATGAAGACGACGGCGACGCCTGCGGAATTTGGCAGCAGCACGCCGACATTCTCACCGACTGTGGTGCCGTTCTCCAGCTTCCGGCTCAAGACCTGCGCGCCCAGGATCAGCTTGCGATAGGTCAGCTTGGTGCCGAGCGCGTCCTCGACGATGACCTTGCCGGTGTCGCGGTCGCGATAGGCGTGCCCGAGCGCTTCGAAGAGGGTGTGATCAAGCATGGCGTTCTTCACCATGGCATCGATCATCACGTCCTGAAGTGCGGCGCCCGCGGCGTTGCGGCGCGCCTTGCCCTTCAGTGTCGGGTCGACCGGAAGCTTGACCGGCGGCAGGATGGTGACAGTCACCCGCGGAAACCACGAACGCTTGATCTGGCTGCCGTTGAGATAGCTGAGATGCGAGCGTTGGGCGCCTTCGATGCGAACGGGCACGACGACCGCGTCGGCCTTGTCCGCGATCATCGCGGTGCCGTCATAGACCTTCATCAGCGAGCCGGAGACGGTGATGCGTCCCTCCGGGAAAATCACGACCGGCTCGCCGGCGGCGACGAGCTTGATCAGGTCGCGCGCGGCCAGCGGCTTGGTCGGGTCCATGGTGTAGTGCTTGACGACCCGCAGGAACGGCTTGGCCCACCAGGCCTTGGAGATGCCGGTATCAACCGCGAAGCTCGCGTCGATCGGCAGCACGGCGTGCAGCAGCGGGCCGTCGATCAGGCTGACATGGTTGGGCGCGATCAGCATGCGCGTGCCGGCAGGCGGCAGATTCTCGAGCCCGCGGATTTCGGTGCGGAACAGCGCGCGGAACAGCAACCCGCCGAAATCGCGCACGCCTTCCTTGCCCCACTTCGTCAGCACGAACCAGACCGCGCCGAAGCTGGCGACGCCGAGGCCGAAGAAGATCCAGCCGACGTGCAATCCGCCCGCCTGCAGCAGCGCGACGAACAGCGAGCCGGCCACCATGAAGGCGGCCTGCAGCACGTTGCCGGCGGCGATGATGCGGGCGCGCTCGGTGGGGGCGGACCAGGCCTGCACGGCGGCGAAGGACGGCACGACGAACAGCCCGCCACCGAATGCGAAGGCGACGAAGTCGATCAGCATGCGCAGGCCCGCGAACGACGTCGCGAAGTCGGCCGCTGTGATGTCGTGGCCCTTGGCGGTCACGCCGATCGCCCAGGCGAGATCGATGCCTGCAAACCCCATCATGATGGCGCCGATCGGCACCAGCGCGAGGTTCGGGCGGACGTGGCTGAGATTCGCGGCGAACAGTGAGCCGATGGCAATGCCGATTGCGAAGATCGCCAGACACAACGTCACCACGCCCTCGGTGCCACCGATGACGTCCTTGACCAGCGCCGGCAGCAGCGAGAGCACGATGGCGCCCACCAGCCAGAACCAGGAGACGATCACGGTGCCGTCCCACAGCCGGTGGTCGGCGTGCAGCGTCTTCAACAGGCCGAGCGTCGAGGTCCAGGGATTGGCGTTGACGGGCAGATCGGGTGCGGACGGCGTGGTCGCGGGAATGCGGGAGGCGAAGGCCCAGGACAGCAGGGCCAGCACGACCACGGCCGATGCGACCCAGCCCATATGCGCGGAGCCGGCCACGAACTGGCCGCCGGCGACGGTGCCGAGCAGGATGGCCATGAAGGTCGCGCCTTCGACCAACGCGTTGCCGGTCGCCAGCTCTCCAAGCGCGAGCTGGTCCGGCAGCATGGAGTATTTCACGGGGCCGAACAGGGCGGCGATGACGCCGAACAGTGCGAGCGCTGCGAACAGCAGCGGCACCGAATGCAGGAAAAAGCCGGCGGCTGCAAAGCCCGCGGCGAAGATCTCGGCGAATTTGAGCCGTCTTGCGACGACGGATTTGACGTATTTGTCGGCGAGCTGCCCGCCGAGCCCGGACAGGATGAAATAGGGGAAGATGAAGACGGCGCCTGCGACCGTCACCAGCGCATCGCCGTGGCCGGTCGCGGCACTGTAAAGCAGGATGATGACAAGCGCGTTCTTGAGCACGTTGTCGTTCAGCGCCGAGAAGAATTGCGCCCAGAACAGCGGCGCGAAGCGGCGTGACGACATCAATTCCCTGATCATGACTAGTCCTGTTTTGGAAAGGCTGCCTGAGGTTGATACATTCGGTTGGACGTCGGGACCAGACGATATGCGACAGGCAATTGCGGGTGATGACGATCGGCCCGCTCTGCGCCTTTACGTTCCGATCCTGTTGGTCTCCGCGTGGTGTCGTTTGGTTCGCAAATGGTTTGCTCGCGGCCCTATCAAACTTCGGCAGGGAGGCCGCGTTGACCGGGATATCGCGCCGGGCGGTGAGGAAAAGCTGAACCGCATCGTCGAAGGTCGCGGCATCGGCCGCGAATATCGGGACATGGTAAGTCCTTCATTGCAACCTGATATTGCATTCGAGGCGACCACCAACGTGGCGGCTGCGCTCGCCTCAGGTGAGATGGCCGAGACGGCGAAAGGGTGAGAGGCGGCTGAGCAAGCTGAAGCGGCGGCCCTCATGACGGGCACGGCCGCGGTTGGCCCGCCACATCCGGAAGGTCGCGCGGCGCTCAGTCAGGACGCCGGCAATGTCGCAGGCATTTGCGATGCGATCGATCGGCGCCATCGCGAACCGCAGGAGGGCGCGGCCAAATCCGGTCACGAGAGCTGTGGCGTCATCGACGAAGGTGGAGGCGATATCAACAGCGAGGATTTGCATTTTGCAGGTCTCCGGGTTAACTTGAACATTGTTCAAATGAGTATCCTGAAAATGAACAATGTTCAAGAAGAATCGCTGCGAGACCGAAAAAAATCTCGCCGGCGGCTGCAAATCGTGGAGATCGCCCGCAGCATTATTGCGACTAAGGGGCTGAAATCATTAAAAGTTCGAGACGTCGCGGACGCCGCCGGCTGTTCAGTTGGCAGCGTCTATAACGAGTTCGGCGACTTCGACGGGGTGATCCTGACCGTAAATCGGGAGACCGTTCAGGCGCTGACGGTGCGGCTGGGCCAGGTTCCGGCCGCGGATCCCGTTCGCCAGCTCTACGGGCTTGCCGCGACCTATCTCGAATTCTTCGCCAAGCACGCCAATCTGCTGCGCTCGCTGTTCGAGCATCGGATGGAGGATGACCGCCCTTATCCGGATGACATCCTTCAGATGGTGATGGACGCTTTCGCGCTGATGCATCCGCCCCTGGTGCGGCTGCTTCCGAATGCGGACGACGTGCGGATCGCGCTGCTGTCACGCACCCTGTTTTCCGCGGTGCATGGAATCATCTCGCTCGGCCTCGAGGAGCGCATGGTGGCCGTGCCGCCGCAGATGCTGCGCCAGCAGGTCGAACAGTTCCTCGACGCGCATCTCGCCGGTCTCGGGATTCTGCCTTTGCGCTGACAGAGCCGAGCAGCGTCAGGCGCGCGCAGCCTCGCGCGGCCGGGCCGTAACGACGACGACGTCCGCTCTCGCGCTGTCGACCTGAACCCGGTTGCGGCCCTTGTCCTTGGCGCGATAGCAGGCTGCATCCGCATGCCGCATCGCGTCCTCGAGCGTGGTGTTGCCGTCTGCGATGCAGGCAACGCCGATGCTGGCGGTCACCGCAAAGCAGCGATCGTCCCAGGCGAAACTGAACAATTCGAGCGATCGCCGCAACCGTTCGGCGATGTCGACGACGTTCGAGGGCGGGCACTGCGGCAGGATCAAGCCGAATTCGTCACCGCCGAGCCGGGCCACCAGGTCATGCGGCCGCCGGTCCTGTTGCAGGAGGCGCGAGATCTGGCAGAGCAGGCGGTCGCCGGCGAGGTGACCGCAGCTGTCGTTGACGTTCTTGAACTGGTCGAGATCGAGCAGGATCAGGCCCAGCGAACCCGCTGCCGTGTCGTCCAATTCGCTTTGCAGGCGCGCCTCGAACGCACGGCGGTTGGACAGGCCGGTCAGCCAATCGTGCGATGCCTGCCAGGTCAGGCGATCCTTCTCGGCATGCAAGGCATCCTCGAACGCCTGTCGTTGCAGCACCAATCGCCGCGTGTGCCAGATCAGGAGCAGGATCAGCGTCACGGCGGTGACGATATTGACGCAAGTCAGCGTCGCCTTGATGGCGCGGGAGCCTTCGCCGAGGACAGTGGAGAACCGGTTGGCATGCACCGTGAACTGAATGTTGAGCTCCGAGAGCCGCGACGACAATAATTGCAGGCGGTTGCTGTCCTGAACGGGTCTGTTCTCCAGCTCTGACCGGATGACCTCGCCGAACACGCTCAGCTCCAGCAGCATCGGGTCGGTGGCGGTCCACTCGCGGATCGCCTCCTGGAGGAAGCTGACGCGATTGAAGTATCGGAACAGCCAGATCAATCCCGGCACGTCATCCGGATGGTTGCCGCCTTGCAGGAAGCCGATGCGGGCGGCCTCGACGTCGACCGGATCGCGCTCGAGCGCCCAGCGCGCGAACTCGTCGCCGATGGGGACGGCAAGTGAGGTCTGGTATTGCGCGAACTGGCTGGCGTCGCCCGAATGCAGATAGAGATTGAGGAAATAGACGGCGTTCTTCTGCGAGCGCGACCACATCGCCTCGCCCGCGACATAGGCGCGGACCGAGGACATCACCTCCAGGCTGAATCCGGCGATCGTGGCCTGCAGCACGACGACCATGACGAAAGGCGAGACGAGCTTGATGACATGAAGGAAACTTCGTCCCTTCGTCGACGTCGCTGTTCTGCGAAACACTTTGCGTTCCCCAAGTCGCTCGACGACCCCAGCGGAGCGATCCGCTCATAACGCGTATTACGCGTGAAGGGTGCCTAACTCGCCTTGACAATGCCGGGAGATTGCGTCGCAGGGTGAAGGCGTTGTGAAGCGGATGCTCGCAGATCGTCGCAAATGCCGTCGAACCGGAACTGACGCGGCATCGGCGAGCCGATGTCTCGAATTCGTCTCGCGCAGTTTACTCGATCGAGAAGAATCGGCTTGGTGTTGGAGCGCTTTCAAGCGAAGTGGATACCGGTTGGCGTGAAGAAAACGCGTCAATGCAGGAGTCTGGAGCTTCGGTTCCGATTCAATCAGAACCGATAATGCTCTAGACCAGCACCGGCTTGCGCACCCGACCGACGTCGCCGAACACGCGCAGGTAACGCTCGATCTCCGAGGGCAGGCCGGTCGCCTTCTCGGGATTGTCGGAGAGCTTGACGGCCGGATGTCCGTCGACCGACGACACCTTGCAGACGATCGAGATCGGATCGAGATTGATCGAGTCGTCCGGCGGGCAACCGACGAAATCATTGGTCAGATTGGTGCCCCAGCCGAAGGAGAGCCGCACGCGGCCGCCGAAATGGTGGTAGGTCTCCTCGATCGAGCCGACGTCCATGGCGTCGGAAAACACGAGCAGCTTGTCCCTGGGATTGCGGCCCTTCTGCTCCCACCATTTGATGATCTCCTCGCCGGCCTGGATCGGCGGCGCGCTGTCGGGACGGAAGCCGGTCCAGTCGGCGACCCATTCCGGCGCATCGCGCAGGAACACCTTGGTGCCGAAAGCGTCGGGCAGCGCGATCAGGAGGTTGCCGCCATAGGTCTGGCGCCACTGGTCGAGGATGCGGTAGGGCGCCCAGCGCAATTCCTCGTCGTCCTTGGCGAGCGCCGCGGCGACCATCGGCAGCTCATGGGCGTTGGTGCCGATGGCTTCGAGATCATTGTCCATCGCGAGCAGCACGTTGGAGGTGCCGATGAAGGACGGGCCCAGGCCTTCCTTCACGGCCTCCACGCACCAGCGCTGCCAGAGGAAGCCATGGCGGCGACGGGTGCCGAAATCGGAGAGCCGGAGGTTCTCCAGCTTGCGCAGCCGCTCCACCTTGGTCCACAGCTTGGCCTTGGCGCGGGCATAGAGCACGTCGAGTTCGAAGCGGCCGCGGTCCTTCATCGCTGCGCGCGAGCGCAATTCGTTGAGGATGGCGAGCGCAGGAATCTCCCACATCGTGGTATGGCTCCACGGCCCATGGAAGTGCAGCTCGTACTGGCCTTCGACCTTGCGCAGCTCGTATTCGGGCAGCCGGAATTCGGCGAGCCAGCGGATGAAGTCCGCCGAGAACATGTGGGTCTTGCCGTAGAAGGTGTTACCGGCAAGCCAGATCAGCTCTTTCTTGGTGAAGCGGATGGTGCGGGCGTGGTCGAGCTGGGCGCGCAGCTCGCCCTCGTCGATGATCTCGGCGAGCCGTACATGGCGCGAGCGGTTGATGACCGAGAAGGTCACCTGCTGATTCGGGTAGGCTTCCCGAATCATTTGTAACATCAATAGCTTGTAGAAGTCGGTATCAAGCAGGCTGCGGATGATGGGATCCAGCCGCCAGCTGTGATTGTAGGTCCGGCTTGCAATGTCGGTCACGGTCATGAGGGAATTCTAGCGTGGCTGCCCCTGCGCAACCAGTGGGTTTGGCGAAGGGCAGGGCACCGCCTGGCACCCGGCGAGGGTGCAACCCCGGGGCCAAGCACGTCAGCTGCGGTGAAATAATTCCTTGGTCCGGCGCAGCGGCGCCGTCAGCCTCCAGGAGGTCGAGCTTCGGACCGCCGCCAGTTGCGCACGCGCATCGTCCCTCTCCGCCAAAAATCCGTGCCGTTCGGCCGCAACGGACTGAAGCGCTGCCAGGGCCGAATCGCGCTCCGCCGTGACCCAGTCGCATATCGCCGCGTCCTCCCGCCACAGGCGGGCGAACGCCTGGCGCAAATGAGCGTCCAGCCGTTCGCGCAAAGGCGCGGTCATGGCATCAGCCTCGACCATCTTGAGCCGTGTCACGCGAAGGCCGCCCTTCAGCTGAAGCGTGCTTGGTCCGCTGCCGGCGATGTCGCGTCCCATCGCGAGATCGGCGAGCCAGCGGGTTTCCTTGTAGGCATTGGCAAAGGTTTGCGTACTTGTCTGGCTCGCAGCACCGATGACGATTGTTTGCGTCAGTGAGTCCAGGCCGGTGCTCTTGCCTCCCTCGCCGTAGCGGAATTGGCCGCTGATGTGCCAGGGAGATCCGGCGAAGCGATAATCGAAGCCGGTAGCCGATTCCCAACCGACCTTTGGCGTCAGGTCGAACTGACCGGTGAGACCGTAAGTGTCGGACACCGGATCCCCGCCGCTGAAGATTGCGCCGCCTTCGATCCAGGCCCTGAACTGCCCCGGGCCAGCAAGCGGTGGCGCCTTGACCGGCAGGTCGGCAGGCATAGGCCTGCAAGGGATTTCTGGCCTGTTGCGAAACAGCCGCCACGGCTGGGAATGCGGAGTTGTCCTAGTGCGACCGGGCTCCGGTCCTGGCAGGTTCGGTCATTGCGTGTGCGCCTTGCGATTCCAGCCGCGTATTCTCTTCGCGCAGCTGCTGGTTCGCGCGCAACGCGGCGTTTTCCTTGCGAATTGCGGCGTTCTGCCTTTCCAGCACCTCGAGGCGCGCATGGACGTCTTCGATTTGTCCGGCGGTGGCGCTGGTGGCCGTCAATGCCGCGATCGCGCCGAGCATAAGCGCCGCAAGATTCTTTTTCATTATATCCACCTCGTCGCACCAGTTGCGCGACCGTGGCGCGGAAACGCGGACCGTGCATCAACCGTTCGGTTGAACTCGACCGGCTACCGCGCTCGGAGAGTCGTTTCCGGATTTGAGTGTGGCCTATGCGCCGCAGCCGGCGTGTTCAGCCGCCCGCGGCCGTCGCCGTGATGATCTCGAGCTGGTTCCTGATCCAGCGGTGGGCCGGATCCTTCTGATAGCGCTGGTGCCAGACCATAAACATCGGCAGCTCGGCCAGGGTTCGCGTGCGCGAGGCCAGCGGTATCCGCGTTTGCGCGAAGCCGTGCATCACGCCGGGCGCCAGCAGGCTCGGCATGCTCGCCAGCATCTGCGAGCCGCGCAGGAAGGACGGCACGCCGGAGAAGCTCGGCACGGAGATCGCGATGTCGCGGTGGAAGCCATTGGCCGCCAGCCGGCGATCGAAGTCGAGCCGCTCATTGTCGGTGTAGACCACCGTGATATGGCGCGCCGCGAGATAGGCGCTGCGGCTGGCCGGCGCGGCACGCGCCTTGGCGTCGTAGTAACAGACGTAATGGTCCTGGAGCAGCCGCTTCTGCACGATGTCCACGCCGGATGGCGGCAGCGGCGTGATCAGGAGATCGCAGCGGTTTTCGCGCAGCATCGCGGGCGAGGGTGACTGCGAGGGGATCACGCGCAGGTTCAGGCTCTTCACGCGTGCGGCGACATGATCGAAGAACCGCGGCAGCAGCAGGTCGCGCTGAAAGTCATTGGCGGCGATCGTCAGCGACAGCTGGGCCTGCGCCGGCTCGAAGCTGACGCCGCCGGCAAAGCTGCGCATCTCGTCGATCAGCGCGCGCGCTTTCGCGGCGAGTGCCTGGGCGTGCGCCGTGGCGACGATGCCGCGGCCGGATTTTGCGAACAGCGGATCGCCCGCGATCCGCCGCAGCTTGTTCAGGGCGTGGCTGACCGCCGATTGCGTCAGGCCGAGCCGCGTGGCCGCTGCCGTCACCGAACCTTCCTCCAGCACGGCGAGGAACAGTTCGAGGGCGTGGCCGTCGAGAGCCAAATGATCGATTTTGTTCATGGAATTCATTATAATCGATCTATTTATCTTGAGAATAGACCGTCCCATGGTCTCCCGATAAGCCGCGCGCCCGGACCGGGACGCCACAGGGAGAGACAACGCCGATGAATGCCCAGGCGCCAGCCTTGCGGGATCCCCGCCTCAACCGCCCCGAGCCGTTCACGCCGCTCGGCGACGGCGGTTTCTTCCAGCGCGACCGTTCCATGCATCCGCCGGCGCACGCGCCAGGCTACAAATCCTCGGTGCTGCGTTCACCGCGCCAGGCGCTGTTGTCGCTGGAGAACTCGGTCTCGGAGATCACGGGGCCGGTGTTCGGGCACAACGACCTCGGCCCGCTCGACAACGATTTGATCCGCAACTACGCCAAGGACGGCGATCCTGTCGGCGAGCGCATCATCGTCCACGGCCGCGTGCTCGACGAGACCGGGCGCGGCGTGCCGAACACGCTGGTCGAGTTCTGGCAGGCCAATGCCGGCGGCCGCTACCGGCACAAGAAGGACACCTATCTGGCGCCGATCGATCCGAATTTCGGCGGTTGCGGCCGCGCGCTGACCGACGACACCGGCTACTACTATTTCCGCACGGTGAAGCCCGGGCCCTATCCCTGGCGCAACTACGTCAACAGCTGGCGTCCCGCCCACATCCACTTCTCGGTATTCGGTTCGGGCTTCGCGCAACGCCTGATCACCCAGATGTATTTTGAGGGCGATCCCCTGATCTCGGTCTGCCCGATCCTGACGACGATCCCGGACAAGGATGCGCTCGACCGCCTCGTGGCACCGCTCGATCTCAATGCCTCTACGCCGTTCGACTCGCTCGCCTACCGCTTCGACATTGTCTTGCGTGGTCAGCGCTCCACTTACTTTGAAAATCGCACCGCAGGGAACTGAGTCCATGCCGCAGCTGCTCAACTATCTCAAGGAAACCGCCTCGCAGACTGCCGGGCCCTACGTCCATATCGGCCTAATCCCGGCCATGGCCGGCTTCGACATTTTTGAGAAGAATTTTTCCAACGTGCTGGTGACGCCGAATACCAAGGGCGAGTGCATCACACTGGAAGGCAACGTGGTCGACGGCAGCGGCACGCCGCTGCGCGACGTGCTCCTGGAGATATGGCAGGCCAACGCGGCCGGCCGCTACAACCATCCGGCCGATCGCTCCGCCGGCCGGCTGGAGGAGGATTTTCGCGGCTGGGGCCGCGCCGGCTCGGATTTCGAGAGCGGGCTGGTGACGTTCGACACCATCAAGCCCGGCGCCATCACAGATAAAGCGGGCCGCAAATGCGCGCCGCATGTCAACCTCTGGATCGTCGCGCGCGGCATCAACATCGGCCTCAACACGCGCCTCTATTTTTCGGACGAAGAGGCCGCCAACGCCATCGATCCCGTGCTCAACCTGGTCGAACCCGCGGTGCGGCGCAAGACGCTGATTGCCACGCGCAACGAGCGCGCCGGCAAGGTCGTGTACTCCTTCACGATCAATTTGCAGGGGCCGGAAGAGACTGTTTTCTTCGACGTCTGACGATCCGACGTCGTCCTATGGGATCATTCCACCCGGTCGCCTCGATTGATCTCCGCGTGCGGTGAATTGCGGTGGTTGTTGACGCATCTCGCGCGATCCCGGCCGGTCCGCCGGATCGCGCCCCACACTTGCCTTCAGTTCTCCCAAGTCAATGAAGATGTCCGCTTGCCGGCGCAGTTCGTCGGCGACCATGGGCGGCTGGGTGGCCAGCGTAGAGACGACTGTTACGCGCACGCCACGGCGTTGCACGGCTTCCACCAGCGAACGAAAATCTCCATCGCCCGAGAACAACACGATCTGATCGACGTGCTCGGCAAGCTCCATCGCTTTCACGGCGAGTTCCACATCCATGCTGCCCTTCACCTTGCGGCGGCCGGTGGTGGCGTCGACGAACTCCTTGGTGAGCTTGGTGACGACGGTATACCCGTTATAGTCGAGCCAATCGATCAACGGGCGGATTGACGAATATTCCTGATCCTCGATGACGGTCGTATAGTAGAAGGCCCGCAGCAACACACCTCGGCCGCGAAATTCGCCGAGCAGACGCCTGTAATCGATCTCGAAACCGAGCGCCTTGGAGGTGGCATGGAGATTGGAGCCATCGATGAAGAGTGCGATCTTCTCAAACGAAGACATTATGCACAAATCCCAAGTTTCGCATGGAAGCCGGCAGTTTCGACCGCGAAGGCCCGATGTGTCGGCCGGAAAACAAAAGTCGCGGCGGGCCTAAAAAAAGCGGCGCAGACGACCGGACAGGGGGTGGCCGTCTTGCGCCAAGGTTAGGGAGGTCTCATGCCCACCAGCGCCAGGGCGCCGAATGCAGCCACGTTAAGGCGCGCGCGTTCCAGGCTCAATTGTACGGAGGTAAACGGCCCATATCCAAAGGGTTGGACGCTCTATACGAAGGTAAGTGGGAGGCGCCGGCCTGCGGCACCATTATCGGGCTCCACGCACCGCTGTATTTCCATGGAGCTGCGCACGGAAGGCGCGCGGTGATAACCCGGTCGTTGCGGTGTAGACCCGGCTGAAATAGGCGGGGTCCTCGAAGCCAAGCGCATAGGCGATCGTCGAGACCGGCAAATTGGTGTAGACGAGGTTGCGCCGCGCCTCGCGGATCAGCCGGTTGAGGATCAGGTGCGAGGCGGTGTCGCCGGTTGCTGCCCGCGTCACCCGGTTGAGATGGGTCGGCGTGATCGACAGCGCGTCTGCATAGTCCGCAACGCTCCAGCGCTCCAGATGATGCTGTTCCAGCAGCGCCTCGAAGCCGCGGAACAGGCCGGTTTCGGCCGTTCCATTGTCGCCACTCTCGCTCACGAGCGCGCGCGCCACGAGGCCGATCATGGCCGCCGACAAGGCGCGCAGCACATGCGCGCGGCCGAAATCGCGCGCGGCATGCTCGGCAAAGATTTGCTTCATGGTGGCCCGGATCTGCGGCGTGCCGCGCACCACGGCCGATCGTGACAAGGCGCCGCGCAGTCCTTCTGAGGCAAGCAGCGCCTCGTCCAATATTTCCGCGGCGATGGTCAGCACCCAGCCCTGGGTGTCAGGCACGAAACGGAAGCCATGGACGTGGCCGACAGGCACGTTGACGATTTGCATCGGCTTCAGCTGCATCACGCGCCCATCGAGCGTCGCTTCGCCGCCGCCGCGCTCGACCAGCAGCACCTGCTGCAGCCGGGCATGGCGGTGCACGGCCAGCGTCCAGTCGTGCAGCACCGAGCGCGACGCGATCGTCTCGCAATGCACGACGTCGGGCAGGTCGCCGGACTCGCCGAACAAATTGTAGACCCGGATGGCCGGGGCAGGGGCTGTGCTTCTCATGTTCGAATAGTACAAGACAAAGACGAAACCCTCCATCGGTCAGCGGCGCTGGATCTGCAAAAAAGTGCCGAGGAGGACGCAAAAATGAAAGTTCAGGTCTGTATCATCGGCGGTGGGCCGTCCGGGCTGCTGTTGTCCCAGCTCCTGCACCTGAAGGGCATCGACACGGTCGTGCTGGAGAAATACAGCCGCGACCACGTGCTTGCCCGCATCCGCGCCGGCGTGCTCGAGCACGGCTTTGCCAGGCTGATGCGCGAGGCGCAGTGCGGCGAGCGGATGGACCGCGAGGGCGAGATTCACAACGGTTTTGAGATCGCCCATGAGGGGGTGCTCTCACACATCGATCTCCACAAGCATTCCGGCGGCAATTCGGTGCTGGTCTACGGCCAGACCGAGCTGACGCGCGACCTCTACGAGGCGCGCGACCGTCTCGGCGGCAACGTCGTGCACAATGCCGAGGACGTGACGCCGCATGACCTGACCTCGGATCGGCCTTACGTGACCTATCGTTCGAACGGCGAAACTGTCCGGGTCGATTGCGACTATATCGTCGGCGCCGACGGCTTTCACGGCGTCAGTCGCAAATCGATCCCGAAGGACGTGCTGCGGGAATATGAGAAGGTCTATCCGTTCGGCTGGCTCGGCGTGCTCTCGCGCACGAAACCGGTGTCGCCGGAGCTGATCTACGTGAAGCACGTGCGCGGCTTTGCGCTGTGTTCCTTGCGGTCGCAAGTGCTGAGCCGCTATTACGTCCAGGTGCCGCTCACCGACAAGGTCGAGGACTGGTCGGACGACGCGTTCTGGGTCGAGCTGAAGCGCCGCCTGCCGGATGATGTGGCTTCGCGGCTGGTCACGGGACCGTCGATCGAGAAGAGCATCGCGCCCTTGCGCAGCTTCGTCGCCGAGCCGATGAGTTACGGCCGCCTGTTCCTCGCCGGCGATGCCGCCCACATCGTGCCGCCGACCGGCGCGCGCGGGCTCAACAGTGCTGGCTCCGACATCTATTATCTCTACCACGCCATGCTCGCGCACTATCAGAACGGCGATGATTCGGGTCTCGAAGGCTATTCCGCCAAGGCGCTGGCGCGGATCTGGAAGGCGCAGCGCTTTTCGTGGTGGATGACCATGATGCTGCATCGCTTCCCCGACCGTTCCGAATATGAAGATCGGCTTCAGCAGACGGAGCTGGAGTATCTGTTCTCGTCCGAGACGGCGCAGCGGCTGCTCGCGGAGAATTATGTGGGGCTGCCCTTTTAGGACGCCGCTACTTCCCTTCCAGCGTGTTCACCGGCGTCCAGTCGGCCGGCGGTGGGTTCGCCGCCAATGCCCGGGCACGCCTGGCAAAATATCGGCACGGCGGATCGTCGCCGGCCGCGCTTTCGAACAAATCGGCGGCTTGCGCGAAGTCGCGTGCCCGCCAGCACGCAAGACCCTTGGCGTAGATTGCCGCGCGCACGCCTTGCTCCTGCGTTTCCCGGTTCATGTCCGCCAGCGGCTCGTACACCCTGATCGGCTCGTCACGTCCCTGCACTCTGACCGTATCCAGCTCGCGCCAGGTATAGGTGCCGCGGCTCTGGCTCACTGTCATTTCCGAGGCCATGATCGTCGTGCCGAAATATTTGTTGGCGCCTTCAAGGCGCGAGGCGAGGTTCACGGTGTCGCTCATGACGGTGTAGTTGAAGCGCCGGCGCGAGCCGATATTGCCAACTACGGCTTCGCCGCTGTTCAGCCCGATGCGGTGAGCGAGGCGGCGGCCCTGGAACGCGGGGTGGCTTCGGTTCAGTTCTTCCAGCTTGTCGCGGCATTGAAGCGCGGCAGCGATCGCGTTGCGTGCATGATCGGGATCGTCGGCCGGGGCGCCGAACATCGCGACGACGGAATCGCCGATATATTTGTCGACATAGCCGCCATGGCTTTCGATGATATCGGTCATCGCGGACAGATAGTCGTTCATCAATGCGACCAGCTCGCCCGGCGTCATCTTCTCGGCGATCGAGGAGAAACCGCTGAGGTCGGAGAAGAACATCGTGATGTTGCGCATCTCCCCGCCGAGCGCCGGCATCTTGCCGGAGGCAACCATGCTGTTGATCACTTCGGGCGCGAGATAGAACGCAAAGCTCCTGCGCAGAAAGCGTTCCTCGCGGTCGGCGATGACGAAGCGGTAGCCGATCATCATCGCGAGTGCGGCGAGACTCGCAAGCACTGGCTCGGTCAGGGGGAGGGCAAACGCATGGACGAAGGTGCCGACGGCGACGGCGGTGTAGGCGGCGGTCAGTGCGAGCCAGGTGAGCATCGCGCCGGTCGGGGCGAGCAGGCAGGCCGCGCAGGCAATGATCGCGGCGAACACAATCGTCAGAATCATCCGCAGCGGCAAGCCGAGCTCGGTGACGGCGTCGTGCTCCATCAGATTTCGGACCACCGTTGCGTGAACGAAAACGCCGGCGATGTCGCTGCGGGCCTTCTGCGCGGTACTCGCCGGCGCGGGCAGGGCGCATCGTTGCGCCGGTGTCCCATCATATCCGCCGGACAAGTGCATCGAGGTCAACTTGCGGTCATCGAAGGTGAGGATGCTGCCGAGCAGCACGACCTTGCCGTCGAAGGCGCGGCGGAAGAAGTCGTAATCGCCTTTCTCGACGCAGGCACGCAAATCGGCGAAGGAATAGGCTGGGACGTCGCGGCCCATGCCGCGGAAGTTGAGCGTCAGCGTGTTGGGGACTGCACTTGGGATTGTGTAGCCAGCTAATGTCGTCGCACCGGACGATCCGGTCTCAGGTTTCGCGCCGAGCGCACGCGCGGCGAGTTCGACCGCCATCGCGGGGACAGGCTGGCCGTCGATAGGAAAGCTCAACGGCATTCGCCGGATAACGTCGTTAATGTCGGTATGGACGTTGAGGGCGCGGATGTTGTTCTTCACAGCCAGTTGCTGCGCGCGATCGGGCCGCTCCGGATGGTCATTGCTGAGAATCTCGCCGAGCACCAGCTTGCCGCCGTCGGAAAGCTTCCGCAGGGCGATGAGATAGTCCCGGTCAAATCCCTTCAAACGGCTGCCGAACGACGCGTCGCCGAACGGAATCTCCGATTGCTCGATCGAGCTTTGAAAGATCACGTCGAACCCGATCACCTTGGCGCCGCCGTCGGTGATGCTCCCGAGCACCCGGCCGATCTCGCGCGTCCATGTCTGCGTCGGCGAGCCCTTGAACGGCGGAGTGTCGTAGGTCTCGCCGTCGATGGCCACGACGACGACCGGCGATGTCGCGGGATCGCGGTAGTCGCCGACGAGCTTGCCGCGCAACGCCGTGAGGATGTCGAGCGAAAGGCCTTGCAGCGTGCTGAGCGGCGGGGACGTCAAGACCGCGCCCGCAACGAGCGCGATCAGGATCGCCGCAACGATGTCCCGTCCCCCGATCCTCCGCATCGCCGCGTCGCAGACCGCCTATTCGAGCCGCAGCAGGCGGCCGACGATCGGCGTCGGCGATGACGTGGCACTGGCATCGACCTGGAAGGCGTAGCGCTTGGCGCCGAGAATGGCGAGATAGCTGCCGCCCGGGGTCAGCGACTTTCCGGCCTTGGCGAAGTCGTAGAATTTTCCGCCGATCATGATGTCATTCACCAGCGGGACGCTGATCGTGGGCTCCTTGCCATCCGTGCGTTCGATCACCAGCGTGCTGCCGCTCTTGGCTTGCACCAGCGGCGCGACGCCGTAGAGCGTCGGCAGCTTGGCCGGCGCGCCCTTGGCGTCCGAGCGCATGGTGCGGAAGGTGGTAGCCGCACTCTGGTTGGCTTCGCGTTCGGACAGTTTAGCCGCATTGGTATCGCAGGGGACCTTCTCCCGCTTGACCTCGCCGAGCTGCACGGTGCTCTGCTCGGCGCCGACCAGGACGACGCCTTCGCTGATGGTCTCGCGCTGGCAGGATTTGAGATAGCTGAGCGTAATGCTCGCCTTGGGTCCGAGCTTGATGATCTTGCCCGGCGCCACATAATCCATGAACGCGATGCCGTCGACCTTGCCTTGCACATCCTCGACGATCGCGGCCGGGGTCTCCGCCAGGGCGGGGACCGCAAGACAGAACGCGCCGACAACGGCGCCGATCAGGCTTCTCATGGGAATTCTCATCCAATTCGACTTATGTATTGCGTGTATTGCGGTCCCGTCCTGGTCCGACGCTTAGCAGCGCAGCGCCCAGGCAAGTGTGACCGGAATCACTCTTAGATATTGGTGCACTTTATCAGGAAGAGGTTCAAACCGGCGACCGGAGAAACCACAGCCCAGGCAAGCTGTTGGCCGGATGGATAATGTCAGGCGGCTGGGACCGCCTCAGGCGAACGGTCCTCGACCGGACGGCTCTCTGCTGCAGTCTCTATAATGGGAGCGAGCGCGGCCTCGGCCTTCTGGTACGGCGTCGCTTCAAGCTGCCAAACGAGGTCGGCACGCCAATCGTTCTTACCGCGTTATGCAACGAGGTCCAGCTTTCTTGCCCGCTGCACGGCGGAGCGTGCGCCCGCCCGCGTCGGCTCCGTACATGGGCAGCAATTTGACCGGTTGGTTTTGCAGGTTGTTAACCGTGGCGGAATACGCGCCGCATCGGTCATTGTCGCGCCCCAGAGTTGGTTGCACATACGTATGAATTCTACGGCGGATGTTTTCATGCTGAGAGACGGCAAATATGCTGCCTGGTTCCGGACCCCGCGCGGTCAGGGCACGGGCCTTGTGGAATTGGTCGAGGGCCGGATCTCGGGCAGCGACAGCTTCTTCACGTATGGCGGCTCTTATCGAGTCGACGAGCAGCGCTTCACGGCCGTTCTGACCACGCGGCGACATGCCGAGGGGCCGCCGACCGTGTTCGGGCCTGACGAGGTCGAGCTCAAGCTCTCGGGCGTGTGCCGCGGTGCGATGGCGACCTGCTCGGGAACGGCCAGGGAAGCGCCCGACGTGACGTTCGAGGCGACGTTGATCTACAACCAGGAAGATGCGCCGGCTAGCGACGCCCGATGCGCGGTCGTGAAGCTCAATGACAAATTGCCCAAGGGCCTCGACAGCCGTTCCCGGCCGCGCCATCCGTTTGTGCCGGGATCGCTCGGGTCAGAACGGAATAGACCATAGACCACGCGTTAAGCCGCCCTGATTGATTTCGGCGATGTTGTCAGCGCTGCTTAAGCGGGTGCGCCTTCTGGTGCCAGGCCCAGGCGGTGCGGATCACGGTCGGCAGGTCGGAGTGTCGCGGCACGAAATTTAGCACTTTTCGCGCTGCGGAGGGATCGGCGACCAGATAGGTGGGATCGCCGGCGCGGCGCGGTTTGACGGTGTGGGGCACCTCGCGCCCGGTCTCCTGCCTGATGGCGGTCAGGATTTCGCGCACCGAAAAGCCGGAGCCGGTGCCGAGATTGAAGCTGCCGCCGGCATGCCCTTGTTCCAGCAGTTTCAGCGCCGCGACATGCGCTGCGGCGAGGTCGGTGACATGGATGTAGTCGCGGATCGCGGTGCCGTCGGGCGTGTCGTAGTCGTCGCCGAACAATGCGAAGTCGGCATGGCCCTGCAACGCCATCATGGCGCGCGGAATGAGATGGGTTTCGTTGTCACGCCATTCGCCGATGCCGCCGGCCGCATCGGCGCCGCTGGCGTTGAAATAGCGCAGGCAGAACGCGCCGAAGCCGTAGGCTGCGCGATAATCGGCGAGCATGCGCTCGATCATCCACTTCGACGCGCCGTAAGGGTTGATCGGCGCGCACGGAAAATCCTCCGGCAGCGCCTTGGAGTCCGCGTTGCCATAGACGGCGCCGGTCGAGGAGAACACGATGCGCCGGCAGCCTGCACTCCGCATCGCCTGCAACAGCGACAGCGTGCCCTGCACGTTGTTGATGTAATATTTTTGCGGATCGGTCATGGACTCGCCGACGAGGCTGGCCGCCGCGAAATGCATCACCGCCGTGACCTTGTGCTCGGCGAAGGCGCGCGCCAGCGTGGCGCCGTCGAGCAGATCGCCCGTTACCAGCGGGCCGGCGACGAAGCTGCGATGACCTGTCGACAGATTGTCATAAACGACGGGCTGATAGCCGGCGGCGGCCAGTGCGCGGCAGGCATGCGAGCCGATATAGCCTGCGCCTCCTGTGACGAGGATAGTCGGTTGGTCGGTCATAGTCTACTTACCTCAAGGCGAAAGGAACGATCACCAACGCGACAGTCCCAGCAACAAATCTACCTCAAACACAAGGATCGCGACTGAACCACTGGGACGAATTTTGGGGCGCGCTCGTGAGCATGGCCCAACTCTTTCAGAGAGCTTCGCCTGAGACGTCAATACGCTATCGACGAAATCGGAGCGCCACGAGCGGCTTTATGCTCCACCCGTGTGGAACGAATGCTCATTTGTGCACCTGACGGATTGCTCGCGCGGTTCTCCGAATCGCCGATCCCTGCGTTTCGGTCCGGCTAGCCGAAGCTCCGGCTGTCGAACGACGGCGAGGGCTTGACACGACGGGCCGGCGCTCGCGCGCGGATCAGAAGCGCGCCGAAGAAATAGCCGAGCTGGAGCACCCCGGCAAAGACAAGAATCGTAACAACAGTGTGAGCTGTATCATGTCCTTGCCAGGCCGAGCCCGCACCTAGAATCACTGCACCGAGAACGATGGCGGGCGGCAGGATGAAGACTTGGAATCGTCCTCCCAGCAACGATCCGATCAACAGGCTGAAAACGGCAACGGTACTCACGACACAACTCCTCGAATTGGTCACGAGTGTTAATGGCTGCGACCTAATAACGGCTTAAGCGGCATGGTTGAACAGCCGTTCAAATGCGCGCGAGATCCTGCGCGGAAATGACGCGATTTGGCGGCAAACGCGGCGGGATGCCCGCATAATTGTCACGTGTGTGACAGCACTTTGAGCATTTTCTTGAAGCGACGCTGCGTTGCAGAAAATCGATTTGATTTTTTCGGTGCACTGCCGCAATGTCGCTTTGTTTAGTTAAGATATACTTTTAGCGCACGTCGCGAATTGGATCGATTTTGCCCGCAATTCTTGATGCGAAGGTGTGACGAGGCAGCGAGGTTCGGATGGCTGTAGCAACTTACGGTTCGGAAAACTATTATTCGGGTATATCGAACCGACGCGGTGCCCTCCAGAGGCCCCTGCAGGTAGCCTTGATCGCCGGTGACTTCTTCGCGGTGCTGCTTAGCTATTTCGTGGCGAGCGGTCTTTATCGCGTCCTCGTGGCCGAACAGGATTCGTCCGTCGGAGCAGGTCTCGTCGTCGGCGCGGTGTTCGTGACCATCGCGTACTTCCAGGGCGTCTACGATCATCATCGCCTCTTGAGTACGATCTGGCAGCTGCGCAAGGCTCTGGCGGTCTGGTTGATCTCGCTGACCATTCTCGCGGTCGAGGCTTTTCTGCTCAAATCGTCCCAGGACCTGTCGCGCGGGACCACCCTGTTATTTGCCGCGACCGGTGGCGTTGCCTTGGGCGGGCTCCGCGTGCTGTGGCGCCTGGCGCTCACGTCGAGCTATGCCAAGGGTCGCCTGGTCGACCGGAAAGTGGTGCTGCTCAGCCTCAAGCCCCTCGATTTCACATCGAGTCGCTTCAAGGATCTGCGCAAGCACGGCTTCAACGTCGTGCGGCATTTCGTGCTTGAGCCTTCCGAAGAGGGCGCCGGCTGGGATCGCGAGATTCGCGATATCGTCCGTCAGGCGCGGACGGCGGATGTGGAAGAATATCTCCTGGTCGTCGACTGGGACGAAATGCCTCTTCTCCAGCAACTGAGCCAGCATCTGCGCGTGGTCCCCCAGCCGATCCGCCTTCTGCCGGATTTTCCGATCGCCGACCTGGTCTCGCGTCCGTTCCAGCCGGTCAGCGGCACGGTCGCGATCGAGATCCAGCGTGCGCCGCTCAGCGTCTTCGAACAGGCGCAGAAGCGCTGTCTCGATATCGGCCTCGCCTCGTTCGCCCTGCTGTTGCTGGCGCCGCTGCTGGTGACGGCCGCGATCATGATCAAGCTCGATTCGAAGGGCAGCGTGATCTTCAGGCAGTCCCGTCGCGGGTTCAACGGCAAGCAATTCCAGATCTGGAAATTCCGCTCCATGACGGTGGCGGAGAACGGTCATGTCGTCACACAGGCGACGAAGAGCGACGCGCGGGTGACGCGGGTCGGTCGCGTGTTGCGGCGGACCAGCATCGACGAGCTGCCGCAGCTCTGGAACGTCCTTCGCGGCGAGATGTCGCTGGTCGGACCGCGCCCGCATGCCCTCGCGCATGACAATTACTACGATCAGCTCATCAGCAATTACGTGTACCGCCATCACATGAAGCCCGGTCTGACCGGTTGGGCCCAGGTCAACGGTTTTCGCGGCGAAACCCCGACCATCGATCTGATGGAAAAGCGGGTCGAGTACGACGTCTGGTACGTCAGCAACTGGAGCATCGGGCTCGACATCAGGATCATCCTGAAGACCGCGCTGGCGCTGATTCATCAGGAAGCCTATTGAGACCCTGATTGCTCAGGGCGACGCTGGTCGACGAGCCGAGCTTCGCCGGCGACGCCCGTAAGGGAATGAGCTAGTCCCTCAGATAGGCAGGCCTGTCGTCCGACGGATAGCAGGGATGACGAAGTTGCAGTCCCTTTTCCGTGACGTAGCGTCGGAATAGCTCCCGGTCGATTTCCGGCGCTCCACATGTACGATTGATAAGCTCGGCACGCGCTCCGCAGCTGCGGTCTGATAAAGCACGGCCGCGCTTGGGAACAGGCGTGCACTGAAGATGTCGGTGAAGTCCTGTCCGCATTGTTCGTCAGCTCGGACGGCATTGCGCCATAGAGACGCGAAGAGCCAGCGGCGCGAATGAGCTGGAGCCGAGCTTCGACTGGCGCGAACCTGTAGGAAAAGGCCGAGGAAGGTCGAGCTCAACCTCTTGGGCGTGTACAACGGCGCGAGGGCGACCTGCTCGGGAACGGTCGAGGGAGCGCCCGACGTCAAGTTTGAGGCGACGCTGATCTACAGCCAGGAAAACGCGCTGGCAGCGGATGCCAGGTTCGCGGTCGTCAAGCTCAAGGCCGACAAGTTGTCCAAGGGTCTCGACAGCGGTTTGCGGCCACGCCATCTCCCCGCACCTGGACCTCTTAGCTCAGAGCCAAGGCAGAACTATCCAAGTAACCGTCGCCAGCAGCAAATCTACAGCAGCCACGGCTAGTGCAATCGCTATCCAATCAGGACCCTTGCGGCGCAATCGAGCGATGTATCGGTGCGGTAAGGCTCGTGCGGGGAAAAAGTGGAACGATACCAAACAGATTCTTCGGAGACAGCGGTGTTGCTCAGGAGTGATCTCACGGAAATCTCGCTTAAGTAATCTGAACTTAAATTCACGGTTGATCAATGCAGCCGAGCATAGAGCTATCGTCGCTACATGCAAGAGGGTTGCAGAGGGGGCCGTTTTGACGGTGCCGAATGCTTCCTGCCCCTCGAAGTACCATCCTGCCCGAAGCAGAGACACAAGTGTCCGAAACGAGGTTGAAGTGAGATGTCCCCGGTGGCAGCGGGAGACGCTCGCCACGTGCCCGGCCCTCGTGCCCCCAACGTCCTTGCGCTTTAGCTTTGCATTGACGCTGTTGTCGCGAAAACACCCCGCGACCGCGCCGCGGCAAGAGTGCCTTTAGACGTGAAATCTAGGTTGGCGCTCATAACAAAAGGGCGGACAGGGATATGCCTCAGATCTGGATGACATATGACGAACTCGCGATGCTCAGCGGCTGCACGCCTACAGAAGCCAGAATGCGGGCCATCCATTTGTCGCTCCACCGCCGCAAAAGCCGCGATGGTGCTACCCGCGTTAAACTCGATCTGGCGCTGACGGCCAAATTCTTCGCGTCTGTGCGCGAGGCCGATTTTGATCTGGACGGCGCCATCGAGGCGCTTCAGGCAACGCATCGGCAGATGGCTGAACTTCTGGCCCCCAACGAGTTCCGTACCGGACACAGGGCGGCCTGATTGCCGCGAACTGCGGCTGGGAGCCGACCTAGCGGGTCCGGCGGTTGGCGCACATCTTCATGGGCCAAGTGATGCGGACACGAATGCCGGCATCCTCTTGCCATTTAATCAGCGCAAGGCGCAATCCAAGGCACCGCAACCTTAGCCGACGCTCAGGTCGCGGCGCTTTTGACCATGGCGAGCTGCGGGGGCAAATGGTCAAGTTGGGCGCTCGTGGGCGACGTTATTGTTGGCGACCGATCCCTAATTCGCGCTGGAGCTGGGGTGTGAGACCCATTGCCCCTTCAGTTCGGCCTTGGCCTGTTCCGAGATTTCTCGTTGCCGGTGCGGGATTGGAAAATGGCGAGGGAGAAGGGCTAGGCGAGGTCATTGAATTTGTTGCGGTGCCGGCATATCCGCTGCGAATGCCGTTTGAGTAGGTCGCTTGGGCGTGAGCGGACAGGGAAGTGCCGAGCAGCGTGGCCCCGGCCACGAGCATTGCGAAATAATACATTTGAGTTTTCGATCCGATTAAGCTGCCCATACCGCCACTGTGATCCCAAAGCTGCGCGTTGCCAACTGCAATTTGTCGCACGTCCGCATCACCCTGTGTAGGCGTCTAGGAGGGCGGTCTGGGCAAAAAAAGCGAGGATGGTTTGAGCAAGGAGCACCCCAACTGTACCTCCCGCTGCTTTTTGGAGCACGTCTATCAATGAGGGATCGCGATCAGGCGTCAGTCCTTGCAGGACCTCTAAGCCGACCGCAACGGCCACCACCAGCGCGCAGGCCAAGCCAAAACGTCCCGGCAAAAGGAACGACAAAAGGAGGCCTAACAGTCCATATGCACTGAAGCGCTCGATGACGACAACCCAATAGGCTTCGTGATGGCCCACAAGAACGGGCCTTCCCGCCAACCTCGCGAGTGTGGCGTAGACGATAAGCGCAAAGCAGATCCCTGCGGCGGCGATGAGGTGGTTACGACGCATGCTGGCAGAGTATAACAATCGGAATCTAGTAGGCCGAAAAAGCGCTCGTATCGTTAAAAGGATCTGCCATGCGGGGTCCGCTGCAGGCTATGCGATGGCATCCCCATGGCCCTATCGGCAGCAAAAGATAGAGCTCAAAGATAGCGGAAATTCAATCTTTCATGGCCGGATCGCTGAGGGGATCCACTTGGAAGGCTTTTACCGCATCAACCGTTACGACGCCCTCCGGACGCAACCCGCTGCATCGGGGAGACGTTACGTTTGTCAGGACGCATCAGAAACTGTGGGGGGTGGGAGGACCGCGAAGGTCGGACGTATGGTTCCCATTTGAGATATTTGGTGCGTCGTGCCCGCGAGATGGCCGAACGGGTAGCGTAGCCAGCCGCGAATGAGGTCGCTGCAATCACAACCAAAAGTACCAAACCGAGCATTTAAGGGAGACCTCATGAGCGAGACAGAACCACAGTACGCAGACAGTTCAACCCGGATAAGGCAATTTCGCGGAAACCCTATGACTGCGATCAAATGAATTTGCGTAGGATAGGGGGAACCAAGTTTGCAGCGGGCCCATGTTTGCAAGCTTAACCCAGGGCGCCGCTCCTGATGCGACTTGGCTAAATCGGCGTCGCCGTCGCGAAAGGACTTCTCGGGTGAAGTAAACCGCCGCAAATCCAGCATCGAAGATCGCTAGTATAAAAAACAAGGCGAACATGGCGCCAGTGAAGCATTCTGTGTGCCACCCTTCCGTACCTAGCCGATTCTACATGCCAAACCCGTGCCCAGATTCTGAATAAAGGGCACAACACAACCCAAAGCAGTTCCTGTACCTCACGATTGCGGGCCAGTCGATATGAGCGGTTGACCAGTGTAAGGTTCTTAGTTCGCCGCCACCCTTCATATCGCGACAACAAAGCTTTCCACGCTGGGCGAAATCACCGAAGTGAACCATGACGACCTCGCAGCGAACGTTACGAGAGCAGCAGATCGGGTGTCTGGGAATCGCTGTTGTGGAAGTAATGCCGCTAGCCCGCGCGGGCGCTTCAATTTCCGTTTAGGGTTTCACATTGCTGTCTGGCGCTTTCACGGGAGTATCCCACGGGCGCTTTCCATTGACGTCCCGGTCCCATGGCCGCACGGTTGAGCCGCTTTTTTGCTCTGCCGCGTCCCTGGCGCGCGCGGCCTTGATTTGGTCGCGAAATGATATTTCGGGCGTAGCAGCAGGCGGCACAACCGGCTGTGCGGCAACCGGAGCCGCAAAAAGGGTAATCGCGATCATGAGATATGTTTTCATTACCCGCGATAACACGTCTGGGGGCGCCGGTCCGATTTACTTGGTCCGCAACCTCAAGGTTGGCACGCACTTCTTGTTCAGTAATGGCTAGCGCCTAAGCGACTAGGACCGCTGTCGTGACATTCTCCTGTGTTGCTAGGAGCATCCATCCGCCGGATTTTGCGTGTGGTAAAGACCCCGGTCCGATGCTCACCCCCCACCGTCGGCGATCGTGGTCCATAGCCGAGGCTGACCCGGCATCTGAATTCGAACCCAGCGATAGGGTACACGCGCCCACGGCTTGATTACCGGCGTCAGATTGTCGAGAACCAGATCGCCACTTCGGGTACGCACGACGAGAATGAGGTGATGCTTTCCCCAACGGGTCACGACCTCGCTCAGCAGAAGCGCGATTGAGGGCAAGCCTCGATCGAGCAGTTTGTGGCGCTTGGTCACTGCGTAATCATTGCAATCCCCACGATCCGGATTGATCAACCAGGCTTCGACGCCCGAGCTCAATTCCGCGCCGTCCGGACTAATGCTGCGGTTAACGGTTTGATTGATCTCTTTGAGAATGGCCCAGCGTTCGCCAGTCAGGCGAACCAGACCCCCGCGAAAGAGCGGCTGCGTGCGACAATCGTCCGCGTAGCGCAGGCAAAACATCGTGTAGGCCATTGGTGGAAGCGTCGGCGTTGCGAACCGCATGTGCCGTATTGTTGGCGACTGGGTCCCCGCCGGCATCTCCAGCTGCGCTGCATTGACGGCGTCAGGCCCGACGATTATCCCCACAATCGCCAGCACAGCCGCTGCAAAAAAGGGCGCATGTCATGCTTCCCTATCTGTTGGGGGACGCTAGGTGCAACGGTGAGAGTTCCCGTGCCACGCCAACTCCTCACTTCAAAGTCGCTCGAGTTGCGCTTTGTGCCTACAACCTCGTAGCAATGTGAGATTGCATACGTTAGCGTAACATCTCTCGGGGAAATCGGTTCCGGAGGAAGTAGCAGGCCGACCTGTCCCCAACGGGGCGCCAAGTCCCGATACATGTGCAGTTTGTGCCAGTGGCTGAACCGTGAAGTGAGGACGCAGCGTTCTTTGCGGTGGCCCCTGCTTGCCGGTCGGCCCGTCCTGTGGCTCTCTAGATTGCTAGCTTCGATGGTAGCCCTCGTCGGTAGTCTATCTCGAACAAGCGGTGCGGTCGTGTCGGGTTCGGTCAGTAATTCCCCAAGGTCTTCATCATCGGAAAGCCCCTCGCATAACCCGAGAACGATGTCCGCCCACAGCTGACTGTCCCGCGTCACTAAATGTTCGCCGATCCTACCAAGTACGTACCCTCAGAGCAGTTCTTCGGGAACCGGCGGTAGGCGTTGAATAGCTCACCAACGGCTCCTAAGTTTACTTCGATGCCTTGGAAACAGGGAGACGTCGATGCGAAGGTTTGCCATTGTCGCAGCTGTCCTAGCCGTGCCGGCGTTCGCAGCCGCGCAAAACCAGGGCGAGAAAAAAGTGGATCAGAAGCCGGACAATTGCGTTTACACCGTCGGAAATCAGGCAATTCAAGTGCCGCGCGGCGCGAGTGTTTGCCGCAGACAACCGGCGCCGTACGACGACAAGTATTCGTTGCTTCGCTGCAATCCCCCGCTCGATGAGATCGACTCGGACATTAAGCGTGGGGACGCCCGCTGCGATCGCTACGAAGAGCGTCAGTAGGAAGCGTGCGCTTCCGTAGGTGAGGCTTGAGACTATTTGGGCGATCCATCCGAAACGCTCTGCGTATTCGGTGATGGGACAGTTCGGGCGGGAAGACTTTTGCGAGGCCGAAGTCGCCGCTTCAGGCTTGGGTGTCGTGGAGAACGTCGTTTCGAAACATTCCCGCATACCGTCAGCTTCCGCGAGTAACATGCAGTTCTGAGCCGCATTTGCAATATCGAGCGAGACGAGCGCGAGGCTGGCCTGACAGCCGATACCAAGAAAATACGCATTTCAATAAGCCTTTGTCACAAGTGCAAAGGCGTTTCTTAGCACCGCCGCGTGCGGTCGTCGGATCGCCGAGCCCTTAGGGCTGTCAGTTCGCTCAAGCTCTGCGGCGCTGAGCCCGGCGTTTCTCTCTCAGGGGCTGCAGGCGATCATGTATCGACATCCGCGACCCGCGACTAAGCCCGGCGAGCGATCCGATCGGTCGGAACACCTCATGCATTGAGCACGATCAGCTTGAGATCGTCTTCAGGGTGCCAACGGGCGCTTAACGGTGATCGGCTCCTGTCGTGGTGCTCAGGCCAATCGATCGGTTTGTAGAAAAGACCTCGGCGGTGATCTCCTGGAGAAGTCCATCCGCTCGCTGTCTTGTGGCGAGGCGGGTCGAAGCGACGGACAGGACCTCGTGACGGATGAACTCATACATCCGTAGAATGAAATGGTCGGAAAGGCTGGCAAAATCTGCCATTGCGGTCACTATCTTCGTCAAAATAACCGAGTGATCAGGCGCCAACTGGCCCAGCCAATTGCGGTGATCCATGCAATCGTCGCGGCGCCGGCGACGCCCAGGAAGGCGATTGGTAGAAGGTAATTGCCAATCCATCGGCGTTTACTAACCGACGTAATTTCCTCGGTTCTATCGAGCATGTCGATCCTTGTCTTTAGGAGACGGGATATCGGGTGCGCGACAAAGCGACAAATGGTGGGTGCAATTAACCTCACCGATCAACCTTAAGGAGGAAAAATCCGGTGCCCCTGGAACCATCTCGGCATCTATCGCCGATATGACCGCCGACTGCGCTGCCGCCTCCACCAGAGCCAAGGGAGGAGCGCTATGTTGAAGCGGCGTCGTTTCAAATAAGACGATCAAGTTTGAGGATCGTTTGTCCGCATGGGCCAGACAAATTCGTAAGCAGGCCGCTCAGCTCCCCAGGATCGGATCGTGAGTTCTTTTCAAAAAGGCGAGTCAAGCCGCTTCCGGCGTACAGAACCGTCGGCCGTTCCAGCTTCGACTGGCCTCGTGGCCGCGTTTGTCAGCCCTGCTTGGTGGCCTTCGATTTGAGCGACAGGCCAAGGCGCAGCGCCATGCGCTTGATCGCGTGGGGCGACCGGCCGAGCTGCTTTGCCGCCTCTTCCAGCGACGTAGAAGACTTAGCCAGCTCCATTAACCGACGGTCTTCCTTGAACGACCAGGGCTTGCGCGCCATATCCGAAACGATCCTCTCGCAGATACAAGACAAAGCCGCCAAGCGGACCCATGTCGCTCGACGGCTTTGCTTGGGTGGGGCGGGCCTTGGGGAAGCCCGGTGCTGAGATGGATAAGTGATTGGGGAAAACTCGCAACAAAGACCGCGGATTAAGCTAACCGCTCAACCTTACCGCCATGAAATCGGTGCGCAGCGCTCCGTATAACCACGGGCTTTTGTCAGCCGAGGCCGATCCGCGCGCGCCGGTAGCCGCGGTCGAGGATGTTTTGCCACCATGTCCGGTTGTCGCAGAACCAGTGGACGGTCTTCGCGAGTCCGCTCTCGAAATTCTCGCGCGGCCGCCATCCGAACTCGCGTTCGATCTTGCCGGGATCCATGGCGTAGCGAAGATCTTGGCCGGGCCGATCGGCCACGAAGCTGATCAGGTCGCGACGCGGGCCGGACGGGCCCGGCGAGATCATATCGAGCAGATCGCAGATGCGCTCCACCACATCGAGATTGGTGCGTTCGCAGCGCGCGCCAATGTTGTAGGTCTCGCCGGCCCTGCCGTGCTCGAGCGCCAGTGTCAGCGCCTCCGTGTGGTCGGCGACATGGAGCCAGTCGCGGATATTGCCGCCATCGCCATAGACCGGCAGCGGCTCGTTCGCCAGTCCGCGAATGATCATGTGCGGGATCAGCTTCTCAGGAAAATGATACGGCCCGTAATTGTACGAGCAGCTGGTTACCAGGGCGGGAAGTCCGCAGGTTTCCCGCCAGGCGCGAACGAGATGATCGGACGAGGCCTTGCTCGCCGAATAGGGCGAGTTCGGCGCATAGGCGTCTCTTCGCTGAACGAACCGCTGGTGCCGAGCGATCCGAAAACTTCGTCGGTCGAGACGTGGAGAAAGCGGAAGCGCGCGCGCTTCTCCGGTGTCAGCGTTCGCCAGTGGCGCAGCGCCTCCTGAAGCAAGTTAAAGGTGCCCACCACATTGGTCTGGATGAATTCCGCCGGCCCGTCGATCGAACGGTCGACATGGCTCCCGGCTGGTACTTGTCGAACAATGCCCGCAGGCCGGCGCTTTCGCCGATGCATTGCTTCTCGAAGGCATAGCGCGAATGGCCGGCTGCGCCCGGCAGCGACTCGAGGTTGGCGGTGTAAGTCAGCTTGTCGATGTTGACGCCGCGTGCGCCGGTGTCCGCCAGCAGATGGCGGATCACGGCCGAGCCGATGAAGCCCGCGCCGCCGGTCACGAAGATGGTGGTGCCGTCAAAGCGCATTCGGTCTCTGCTTCAGGAGCCGCCTGCCTCGCGGCCGAACGAGCGGTAGACCGACAGCAGATATTCGCCATAGCTGTTCTTGTGCGTTTTTTTGCGCCAGCTTCTCGAAGGCTTCAAGCGAGATGTAGCCTGCCGCAGTGCAATTTCCTCGGGGCAGGCGATGCGCAGCCCCTGGCGCTGCTCGAGGATCTGGACGAAATGGCTGGCTTCGACCAGCGAGGAATGCGCGCCGGTGTCGAGCCAGGCCATGCGCTGCCCATGAGCCGCACGAACAGCTCTCCGCGCTCCAGAGAGAGCCTGTTGATGTCGGTGATCTCGAGCTCGCCGCGCGCGGATGTCGTTATCCCGGCGGCGATGTCGAGAACGTCATTGTCGCTTCTCCTCGATGGACAAGGCGCGGCCGCTGGCGTCGAGCTCGACCACGCCATAGTGCTCCGGCTGTTGGCGGGGTACCCAAAGCCGTGGCTCCTTGCCCGCGCGCGGCGGCCTGGGTCAGCATCGCCGGCAGGCGGTTGCCGTAGATGTTGTCTCCGAGCAGCAGGGCGACCGGGTCCTTGCCGACGAAGTCGCGCCACTCCGCGCGGGATGCCCTGATGGGCATAGGAGAAGCTCAGGCCGATCTGGGAGCCGTCGCCGAGCAGCCGCTGGAACAGCGGCTGGTCCTGTAGCGTCGTGATGATGAGGATGTCCCGGATACCCGTGAACATCAGGGTGGACAGCGGGTAATAGATCATCGGCTTGTCGAAGACAGGCAAGAGCTGCTTCGATACCACGGCGGTGACCGGATAGAGCCCGGAACCCGTGCCCCCTGCCAGGATAATGCCCTTCATGTGATTCCAAAGCCCAAGCCGAAGGTCTGCCATGTGATAATGCATGGTTTAGCGTGCAAGCCGGTTCGGGCCGCCGAAAGAAGTGGCCGTCATGACAGACTATACTGCACACGGCGTGTCCGGACGATCGTAATGACCCGCACGAAAGCCTATTTCATCGCAATCGTCGCGCTGGTCTTGGCGGCCCAAACATGGCCGGGGCCTGGCCGCGCCGGCGACCAGATGTCGACGGCAGAGGAGCCGACCAACGACATCTCTCTCTCCCGACAGTCTGATTCCTGGCGAGGATTGGAAACGCAGGGGCGACGATGCACGCAAGCGCGCCGAGCAGGCGCGGCGGGACTGGCGGCTCAACGCCCCACGGCGCATGGTCGAGCCAGATCCGCCGGAGCAGAAGCCACCCAGCGCGTGCTGAGGGACGACACGTTGCAGCCAGGGGATATCGTCTCGACAGACAAGGGGTTCTTGCTGTTTCGCGGTAGGTCCGGCGCCGATGGGCAGAATGCGGATTTCGTGCCGATAGTTCCGCGCTAGCTTGCTTGCACGACATTTATTTCTCCGTCGCGCTCGCGCCTTGAAAATTCATGCCGGTCGATACGTATCGAGTCGTCGCGCGCGAAATTGTCACCGTTGCAACGATCTTGGTCGAGAATTGATCCAACGATGACGCGTGCATGCAGTAGCATCGCTCCGGTGATTTGTCTCTCGATGATCGCCCGTCGCTTCTCTCACGATGACGCGCGTCACGAGATCGTCGAATTTGTTCAGCTATGATCGCGCAAACGAACAACGCGAACACGCAGATGCTTCAAAAAGCCTGGGCGGCATTGCCTTTCACTAAAATTCGAGAACGAGCGTTCGAAGGCGCGTTCTTCAGCGTGGCGTTGATCGCGATGGCAGGCTGGGTCTATTTCATCTCGCTATTGCTGGTGAGATTTGTCGTATGGTTCCTCAGTTGACCGCAAGCGGATGATCGATCCTCAAGCAGATTGCTGCCCAAGATTTCTCGCACCTGACAACGAAATCAGCAGCATTCATCATCATGTCGACACAACTGCACGATGAGAATGGTATGTCTGGGAGAAGGAAGCGTTCCGCAAATGGAAAGATTTTCCGATGGCGCCAGTCTTGATCGTGATCTTGATCTTCTTCGCCGGCTTCGGCGTTGGCTACGCCGCACGTGCGTGGCGATCGCGCAAGCGCAAGCACATGCGCCAACTCTACGCACCCTATGGTTCCTCCACATCCCGGCCAGCTACACGGCGCGCATTCTGAAGTTATACAACCGGAAGGAGATCGGATTGTCGAGGATGCTGCGTTGTGTATGGAGCGGCATGACCGAGGTAACCATGTCCGGTTAGGTTAAATCGCAGCCGCCGTTGTCTGCCGAGTTGGTGGTGGCTAGGTTGCGCACGGATTTTTGTAGGCCATTGATTGCCACCGTGTGCTGTTGAGTTGGGATTTGAGTTGATGATCTGGCTCGTTGCGTTGATCATACCGGTTGCAGGTGTACCGCTGTTCGTCTGGGTCTATGGCCGCCGCCTCGGCGCGTTAAGCGGGCCGTGGATCTCGGGAGAGGCGCGCCATGACTGACCTCAGAAATAACGCTCCGCGGCGATATTTCGCTGATGCAGGCGGGCAGCGCGTTTTGATAGGGCTGACGCTTGAAGAGACCTTCGAATTCGAACGGCTGGATAGCCAGCCGGTCGCCAATCTGGAAGAGGTCGTACGCGACAAAGGCGTCCTGTGGCTCGTTACGGGTGAGCAGCGTTGGCAAGAACTGTACGCCAAGCACGAAGGCGCCTGGAAGGCATGGATAGCTCAGAACCGCGGTGAGCGGCCCGCAGGCTTTAGCCTTTATTAACCATCCCGGCCCCATTTTCGGTCTGGCGCTTCAATCGGAAAATGCACGTATGTTCCAGCTGTTCCGGGCCCGTACCCACGATTTCCTGAGAGACCGCATCAGGGGGGAGGCGGAGTTCCGCGCCCGCTCACCCGAGCGCGACGCCGAAACCGATCAGTCCCGCATCGAAGCCATCATGAGCGCGATCGAACAGGTCCTGCGCGCGGCCGAGCGGGAGCAATCGGGCCTGAACCGGCGGGTCGAGGACGTGCTGGCACGGGCGGCCGTAACGCTCGGCAATGGCGATGACGAATATCTGGAGCGTGAGGCCCTGGATAATCATCATCAGGACTTGTTCGATAGGGAAATTCAAAATGGCCAGCGCCGTCTGAAGGAGCTGGACTCTTCCATTGCTCACTACAAGTTCTTGAAAGCGGATATGTTGTGCCGTTTTCCCGATTACAGGCCAGGGCCGGGGGAAAGCTGTTAAGCCTTATCGGTCAGAGAGAGAGCAACCTAGGACTCGTCGCTCCACTGCATCAGGCAGTGTCGCAGTAAAATGTAACTGCTGAGTGTAACGGTCGTGCATACCACAAACGCGCACGACACCAATTGGACCGCATACATCAAAATCACCTCGCTCGACGAACGAGATTAGGCGATTAGGTGTAAATGGATCCTAACGGCGGTGCCAAGTCGTGCGACCAGACTAGTAGGCCAGGACCCGCTGGGGGTCCAACGGGTTCACATAACGCACATACGTTCGTACCGACCCGTAATAGTAATGAGGCTCATCCCTCGTGCGGGGATCGAATGTATAGGGATACGCCTGTTGAAGCGACTTGTGCCGCACCTGGACTACCGTCGGACAGCCGCAGCGTGGGCCGCAATATGGATTTGGACCCCGGTCAATGTAAGGGACGCGCGTTGCATGCTTCACCACAGGGATCGCGTAGTCGGCAGCATATGACGGGGTCACCAATGTGGATAAGCACCAGATGAGCGCAACTAATCCGAAAATTGATCGCATGGTTAGGTCCCCCAACTGGAATTGATCTTAGACGTTCCGCGAGGAACGGGCAATATCCCCAAAAGCCAGCTGTGGAGTGACCCGCTCCGCGACAGCCATAGGGCCTGCGGCCCCAACTAGCCGCTTAACGTTATGAGACGTGCGGGATCGATGGTCCGGATCGCACCCTTCAAGAACTCTTTGCCCCGGCCTGAGGCTTGCCGATAGGCCGACACTAGCGCCGGCGTCTGATCCGGCTGTCGCGTCAACATGAGACGTACATCACCCTGTGCCAAGTCCCTTAGGTCTGGGCTGGCAAGGGCATCAAATCGGGTGACGGTAGCAAGTCTTAGTGGCATCAGTCGCGCGTCGCTCGGCGCAGTGAGGTAGGTCATTTTCAACGATTCGATTGCTGCAGGTCCGTCGGGGTCCTGCCCGGCCTCCAGCACTGCCAATGCTAACCACAATTCGGCATCATACGGCGCCAAGGAAAGAGCGTGCTTGAGATGCGAACGGGCAAGTTCGCTGTTTGCTCGAATCCCGTGATCGGCTCTAGCCTGCTGGATCGCCTGTAGTGCCAGAACCAGCGCCTGGTCGCCCTCAAGGTCGGAGCGCAACGGTGAGATCGTTCCGATCCATTCGACTGGTGCGTTCGAGTTGAGATTGGCCTCGGTTGGATCCTTTGGGAAATCCGGCCGATTAAAGGCCGTCATTTCTGCGGCTCCCGATGCGATCCCGAAGCAGCCGACCGCTGCCGCAAGGGCTAACATTAGGACACGAACTCTGGTTGTTGAATTCATCAAATCTCCAAAGAGAAAAAACGGCATGCCGTGCGTCAACTAGAGAGCGAGCATACTGTCGTCCTGAAGAGCTAAAAGCGTTAGATTGCCCGTAGCATAAGCACCAGTATCGATGTTTATTCGGTTCGGTCGTATGTCTGGCTGCTGGACGGGGGTGTGGCCGTGGACGATGTATTTTCCGAAGTTCTGATTGCTTTCGAGAAATTCTTCACGGATCCAGAGCATGTCCTGCTCTTGTTGTCTTGCCAAGGCGACGCCAGGCTTGACACCCGCATGCACGAAAAAGAAATCGCCGCATACGAAGCGCGCGCGCAGGCTCCTCAAAAAATACAGCTGACGGACCGGAATTGCCTGCGATAATTGCCGAATGAGTTCGTCTTGTTCAGCCGGATCGGGATTGAGAGAGGGGCTAAGTCCATATGACGCCAAGGTTTGGAGCCCGCCATATTGTTTCCAGTTCTGAAGCTGCGAGGGGGCGTTCAGTACGTCCAAAAGGAAGGTCTCATGATTGCCTTTCAAGAACACCGATTCATGCTTCATGCTACGTTCAATCAGCAGTTCGATGGTTCGATTCGAGTCAGGTCCTCGATCAATGTAGTCTCCGAGGAAAACGTGGATTGCGCGCCTCGAACCTATCGTGGTGAGATCGCGGTCGATTACGGTGAACATTTGCTGGAGAAGATCGGCGCATCCATGAATGTCGCTTATCGCATAGATGCGAATGCCCTCCGGCAGAATCGGCTTTCGCGTCTTATTCCTCGATTTCGACAATCTCATCATCTGCCGAACTTGGCGGCCTTTTCGTCTTCCGGCGTCAATCGCTCGAATAACTGCGTTCAGCGCACATAGTAAACGGAATCGCAAAAATCTGCTTGGCTTTTGAGTCCATTTGGCGGGCGAAATGCCGCAGAATTTCAAACTCTTGAGGTTAGCTTCCTAGCCAATAAGCATGCGGGGAGCAACCAATGCGTAAAATCACAACTTTGGCTCTGGGGGTTATCGCTGCCGGTCTCATTTGGTTCGAGCCGGTCCATGCGGGACTTCTGGGAATGCCGATGGGGCTTCAATCCGCAATCCAGCGCATTAAGCTCGAGACCCCAACCCTTCCGCCAATGGCTTATACGCAATTTTGTCTGCGGTATCGGGACGAGTGCCGCACACGGCCGATGTTTCGGGGCGGGCCGGTTCGGCTGACCGAGGATCGATGGGGGCATCTGAAGGAAGTCAATCAGATGGTTAACCGGGAGATCGCCCCCGAGAGAAATGAGCTCGGCTTGGCCGGCGAGCAATGGGTGATCAATCCAGCGCGGGGCGATTGCAACGACTATGCGGTCAGCAAGCGGCATGAATTGCTGGCGCGTGGCTGGCCGGCGCGGGCCCTGCTGTTGAGCGAGGTTGTCGTCAATTCCGGCGAGCATCACCTCATTCTCGTTGTCCGTACCACGAGTGGAGATTTGGTGCTCGACAATATGACCTCGCAGATCAAGCCGTGGTCGCGCGTCCCCTATCGTTGGGTGCGCATGCAGATGCCCAACTCAAAGCTTTGGACGACGATCGTAAGCAGCAGGGTCTAGGGTGCCTCAGGTTGAGCCGGTTCGTCCTGTGCTTTGCGCAAGGCCTAGGCCGATCACCGCGGCTAGCATGATCTGGGCCGTCGGGTTCAACATGCTTACATCGACAAAGCTGTCGCAAAGAACGACAACCACGATGGCGGCCGTTGCGGACGCGAAGAACGAGTCTCGTCCGCGCCCGACGGCGCCGCGCAAGGCGAATAAGAAAAGCTGAAGCGTAAACCCGGCGAGAATTGGCACGGCCACGCGTCCCCATTCGATGGCGACCAAAACTGCCGCCGAAGGGGCGGCAAACGCGCGGCCAGCCCCATAATCTTGATAAATCCGCGCGACCCGTACGAACGT
The DNA here is from genome assembly GCF_029846695.2 of Bradyrhizobium nivariense. Classification (NCBI taxonomy): domain Bacteria; kingdom Pseudomonadati; phylum Pseudomonadota; class Alphaproteobacteria; order Hyphomicrobiales; family Nitrobacteraceae; genus Bradyrhizobium; species Bradyrhizobium nivariense. The sequence continues at coordinate 28,602 of NZ_JARWCR020000007.1, read as the reverse complement.
GCCGACGCCACTTCCGGTCCAGGAGCTGTCGGACATGGCGCGCCGCGCCACGGCAAGAGATGCCTGATCGTCGGATCTAACAAAGCCCAGGAGATCAACGAATGGAGTGGATTGTGCCAGGGATAGCGTTGCCACGGCCGCCATTGCGATCAGGACTGCTGCCAAGATTGCCGATGGCCAGGGCCGGAATCCGAGGCGGCGGGCGGTCGCAACGAAAAGCATGGTCGCAAACCCAAGTCCGGTCAGCCCAAACAGCATTCCCTGTCCAAACGCGGCAAAGGAAGCAAGGGAAACAACGATTCCCGTGATGCCGAGGGCAATGCGTAACAGCAGCGGAGTGCTCAGGGGGAGGGCGGCGCCGGCGCGGTTTGAATGTCGCTCCATTGCCATGGCAATCATTGCACTGTTTCCCAGTGCCGCAATGACAGCAGCCACAGCAAAGGAATGGCTATTTGACCTGCCGGTGTCCGGCACGGCCGTCGCGAGGAACTCGATCTGACCAGCCAAGCTCTCAAGCGCAATGAATGTTGCTGCGCCCGTCAGTGTAAGCAGAAGGATTTCTGCCCGTTTTCGATCTCTGGCGATCAGGATCGTCGAGATGATCAGTGATAGCACGGCCAAATACCACATCAGGCTGCGCAAGGTGCTTCCCGGATCGATGCTGATTCGGCTGGCCAACAAGGGGTCATTAAGTGCGACCGCTGCAGTGGGCCAGATGGGACTGGTAAGCGAAGCAATTGGAAGCGGAACAATCTGAATGATCATCCATACGATGGGGAAAAGCGCTGCCCAAGCAAATCTGCGGAGCGTCGCAGCGGCAGTGATATCCGCCGGGCTCGCCGCAGTGGCGACCGACGCCAGCATGATCGCGGCGAGCAAATACAGGGTGTTCTGGATGAAGATGTAGCCAATGAATGGTGCGGCTGGAGTTGCGACTAACAGCGCGATCAGAAGGGAAAAGGCGATCGACAATTGAAGACTTCAAAATGGTGGGGGAGGAGGGCGAGCCGGCGACGATCCGCAGATCGATTTACTATCGCATGCGGAGACAGCGCCGCCAAATGCCTTTTTGCCGGCACCTTGAGCCAGTCGGTGGCGTCTACGGACGCAAAACCTGCAGGCCATTTACCGTCCGGAGTGATCGGCTGACGTTCGTCTGTAGAGCGCGGCTACGGATGCCTTGCGAGAAAACGTTTGTTTCCGCGAATAACGGGCCAGCAACGTCGTCTGCGCCAACAGCCCGAAGGCATAGCCGGTTTGCGGGGCGAATCCCATCAGAAACCCATATCCGCACGCGACCGCTAGTCCTGCACCAAGCGATAGCTGGGTCAGAAACGTGACAATGACCGCGATCAGGCTGAAAGGCACCAGAATCCACACCCGAAAACGCCAAGCCAGGACCGCGCCAGCGAGAAATAGGAAGATGGCAATCGGGGTCATTGTGTGTCTCCGGCGCCACCATTCCACCTACTTTCCTAAGGAACCGTCAACTGGTTCCCGAACAAGTCGCCTCCTCATCGTGCAGGACAGCTCTCGGTTAGCAATTGGTAAGCGACAGCAAGCCCGCCGATCGGGACCGTTCCGCGGATCGAAGTGGACTTTCCCTCAATTTCAACAGAGAGCTCGTTAGCCTGCTGCCAATCACGGGTTGCGAACTCCGCAGCGTTGCGGGGCAACAACAGAGCTTGGCCTGTCTGCACGACGGATGCATTAAACACCGCAATTCGGCCGTTCCCGGACGTTAGGGTGACCTTCGGCTCGCCGCGCGACATCCGCTCTAGGATGATTAGAAGGACTTCGATGCCTTGCCGGCCACATTGGAGGCTGAGGCCCGCGAGCCCAATGTCGGACCTCTTCGCATCAGCCACGTGCATAACAGAGACCGCGTCCGGTCCGCCTGACGGGTTCTTGGTTTTGACCAACTGCCATCCCCCACTAAGCAGGATGATGTTGCTGCCGCTGCCCACCTGTTTAGAGACTTCGCTGTCGCATTCTTCCTGCCGAGCGACTCCGACTCCGGTGACGCATCCCCGCGTTCCGGAGTTGGTCTGCTCTGATCGCGCGTTGGGAATTGAAAGCAGCGCGATGATGGCGAGGACGCAATGGAGGCTCTTCATCGAAACTCGGACTGACGTTGCAAACAGTGACTTGACTCCCTGCCCACCTTTTTGGCACTAGCAGGCTCCATTTTTCAAATTTGAATTAATGCATCGCATTATTTTATTGCAATGCAATATTACCAATGATCTGCTGGTAGGCGCCAAGTTGAATTAAGCGTTGGCATTGTCAAGGAGGCGATTTTGTTCCCTCAGAGCTCAATCTCGACCGGATCGACGGACGGTCACCGGGCGCCGAACGAGCCGGCGTTATCGGAGGGTCCAATCGACGATGCTCGGTTGGTTGAAGATCTGCAGGACCGCCGCGTCGGCATTAAAATCCCTTACTCCGCTCTTACGCATCTGGTCGCGTCATTTGACGCCGCAGTGATCCTGTTTGCGAGCGTGGTTGGGACTGTACTCTACCAAATTCTTGCCAGTAGCGGCCTTGATCGCCTTGAGCCAGTGCTCGGAGTTGGCCCCGTTGCAGCATTGCTCTATGTGCTGATTGGCTACTCGACCGGGTTGTATGATCTTCGTGCCGCACTTGCGAAGAAGCGAAGGGATTCGGGCCGGATCTTCGCGCAATGGACCCTGGTTATCCTTTTGTTTACATCGTTGGCCTTCCTGATGAAAAGCGGTGCCGTCTACTCTCGCGGCTCTGTGATCTGCTTCAGTCTGCTTGCGCCCTTTTTGCTGGTGGGTTGTCGGCGGTTTGCCAAACGCATCGTGGCCGGTGTTGTGGCTGACGGGCAGGTAGAGGGCCAGCGTGCCGTTTTGCTGGGCACAGGCGAGGAATTGGCCGCGCTGGGTTTCGAGGAACTGCTGGGAAAATATGGCTTTACGGAAGTCGAGCGCGTGGTGTTCCCGGCCGGACGAGGAGGCGGGTTTGCGATGAGTGCGGGCGAGGCTACCACGCTGGAGCACGCGATCGCGGTCGCACGCACTCGAGGGGCCGAAGCAATCGTTTTGGCATTTCCTTGGAGCGATACCCGCAAAGTCGAACTCGTCCGCGATGGGCTTAGGATCTCGCCGCTTCCGGTTCGATTGCTGCCGGACCGGCGAATCCGCTCGCTGGCGGGAAATCCCTCGTTCAGATTGCAGAATTCACTTTCGGTGGAAATCCAGCGGGGACCGCTGTCGCGGGCGGAGCAGGCATCCAAGCGCCTGCTCGATATCGTCGGAGCCATGGTCGGGCTGGTCGTGTTCGCTCCCTTGATGATTCTGAGCGCGATCGTCGTCAAGTTGGACTCACCTGGACCGGTGTTCTTTCGGCAGAAGCGCAACGGCTTCAACGCCAAGGAGTTTTCCATCTTCAAGTTCAGGACGATGACTGTCATGGAGGATGGTGCCACGGTCGTCCAGGCCAAGCGGTTTGATCCGCGGGTCACCAGGTTTGGACGGCTCCTCCGTCGAAGCAGCATCGACGAGGTTCCCCAACTCGTTAACGTTCTGATGGGGGACATGTCGCTGGTCGGGCCTAGGCCGCATGCGCTGGCGCATGACAGCCACTATGGCAGATTGCTGTCGGATTATGCGTTCCGGCACCATGTGAAACCGGGCATTACCGGCTGGGCTCAAGCCAAGGGCTATCGAGGCGAGACCGCCCTTGTGGAGCAAATGAAGGGACGGATCGATTGCGACCTCTGGTATATTAATAACTGGAGCCTCGCGCTTGACCTTAAGGTCCTCCTGCTCACCTGTTTGGAACTTACAAACCGCCGGAATGTGTATTGAGCCTGTCTGCCGGGGGCGCCTTGCGCCCTGTAACCGCGATGCAACATCTTCAGGTTATCGTCGTCGCGACCGGGGTTTCGGGTCCGCTGTTCGTTGACTCGCTTGGGGAATTCGCTGAGTTTGCGGGCTGATAAATTGGGGACTTGGGTAGTGTTGAAACGGGGCTTCGTCCTGGTGAGCGTACTTTCGGCTGTTCTGCTCAGTTCGGCGGGGTGCGCGATAATGCCGATGTCGGGTCCTGAGGACCATGTCATCAAGAGCGAGCAGACGGTCAACGGCCCGGAATATGGGCTGGTGAAGCTCACCCCCACGGTCGTCGATATCGTCAGGGAATACGGTCCTGGAGCCATTGCTGGATCCTTCCCGGACAATCGTCCGCCGCCATCCATCAAATTCGGCATTGGCGACGTCGTAGCAGTATCCATCTTCGAAGCGGCCGCTGGCGGCCTGTTCATCCCGGCCGAGGCTGGTGTTCGCCCGGGTAACTTTGTTTCGCTGCCAAACCAAAACGTCGATTCGGCCGGATTCATCACCGTTCCGTATGCAGGTGCGATCAAGGCGAATGGCCGGACGCCCAGCGAAATTCAGCAGGACATCGTCAAGGCAATCGGGAATCGCGCCATCGAACCGCAGGTAGTGGTGTCGCTGATCACCCAAAACACGTCGCTGATCAGTGTCCTCGGTGAGGTCAATTCGCCGACGCGTCTTACCGCAAACGCGGCCGGCGAGCGCATCTTGGACGTCATCTCCCGGGCCGGCGGTCCGAAGGGGCAGGGTTGGGAAACCTGGGTGACGCTTGAGCGTCACGGAAAGCGTGCAACGGTTCCCTTTGGCGCCTTGGTTTACACCCCGGCGAACAATATCTGGGTGCATCCCGGCGATACGATCTATGTCTATCGCGAGCCGCAGATCTTCCTGGCCTTTGGCGCGTCGGGCGCGCAGGGGCAGTTTCCGTTCGACATGTGGAAAATCAACATGGCACAGGCCATGGCCAAGGCTGGAGGCCTGCTGGACGCCCAAGCCGAGCCCAGTGGTGTCTACGTCTACCGCCGGGAGCCGCGGGAGCTCGCGGAGCGGCTGGGCGTGGATTGCTCCAAGTTCGTCGGTCCCACGGTGCCGATCGTCTACAACGCGGATTTCAGGGATCCGGCCGCCTACTTCCTTGCGACCAAATTTGACATGCGGGACAAGGACGTGCTGTTCGCGGCCAATGCGGCGACGGTTGATACGGCCAAGTTCCTGCAGTTCGTTCGTGTCGTGATCGCGACTGCCAACGATACGATCGTTACGGCGAATAACGCCCAGATCCTCAAGCTCAATCTGCGGCAATAGTGAGCTCCTCGCCACGTACCATGTACGCGACGATTTGGCTGGCAATATCCGCAAGTGAACGTTTTGCCGTTGACCGGGCCAGGTCACGCCTCAAGCAGCGGTTGCTGGGTGACCCGCCAAGCGAATTCGCTTCGTTGCAGTCCAAACGGCCGGAGCGTCCCAAATCGCATTCGCTTCGTCAGGCTGCCGTTCCGTCAAAATTTCTTGCTGGACATCAGCCGCAAAAGTTCAATATTTGAGGAGTGGCCGAGTTTCATTGTCGCCCCAGACCGGCACGGATCAGGCTCGTTTCTAACGCTGCTAGTATCGCCAAGGCCTGAACTCGCGGGGCTCCACGCCCGGAATATCGGCGATCAGCCCTTCACCCCTCAGCGCGCGGTCCAATTGAAGGCGAAAATCCAGTCTTACTGTTGCAAGGCCGGCCAAGAGCACATCGTGGTGTCTCCATCCGGCTCCTTTCAACACCTTGACCGCGTCCCGGATCAAGCCCGTTCGGACCATAGCTACAAATTCCTTGCGGGCGCTCTCCTGCAGGTCAGCTGGGAGCACGTCGTAGATCGCCAGCACATATGGGCTGCGCAAAGCAATCCAGCCCTCATACGGTGCAAGGCGATACGACATCCGCAATTCGTCGAGATGCGCGCTGACCTGGCCGCCCTGATTGATCGCACTCCAATACTCGATGAACCATAAGAGCCCATCAGTCGGGACGCAGCTTATGGCTTTTCTTACAGACGAGCGAAGCGAGCTTAAGCGCTCATTCGCAAGGCGCGCATCAAGGGAGTTTACAGCCATCTCATAGAGACGCAGGCGGATGATCGCCGCCGCCCTGATTTCCCGAGGGTTACAAGTTGCCCGATTTTCGGCTGCAGCCAATGCAGTTTCGGCAATTGGATTACGCCCAAACACGGTCCCGGAGAGAACCGCGCTGGCAATGTTGTCCAGCTGCACGTCCTGAGTTGGACTAAAAAAAAACAGCACGGCCCAGCCTGCTGAAGAGAGGGCGATCAGTACGAGGATTGATCTGCCAACGGCATTGGCCATTCGCTACCGGTTAGTCCACGTACCCGTACCGCGAGTAATATCGGTTGCGGTAATAGCCTCCGCTGTGCGTGTCGTAACGGCTCATGGCGGCGACGTTCACCTTGTTGAGAACCGCGCCCATGAGGCGCTCACGAACCATTGGCGTTTCTTGGATGACACGCTCGACGACGTCGACCTTCGATTTCGCCCATTCAATAACCAAAATGTACGAGTCGGCTAACGTACCTGTCGCGCGCACGTCGATAACCGGCGCCAATGGACTGAGATCCAGGATGATGCGGTCATATTGCTCGCGCAGATCCTGAAAGAACTTTTGCATTTGCGCGGAGGCCAGCAGGTCGCTCGAGTTCGAGAACCGTGAGGTTACCACGCACGGCAGGAAGTGCAGATTGGTCTGCGGATCGACCCAGAGCGCGTCCTTTAAGTCTACCTTCCCGAACACGACCTCGATGAGGCCAACGTCTGCCGAACGACCAAGACGATGGGTTAGACTTGGATTACGAATGTCGCCATCAATGAGAAGGGTGCGCAGTCCGCTCTGCGCCGTGGTTTGAGCCAAAGCCTCGCTCACCGTCGATTTCCCTTCGTTGGGAAGAGCCGAAGTGATCGCGACGACTTTATGAGGCGAGCCATAGTTGCTCAGATCGGTCGCCAATTTGATCGAACGAAACGCTTCCGCGAACCGCGAAAATGGCGAATTGATCGCGAAGCGCCCAACGCTGTCGTCGATCGTAAGCTGCCGGCCGCCCGGGCGAGTTACATCAGTCGGTCCCGCCTCCATGGCGCGGCTCGGCTGGCCGGTGGCAACGGTCGGACGAGAGCCCGGCCGCGAATTCGGCATCCAATCGCGCGGGAATGGCAACCATCCCTTGAGGCGGCTCAGCGAGCCCTTGGCTGCCTGGTCTGCTCCGAAACCAACGATCGGGACAGAGGCGAGACAATTGGTCTGGAGCAGCCTTTCGACCTGATTGACGGTCCGGAAGACGCGGTCGAGCATTTCAAGGAAGATCGCAACCAGACCCGCGAGAATGCCGCCACCGACTATACCCGCCAGGAGAACCAAGGCCGTCTTGGGGGACGTCTTCGGTGTAGATAGGGCAGATGCCTGAGTGATGACCCTTGCCTCCGTTATCGGGAAAGATTGCTGCTGCACCGAGACCATGTAGAGCTGCAGGAAATTATCCGACAAGGCGCGGGCGCTTTGCGCGTTGCTTTCCAAATCCCTCAACACGATCTGGGCCTGGCTCGTATCATTTGATACGGCGATCGTATCGTTGAGGCTCTTTTGGCTCGCTTCCTCGCGAGCGTTGGCGATCGCAAGATCGCTCTTGTAGGCCTCAGCCGTCCGGCGAAGCTCATCCAGGATGGAACGCCGGATCTCGCGCATCTGGTTGCGCAGGTTCACAACCGCCAAATGGGTTGGGCCATATCGATTGGACCAGTCTGATGCCTTAGCTGCGTAATCAAGATAAGTTCCGCGCAGCTTGGTAATGACCGGATTGGCCATTGAATCATTGACGGTCGCCAAATCATTCAAAATGACCTGAGGGTCGCTCTCGTCAGCATTGAGAATTGCAGTGATCCGTTGCAGCTTGGCCTGCGCCTCCGCCCGCTTTCCGCGGGCCTCGGTTAGACCGCTGTTGATCTCGGCGAGTTGCTGCTCAGTCAGCAGGCGACCGCCGGCGTCCACGATATTGTTCTTGGCCTTGTAATCGGCCACCGCGCGTTCGGCGGAGGAAGCCTGGGCACGAAGCTCCTTCAGGCGATCCTGGAGCCATACCGCGGCGCGGCGCGAGGCTTGGTATTTCGATTCAAGGGTGTCGGTAATGTAATTCTCTGCGACCGCGTTTGCGATTTGTGCTGCCAGATCAGGCGAGAGCGATTGGTATGATATTTCGATGACGTAGCTTTGGGCGACGCGCTTGATAGTCAGCCCGCTCACAATGCGTCCGATGGCCGTTCGCATGAGCCCGTCATCGGAGGGCTTCTCTTCCGGGAAGAAGCTTGCGAGGAGCTGGGTCACTTGGTTTAAGAAACCCGCGTCCTCGCGCATAAATACCGTCGAATCCAAAAGCCGCAAGTCCTTGATGACCGCCGAGGCAATGGTCTCGGATTTCAGGACTTCGACTTGGCTATCGACCATGGCTGTGTCGATCGGATTGTCTCCTGCCGCTCCGACTTGCGTTTGCAGACCCTGCATCTTGCGGCTGTCCATCAGAAGGACGGAGGTGCCGGTGTAGCGCTTGGGTGCGGTCAATAAGTAAACGCCCGCCATGCCAAGGCAGAGCAGTACCGTGATGATCATCACCGGGTATTGCCGAGTGATCAGGCCAAGGGCGACAGAAAAGGTGTGCTCATACGACGCCGTGTCGTTGCCTTGGATTTGCGTCGAGGCATGAGAATTTGGAATTCGTGTTTGAAGCATCCGGCCCGTCTACCCTGACTGATATTCGTCGCGGCTACTCAAAATCAAAGCGACCGCATCCAAGCGCCGAAAAATTCGGATGGATCGTTGAAGGAAGGCCCAAAGCTCAGCACGAACCTGATACGGTACAGACGATCGTCGTGGTCGTTCCGCCCGCTGAGCCCGCACCGCTAACGCTTGAACTAAAATAATTTGTCGGATTGTTGGACACGCTGTTGGCGACAAAAGTTTGAAAGGACGAGCCGGCACCCGATGTTCCGCCCGTCGCTGACGTTTGGCCGCCGACGCCGCCCGAGGAGCCGGTTGTGGCGCCTGAGAGAGCCACGCTTCGGGTTGGATCGTTTCCGGTGAGGGCCGCGTATTGCGCGTTGGCATCAGCCGATCCCGTGGCACCAAGGTCGCCCTGGATCTCGAGGGAAAACGCCAGATCGGTCGTCTTGCAGACGTTGGCCGCCTTTCCGAGGCCGGTCCCGATAGCCTTCTGGAGAGCGGAGGTCGAAGCCCCCTTGTTGGTCAGATCCTTCAAAATCGCCAGCACCGCAGGAAGCGCCTGAGGATAGGACGCCACGAAGGTTTGTACGTCGGCGGCCACGTCATCCGGGCTGCGAGGTCCATTTGGCCCTTCGAGTAACGAGGACGGGTTCGTGGTAAAACCAGCTGCCTTTTGTGCGGTACCAGGATCGTTCACGCAAGCGGCAAACGCGCCTTCGGGCAGGCACAACGCAAACGCACAAAACATGGCCGAGAAAATCAGCTTTGACGACAACCGGTGTCCATTAATGCTCATAATTCCAGCCTCTTCCAACCTGCTAATTCGGTGTTTTTAAAGGAAAATTAGGCAAATGTACAGCGGCTCACGACTTATTGGAAGGATAGGTTAACACCTTGGCTCTACTCGAAAATGATTGAGCCATGCCCATCCCCAAAATGGGGCAGACCGCCAGAGCAAAGCCCGGAACTTGCAGTGGAAAATCAACCTGCGAATGAAGGATCACCAATAGGCCAATCCAAAAGGCCGCGGTCGGGAGGATCGCGTCACGATTACGCCCCAACATTCCTTGGAACAGGACGACTAGGGAAGCGAGCCAACCGATCCCCAACAACAAGGCGAAGGGAATGCCCATTTCGGCGGCCGCTTCGAGCGTCGAATTATGCGCCTGCTCCCAAACTCCATATGATGGAATATCGCCGCTTCGATATTCTGGAAAGACCCAACGATAGGTCCCCAGGCCGGAACCGAGCCAGGGAAAGTCTCTGATCATTTCCATCGTCGAAACGTAGGCCTGCCAGCGTCCCGAATCGAAAAATCCTTGCACTCCGAATTTTTGGTTGACCATGGGTGCAAGGATCGAAATAGCGCCGACAATCAAAAGCATGGCCGCGATCGGAAAAACCCAGAGGAGCCTGCGCTTCTTTAATCCTCGGCGAAAATAAGCTCCTACGGCCCCGGCCAGACAAAGCAGCGATAGGACGGATCCCGCGCGCGATCCGGTCAGCATCGTCGTGGAAAGCATTGCAAAGCACGCCAGCAGATAAAAGGTTCTTAGTGGCGAGAAGGTGTGGAGGCGAAACCTGATCACCTCGCCCCACGAAAGTGGCGGTCCGGAGAAACGATCGCTACTCATGCTAGAGAAGACCAGAACCCACCCAATGGTTGCGGCCCCGAAATAGGAAGCGGCAACATTCGGATTGATGAAGGTTGCAGTGATTGAGGCCAAATAGTTGTACTTGCGGTGCCAAAGCAAATAGTCCGGCCAGAAGATGTGGGCGATCAGTCCATAGCTGGCGTAGGCCAAGGTCGATCCCAAAAATGACATTAGCAAAAGGCGGGCGGCGCGCCGGTCGCGGCCAACAAGGTACCCGCACAGCATAGACAGGAGGCAGGCGATCTGTGATCCGGCCGAGAAGAAGGGCTGATTGAGGGCTACGGAAATCGAGCCGTTCAATTGCTCGCCCAGGATTGCGGAGGTCTGCTCCCAGATTGGGGCCATCAATCGCAGCGACAGCGGTGACGTGTGATGCAATTGTTCGCTGACGACGAATGCCCAAGACAATGAGATCGCTGCAAATCCGCACAGGAAAGCAAGGTCTCGCGAGCTAATCGCCTGCGGGACGGTCAGCAAGAGCACGGCAGAAAGCAACAATACCCAGACCGCAACAATCCGCATATCCATGGAGGCGAAAGGAAGCGGCGCCAGGGCAACCAGGATACAGAGCCCCGACGTCGCCAACATGGCAGGATAGCTGGGTTTCTTTTCTTTGCCGATTGTACGAACATCAGCTCTGTTCTTGATCGAAGATCGTTGGTTGCGATCAAGAAGACCCATCAATCAAAGTCCTTCAGAGCCGACTCGCGTTTCCATTCGATGAGCGAGCTTTCCAAATCGTAAGAAAACTTGAAGCCGCTTTTGACAAGTTGTTTAGGCAGAATGTTCGTCGAGAACCATAGCTTCCTTACGCGGTCCCGATTGATGCCCGTCTTGAGGCCAACCGACTGCAAGGCTTCAAAGGGGAGTACGGCGAGATTCATGAACCAGATTGGAATGGTCAGCCGCGGCTCTTTGTAGCCAGCGACCCGGGAGAACGCAGCACAGATTTCGCTGATTGTGTACCGGTGCTCAAACGAGAAATTATAGATGCGGACGCCGTCATTCTGGTTCGACATGAAGATCATGGATGAGACAAGATCTTTCACGTAGCCGCACGATTTGATCGTGTCTGTCCGACCCGGATAGACGAAGGCATTCCGTTCCATCATCCGCGAGAGCCTGGTGAAATTTCCCCGCTCGTGAAGTCCGTAAATGACGGCAGGGCGAACGATCGTCAGCTTCCGATCCAAGGCTTCGGATTGCCAGAGCAGATGGATTTCCTCGGCCGCGAGCTTTGAGCGCCCATAAGCGCTCACGGGCGCCGGTGTGGCCTCTTCATCGAGCGCTGCTTCGCTTGGTCCGTAAATCGAGATGGAGCTTGTGAAGACTATGTTGTTGCAGCCGATTGCGTTGGCGAATCTGCAGACGTTTACCGCCCCTAGGACGTTCGTATAATAGTAATCACCGTCCGGGTGCCCAGGCGTAACATGGATCGCAGCTAGGTTAAAGATGTCGGTGGGGCTCCCGTCCGAAATGCCGGAATCGATGGTCTTCCGCACATCATGGTGCAGATATTCGACGCCGGCTACACTGGCCCTGGGCTGGCCGATGTCGACCGACACGACGCGCCTATACCTTTGCGATGCCACGAGGCATGTTGCCAGATGGGTTCCAATGAAGCCTGCGCCGCCGAAAATGATAGCTTGAGTAGCGTTAGACATCTGATCAGGGCTCTTCGCGATTTAGATTATTCGCCTCGCTACGATAGGCCTCTTTCAGAACGTCGTAGTTGACGGCGCGGGTCAGATCGACCGGTTCTTGTAGGAGACGTCGCTGCAAAAGCTGTGCATGGAGCACGCGAATGCGCCTCTCGTCCAGCTCACCAAACCTTGTCCCATAGGGGCGCAAGAAACCACGCTGCGCATCCATGAGTCGAGCGATCAGCGGCCGCGAAAGAGGCGTATCGATAGAGTTGGCGATGATGGGAATTGTTCGGTCGTAGTCGGCGTATGCAGCGCTCCAGCCCGCGGCGGTCGCGATGACGAACTTCTCGAGACTGCGCCGCTTACCGAGAGTGCGCTCTTGAACAAAGTAGACTGGTCCTGCGGCGTGCACGCCGTAGGAGGCGGGACTTAGCGTCTTGTACTCTATGTTCCTCCGCGCCAACTCCTGACCTTCAATGTCGAGGCGACCAAGGAGCACGTCTATCTTCCGGTCCAGCAGATCCTGCAAGGGCTCCTCACTTTCGATCGGGAGGAGCTTGCTTTGCGCCAGGGAGTTCTTCGCAACAAACTCGGAGAGAACGACAGAAAGCTCGGGTCCCCTCTTGTACCCTATTCGCTTTCCCTCCAGATCCGATGGACGCAACAGCGTGGTGTCGGGCAGGGTAAAAAACTCGACCGGACTCGTCGCATAGCATCCGGCGAAGGCGACAATTGCGAGCCCTTCCGATCGCGCTTTGAGGAACGCCGCGGCCGATGCGACTCCTATGGTATGTTCGTCGGCCGCAACAGCAGCTATTGCGTCACCATCCCCCGAGCCGGCTACCATGCGCACGTCAAGGCCTGCCCGCGCGAACAGGGCGTCGGATGCCGCCAGAATCGTTCCAGCCGACGCGGGCGATATGGCGCGATTGAGTTTGAGCTTGTATTGAGCCGTGGCTGGAAGCTCTGCCCCTTCGCTTGGGGAGGATGTCAGCCAAATGAAAGCGAACGTGGCCAATAGGCAGGCAAGATTAAACCCGGCAACGGCACGTGAGATGGAACGAGCGGTATGGGGTTTGGGTCGAACTGTCTTCATCAGTATATCCGTGCTCGTGGAGCCAGCTAGTGGCTGTCTCACGCGACGCCCTGAAATGTAGGGGACCCTGAACACAGCGGCGGCAGGAAATTCAGTAGAGTTCGCGGTATTCGTACCTGAAGGAAGTCGAGCCTGTCCCAACACCCAAGGTCTTCTGCAGCCTCTGGTACCCCCCCAAAGGTACAAGAATGCAGTCGGTGCTGCCAGCATAGCACACCCGGACGTTAATCGTTTGGCCGCATATGTTGCTGACAATGACGATCTGATCAATGATTTTAGGGTTAATTATCTGGGCGTGCGTCATGGGGTGGACCGCGATGCAGGCTCGGCCATCCGGTGTCTTGTGCGGAGGCGCGTACGTTCCGCTCATTGTCTGAAAGCTGTTGGGGGGCTGCGCTGAAACTCCTGTACCACCGGTGATTGGCGCGGTCGTTTTTCCGAGCTGAGCTTGAGCCGATCTGCCAGGGATGGTCAGCGCGATGAGCAACAACCCGAAAACGACGCCCGCTTGCGTTGAAATATTTCGACGGATCTCGTTTGTCATCGACTGTCCATGTGCTGGCGATTTACGATCCGCGGCGCGAGCCGGTATGCAGAATTTCGATAAGTCCGAAACCGGAAATGTGGTGAAACGAAACATCCTGGCCACCGAACAAAATGGCTGGCGTTGGGGGGCTAACCGTTAGGATCTCCATGCCGGCGGCCGAAAGGGCGGCAAGTGCCGCGTCAGCGTCGGAGCATGTATAGCATAAATGGTAGATCATCGTGCCCGTCTTCTTGATTAGCATATCAATCGGGGACGGACCATCCCCCGGCCAAATCACCTCAATGTCAGGCATCGTCGGGTGATGACGCATGGCAAGGTTGACCCGCTGTAGGGGATCAAACGCCGAATTCCCTGCTGTATAGCCAAGCGACGCCAGATAGCGAAATGCGTCATCCGGAGAGGCGACAGCCAGGCCGAAGTGATGAAAGGCAAGGTTAGTCAAGGCTGGAGCAATCTCGCGGGATTCCGACACTTCGAGCTCAGATCTTCTTCTGAATCAGTTCGACGAACTCGCCGACGTTCTTCAGTCCGCCGATCTCGGATGCGGAAAACTTGACGCCAAAGGACTTCGAGACCGCCAGAACGAGACGAATGTGAGACAGGCTATCCCAGCCGTCAACATCGTCGGCCGTGATCTCCGGCGTCAAGGCGAGGTTGTCCTCATCGAGCACGTCGCGGAAGACAGATGTGAGCTTCGCGTAGATTTGAGCTTGATCCATAGTGAATATCCTTGACGTCGACGTTCACGCATCGACCGTTGGTGACTATTCAATGATCGGACGATGCTGCCGTAGCCTGTTCGGGAGCTCGCGATGAAACCTTTGGCTTGTTAGTCTTCTCCTGACAGGCAAAAGAACTCAAGACGCTGGCCAATCTATCCGACCAGATGTTGGCCAAGTGTCGCTTTGCATGTACCTCGTCAGAGTAATCCAAATCTCCGTCAAGATCGCCCATCGATATTGAGATGAAGTTTGACCGTTCCTTGAACTGCCCGGACAATTCCTGAAGCTTTTGTTCGTAGCCGGACTGATACGGACTTGCGTCGCGGTGCCATGATGGGATCGGAAGATCGACGAGTACCACTCGCTCTTCCGAATCAAGCAACGACGCAACCGTGCTCCTAAGTAGGTTGAACTGCGTCTCGGAAATCGCGCCCTTGAACCCCATGCTTTCCTGCCAATACTCCAGGGCCTTTTTCTTGTCCTGTTCCGACATCACCGCAGCCTCACGTTCAAGCTCCGTCCGTTGTGCGGACCGGCGCCCGGTCAGGAGCAGATTGACGCCCATTCTGGCTTCGCGTGCAGCCTTCTCGACTAGGAGAAGCGGGCGAATCGCCATGACGCCGGCATCGAGCCACTTGGAAGGTAGGAGCGCGACGGGGCCATTGGCGGTCCGGCGGTAGAAGCCGTATCGGTACTTCTCAATATCGAGGTCGGATTCTCCGCGATTCCGATCGGGATCAGCAAATCTGATGTCGGAATCCGCAAACATCCCATACCAGACGCCAATGACGAACGTATTCGGCGCAGCACTGGGACTGCTCTGCGTCTCGCGCACCAGATCGATGACCTGAGCAACCTCCGATATGTTTGCGCCGCCCATCGCGAGATTGCTGACCTTGGCGCACGCCAGTTTCGGTTGGATGAGCTTCTGGATGAAGCCGACGGCCGTGTTGGAGGCTCCTACGATAAGCACCTTGTTGTCCGGAGTGTCGAGCACGCTGCGCCCGAGGAACACGTACTTCGGCACGGTCATGAACAGTGTGCGCTCTGCCACCTGAAAGTCGCGAGGCCCTCCGTGCGAAGGGTCTGGGAACACCAGGAAGGATAGGCTGCCAATCAGAGCATAGAGAAACGCGAATGATGTAAGGGTCAGCGCGGTCTGTCGAAGGATATATCTCAACTTAGAACGCCTTGTAGACGAAGTCGGGAGACTTATGGAGCAACGCGGTGACCGCGACGATGACCATCATCTGGCTCGCCAGCGTCAGGTTTCGGCCGACAAGGCTGTCGCGCGCGGTTGCCAGAAAGGCTGGCGCGATCAGGCGGGGAGCGACCCGATCAGCCAGCCACCAGAACAGTCCAAACGCAAGCGCAATCCCGGCAAACGCAGCCGACATCCCGGCAGGGCCAAGCCGGCCAATCAAACGCGTGAAATCCGACAATTCAGGCGTCCACAGGCATGTCAAGGCCAACACGAAATAGCTGATTGTGACGCCGCGCGCAAAATAGACGTAGCCCAAAGTCTCGGTCATCGTTCTGTAGCGCTTCTTTCCAAGGCGTTCCGCGCAGGCGACCTGCCATAGCTTGTTGATGCTAGCGCCAGCCCCCATCAGCAATCCGTAGACGACGAACACGGCCGTGGTCCCGTGCCAAACGCCCATCACGAGAAACGTGACGAAAAAAGCGAAAACGCCAAGATAGGCCGTGAGCGCGGGCGCAGGAAAACAAGACATCAGGAGCATGACGAGCGGATTAAACAAATAGAACTTGAACCACTGTGAGAGCGTCATGTGCCAACGCTGCCAAAACTCGAGGAAGCTACGGGCAGAGAAAGGTTTGTCGAAGTTTTCCGGCAAGGCCTGACCGAGTAGCACCCCGCTGCCGAGAACTATGTCCATGTATCCGGAGAAATTATAGTACAGATACACGGTGTAGAGCGAGGCGGCGGCAGCATAGAGCATACACAGCTTCGCGAGCGACGGGTCGCCAGCCTGAAGTAGCTGCGGCTTCAGGAACGAGAACGCGTACTCTGCCACAGCGGCGATGATCACAAATTTCGCGTAGCCGGCAACCACTCTGGAAAAGGCCTGGAATACGGTGTCTGCGTCGAGCTTGACAACGGCAATCCCATCTGCGGCGCGAAAGTCCTGATAGCGCTGGATCGGACCGGACACAAAGCACAGAAAATTGCACGTGTAGCGGAAGAATGCGGTCGGCCCGATTCGCTCTTCGAGGTCCCCCGAATGGACATCGACCATTATGTGCAGGATTCGGAACAGGATATAGGACAGCCCGATCGTCAAATATGGAAAGGGGAGACGACCGAGGTCATCGAAGAAGGAAAACCGCTTCAGGAAGACATAGCATACCAGGACGCCAAGGATCGCGAGACCCAGCGCAAGCGAAGACTTCCAGACGGAAAGAATCGAGACGCACGCATAGCCCAAGAGCAGAAAAGCAAGCAGGGGCAGGATCTGGATGTAGTCGGTGAGGTAACTGGCGATGAAGATCGCATTGCCGAATCCCAGCACCAGCCTGCGATACCGAACGGACTCGCTGATGTGATAGGCGAGAATGACTCCGGCCAGGAAAGCGAAAAACAGAGGTGATGTGAGGCTCATCGACGATCAGCTCGGGCGTAAAGGCTTGCGGGAAAAAGATAGGCTTAAGCAGGCAGCAGCTGCAGTTGTTCACGCTCCACAGTCATCGGCAGGTCGCCGAATTCTGCATCGGTTTTGAGCTCCCATCGGCTGCTGCCGTCGGAAGCGGTTTCTATCCGCGTAAATCCAAGCTTTCCATAATGTTCGGCGACCATCTCGTTTCGCTCGGTTGGAAGGTAAAGGCCTTCCAGGGTCGAGATGCCCGCAGCGCGCGCACGGAACAAGATCTCAGCAAGCACCGCCTGTTCGACGCACCGTCCCAGCACCCGGCAGCTCATTAACCAGGTGTCGATGGTCCAAGCGCCCGGGCGGGACAGGCGGCATATGACGACACAAATGATCCCGTTGTCGCCGAACTTATCAAGCAACCTGACGTGCAGCGTCATCGCATCACCGTCGTGCTCGAGCTGTTCGATCTGAGGCTCGGTATAACGGCGAGTGGTCAGATTGAACTGGTTGCTCTTGTTGATCAGCTGTGTAACGCGCGACCTCGTCGTGCGATCGAAGGAGCCGAACACGATGCGCATCTCCAGTGACCGCAGATAGGACTGAAGGTCCGACGTCTGTCCCTGCAAATTCAAGCGGCGGGCGTTTGCCTGATACATGTCGGCCCGCGCGCGATCTTCATCGGAAAAGGCGATCGCCTCAAAATAGCCTGCTGCCGCCAGGGTGCGCGCGTAGCCGGCGGGATCGCTGTCGAGTTCGGGAACCGCCACTTCAGGGATTTCGCGCCGGATCAGGCCGCGCTCGACCGGATTGTCGTCAAGGAAAACGAAGGAATCCAGACCAAGCGCCAATTCCTGTGCGATCGCACGTATGTTGGTTGCCTTGTCATCCCAGTTTGCTTGGAACACGGCGATGTGATCCTCCTTCAGGAGCATATCCGGATGCTCCTTGAAGGGACGCCGTGCGATCGCATCCGTATTTTTCGAACTTACGGCCAGAACGACGCCACGTGCACGCAAGGCGAGGGCAAGCTGCTGGACCGACAAGAACGCTTCGCCTGTGGCGTCGCCTTGCGCGATCTGAATTCCTTCAAGTCCATCGTCACCGATGATGCCACCCCAAACCGTGTTGTCGAGGTCGAGCACGAGGCATCGGCGACTCTTGCCGCGCATCGCCCCAATGATCCGGCAGACGTGATCTGCGTAGAGCGGAACGTAATCATCGGAAAATGGCAGTTTCGCCAAATTCCATTGTGCGGGGGAATGCCAGTCTGCGAGGCCAGCCGTTTCAGCAACGCCTGCTACGTCGAGGAGCAGATCGTTTGACTGGAGGACCGCTTCGCACAGCTTTTGGTTGAAGCGATCAACGAGGTTTCTGCTGGTTCCGCCCAGCGCGCGATCGAAGGATCCGAACAGCCCTTCCGGAGGAGCAGCAAGTGTTTGGACGATGCAGACAGCACCGCTGTTGCGCGCAATCGCCGCACGAATGGTGTCGAGGAGGCCAATTGCGGCGTCAATGGTCTGAGCGGCAACCTGTTCGTTGCCAGGGCTCGGTTGAAGCGCAAGGCCTCTGTGATCGAGCGCAACCAGGACCGCGTCTGGTCGGGATGTGTTGAGACGTGAGTCCGGCTGCAACACGTCCTGGAGGAATTGATCGTACGCACCGGTGATGCATTCGAGGGCAAAGCCGTGGCGCGCGGCCGTTGCAATCAGGACGGGGACCATGAGATCCAGGGTGCCGTTTCCGATCAGGCCAAGCCGAAATGGAGCTAAAGGTTGCAGGGACCGTCCCTGCTCGCGGGCCGAGACAATCGCGCGTCCCAATCGCGAAAGCTGCCGCTCATCCAGCGCGTGGGTCGCGAGAAACCGGATTTGGCCTCCCAACTCGGCCCCGGTCATCAAAAGGTCTTTGCAGTGAGAAGAGAAATCCTCGGGCGGTCTTGGAAGCCAAGACAGTTCCCGATACAGTTCAGCGGACATCGTCACTTCCAAGTCTACGTAGATTTGTGGTTGTACTAGCAAATCGCGTACCATGCCAGTTAGGTCAGATCCGTGAACACAATTAGACGGTTTCGTGGCGCGGCTCTTCACCACACCCGACTCTCCTTCGCCTCGTTGGGGTGTCCTTATCACAAGACAGAATGAAGGAAGCTGGCGTGGGAAGTGGACCGACCAGAATGTACGTCAGTCAGGATTGAAATGCCCCGGGACCCGAGTGAATTAGCTCTTTCCGTCGTCATCCCGAACTACAACTATGCAAAGTTTGTAGGCGCGGCGATCAGGAGTGCGTTGGGAATTCAATGGCCTAAGGTGGAAGTGGTCGTTGTCGACGATGGATCGACAGACAATTCGCTTGAGGTGATTGGAAAGTTTGCGGACAGAATTACGCTTATCGAACAGGCAAATGCCGGCCAAATGCCCTCGTGCGTGAATGGATTCCACCGTTCTTCAGGCGACGTCGTCATCTTTCTGGATTCCGATGATGCGCTACATCCCGACGTAATGACCGAAATTGCGGCGGTTTGGTCTGAAAAAGCCAGCAAATTCCAGTTTCAAATGCGAACAATTGATGCAGATGGAAATGCAACGGGCAGCATTCTGCCACAGTATTTTGTGACCCCTACGCCTCAAGAAATTCGTGAGTGGGCAATTACTGCGGGCGTCTACCCGACCCCGCCGGGATCTGGCAATGCTTATCCACGCGAGGTCGTTGATCAAATTTTCAGTTTCAAGACCGACTTCATGGACAGGGCGCCCGACAGCTATTTGGTGACGGCTGCCCCCGCGTTTGGTGATGTTATCACAATCCCCAAACCGCTGGTGGATTACCGCGTCCACGGGGCAAATCACGGTGCATTTTTGGAATTGGAAGACAACCGCTTCGCCCGAGAAGTGGATGTCACCCGACGACGGGTTGGGTATTTTCGCGAAATTGCCGCCAGTGTTGGGTTGTCCGTCGCCCCTGAAGCGTTGAACAGAAACATGCTGTTTCTTTGCTTGCGCGCTGCGTCATACGCATTGCGGCCCGACCGTCATCCGATCGCGAAGGACAGCGCAGGCCGCATCATCGCTGACTTTCTCCGAGCCCTGTCCTATCCGCAGGGTTTTTCATACACCCAGCGAATGTCATTGCTATTCTGGACTATAGCGGTGGTGGCTGGCCCCAAGCAGCTATCGCGCTCCCTCGTAAGTTGGCGCTACGCACCAACAAGCCGGCCCAGATTGATGAGGGCCGCCCTCAATGTTTTTAGGGTGGTGAGGTAGTGCGTTCCACGGTGGGATATCGGCACAACGGGCGTCATGGCCTGGACAGCCGACGTATGTTCGGCACGAGGGTCAGAAGCCAGATCAAGAGACAGTAATTTGGCTTGAGCAGAAACGAAAAGCCAATCCAACTCACCAGAAAAAAGTGGCAGGCCTCGACCCGCAGGGAACTCGAATACAGTCGGATCGTGACCAGCGTCAGCAGCAGAACAAATCCAAGCAAGCCGTATTCGTAAGTTACCTTCGCCCAGGTCGGATCGGCCACTTCATAGGTTAATCGGGCCACCGAGAGGTCCCGGAAGAAGCTGCCGGCGCCCTTGCCGAGCCACGTGTTTAACATCCCGCCGTCGAGACTGTTTTGTACCATCTCCATCGGGGCCACAAATCGGGCATAAGCGCTCGTTCCGGACTTTCCAAACTCAGACAGGCGGTCAAACCACGGGGCGAGAAACGGGAGCTCCAGATTGTAGAGAATGACGAGCAATAGCAGCGCCCCGACCGCTGAGGCGATAAAGGCAGGAATGCGATTTGCCGTCTTGGGTAGTAGCAAGCCGGCGAACACTGCGATCAATCCAGAGCCAGAGAACGAGCAGAGCAAGCCCGCTACAAGCAGACCCAATACGATCAATCTCTTTCTGGTACGATATTCGATGAGGAGCGCGAGCCCGGTTACAAGCGACAGATCGGCCGCTTCACGAAGAAAGAACCCGTTGGCTTTTACGATGCCTCCTTCTTCACGGAAGAAAGTGTAGAAGCCGGCGCCGCGCAATGATGCGGGTAATACAAAGTAAATGTTCGCGAGTGCCTTGAGGTGAAGTCCATTGACCAGCGCGATTTGCAAAACGGCCGTTGCTGCGATCGCGGACGCCGCCAAGACATAGGCGTTCAGCGTGTAATCCTGAACAGGTTCAAGTCCGGGGCGCCATTTGAAACGGAAGCACAATGGTAGGTAGAGGACGGTCAGAAGCAGAAGCGAGCTCCAGGACGTGCCGGAAGTTGCGAAGGGAATACGAAACGCGGCGAGCGCGATCACGCTTATGAACACAAACAGGGAAGGAACGCTCGGCGCGGCGTATCCGGAGGCTAACAGGTAGGCTGTCGTCAGAGCGTAGCAGACCAGATCGCATGCGAGCGGAAATTCTCCGATGTTGTAAGCAATTTGGCCAAGGAAGAGGACGGAGAAAATCGAGATCGAGACCAAGCGCTTTCCGGTCGAGTTCAGTTCGAAATCCGACTGAAGTTCCGAGATCGGGCCCGACGCCGAGTCAATGGTGCTGGCGGTGTTCGAACTCATCTAGCGTCCGTCGACGGTCTGCGGGCCTCGAAGCCGGTCCATTTGGAGGCACCCCGCTGCGACTTGCCGGCCAAGATACAATGCCGTTCCCCTCACAGAAAGACCTTCGAAAGATAACGGGTTCCGGCTTCCAGGCCGAACCGGGCGGAAAGCAACTCGAACAGTGAATTCTGGTTTCGATTGAGCGTGGCAAGATCATCGATGTTACGAATGATGGTCTCGGCGAGGCTGTCCAAGCCGTCGGCAGGGAACATTGCCGATTGTTCAGTGACCGTGGTGCCGGCCAGCGCATTGCGTAAACCGAATATCGGCAGCCGCTGGAACGCATAGTCCAGAACTTTGAGTTTGAACCCGCCGCCAAGCATATCCGGCACCAGCCCCCCGCGGCAGGACGCGACAAATGGCGAAACATCGTCGACACGTCCATGGAACGATAAATGCGGGCGGAAGCTGCTGAAACGATCGCGAAAATGCTGCGGGACTGTACCGACGACGTTGAGGGTGACTCCATTCTGCTGGAGCGCCGGCAACAGGCTTTCCACAATTAGTTCTAGGTTCCTTTGCTTAGCGCCCCATTCAAAAGAGCCCAGGAGCAGCAATGAACGGGGGCAGTCGGATTGGATCTGACGGGCAGGGGAGACTGCGCCGAGATAGACCGGCGGAACAATGTGGACGTGCTTCGAGAACCGCTCGAAGTAGGATGCATCCTCGGCAGAGATACACGTGACAGCATCTGCACTTTGCAGAATCCTGTTCTCCAATCTGCGATATTTTTCGGCATCCAGCCGCATGAGCGTCCGGCGCAGCGGGTTGTTGAAGCTGCTAGCGATCCGCGGCCGGATGGCGCCTTCGGCGTTATGCGAGATATAGCAGATCGAGGCGCGTTTGCGGTTTTGCAGAATTGCGGAGAGCGGCCCTGCGGAATAGGCGTGATCGATCACGATCCAATCCCAATTCTGCTGAAGCAGTTTTGCCAAAGACCGGTTTAGTTCGGACGTACTCAGATTGAAAGCATCTCGCGGAAGGCGCGAAAGCAGACTCCGGAGGCCTGATGAGCCGGTGGGAGGAACGTCGACACAAATGGTGTTTGGCAGGCTCAGGATATGGTTGCCTACCGGCTCGTCAGTCCTGCGGGTCCCAACCAGCGTGATTGCAGCTTCATTGGTCTGCGCCAGCGCTTTCAACAGGCCTGCAGAGTAGAGCGCGTCGCCGGTGAATAGCGGCGTAGGCAGTCGTCCGCAGATCCAGAGGATGTTCTTCATTGCTCAACCGTAAGGAGATTTGCCGTCGAGGCTCAGTTGTCCAATGTAGATTAGGGCACGGTGATGTCAGCGGCAAGATTTCGAGATTTGGTGAACCCGCTCGATTTGGTAATTAGCTGCCTGACCTCTAACTAGCACTGGCCGCATGCTTGGTCTACAGTTCGCCCGTTGCACGATTAAAACCCATGCCTTTTCGGAAGCACCATGGCAAACGAGACCAAAATTCCGATCTTCATCATTAATCTGACGCGTGACAAGGAACGTTGGGAGAGCATCCGGAACTTTATGGTCCGGGCTGGGCTGCCCTATTGCCGATTTTCGGCAATCGACGGAAAACGCAAATTGTCCTTGATCCGCTCCGTGATCAGAAGGGACTTTATCAACACAAAGATCGGGCGTCCGCTGACGACTGGCGAGATCTGCTGCACGCTGTCCCACATGGGTATTTTGCGTCGAATGGTGCGACAAAACATCGATCGGGCGGTCATCCTGGAAGATGATGCCGAGTTTTCGGACAGCTTTCTGGAATTTTATCGCACTGAGCTGCCGCATTATCTGGCGCGTTGCGACGTAGTTAAGCTGGAAGGCATCTTCTATGATCACACCTCCCGCACTGGCCCGGTCATATCCAGTGGGAAGCTTACGAAACTCATTGTGCCTTTGAATCCTACGCTCGGGTCGGCCGGATACGCGGTCAACCTGCGTGGCGCGAAAGCATTGTTAAGCCGCCTTTCCATCCTCGACTGGCCGACCGATCACCTTTTAGTTGGCTATGAAGGATACAACGCTACGTTTGGAGAGATCCGGCCCTTGTTGGTTCAGCAAGCGTCCGTCATCAGCAACATCGAGATCGATAGGCGAAAAGAGTGGAACCAATCCAAGGCTGACACGTCAATGATCAATAAGCTCCGTCGGCGGGCAGGCTGGCTGGGGCGTGCGTTGCACAGGCCCATCGTGATGGTGCGCAATGTCCTGATTGCCAAAGTTGGTCGAGGCTTTCGGCGTACGCCCGCGCGAGCTTTGTGATTGTCAGGCGAGAGACTCTCGCCTCGGTGTGCGCAGCCGGCGCTTGATCAGGAATTTTGCAATGTAGGCAAACCGCAGCGCGGCACGGCTCGGTGCCCTGAGTTTATTCTGCAGTCGCCGAAGCCGCCGGGAGGCATCAACGTCCAGATCGAATACCTTGCGTTCGTGCTCGAGATTGCTGGTGTAGTCGGCTTGCCGCGCAAGGAAGGGTTCCGTCTCGGCGTAATCGACCCAATGGCGATCATAATATGCGAGCTTATGATCAAAGGGTCGGTCAGCGACAGAGACTGCCTTGAGCAAGGCGATGGCGCCCTCTTTGGTTACAGCATAGGCGGCTGCGCCGAGGGTTGGTTTCACGCGAATAACGAGCTCGCTCGTAACGCCTTGCGCAATCAGGAATCCGGATTTCGATGTGTGGGGGTAGTGAATGCCTTCGAATTTCACGATGTCGGTTGCCGCCAGGAATCTCGGCAGATCATTCTGGTAGAACTGTCGAAACTGGCTGTCGAAAACGACATCATCCTCGAAGATCATCGCGGCGGGCAAATTCTGCCGCACGATGCGCTTCAATGCGGAGATGTGAGAGAGGTAGCAACCGATCTCGGCATCGGTGAGATGACGATTTTCGGACGGATAGACGAACTCGCGATGAACGATGCGGCGAATGAGGTTGATCTTTTTGCGAGCGTCGACGGCGCGGACCTTCTGATAGGCGATACCGAGCCCGTCGAGGGCGCCCGAGAGGCTTCGCCATCGAGCGATGTCGCGATCAAGATTGATAATGAGCGCGGGTGGGGCAAATCCGGCCGTCACGGGTTTCCTCGCCAATCTGCAGCAAGCCTAGCGGGTAGCTGATGGAACGAGCGATAGCAACTGTGTTCCGCCTTTTGGCCTCGCTTCGTCAACACGGACGGGGAGCATCGTTAGGGCAGCCACTATCGCTTTGGGATGGTTGACCACCGCAATCATGGAAGAACCCGCAAAATGTAGGATATTCGCCTCACTGACGTCGACATCCCGGGCAACCTGAACGCCCGCCCGGAGGCGGTCAATGCGGAGCATGATCTGGACATCGATGGCGCCCTGTCCGTAAATGACGCTGGATTTGAGAAAGGTATCTCAGGGATGATGACTCCCGGAATTCATAAGTCAGCGCTGCTGGCGCTGCTGTTTGTTGGTGCTGTGTTGCCCACAAAGCCGGCATGGTCTGCCGGTTGGGAGCTCGTGTTTTCGGACGACTTCAACGGCGACAAGCTTGACCGGACGAAATGGGCCACCCGCTATATCTATAACAACGAAACGATGGACCATTTTAAGGACGAGAACCAGCGCTATCGCGACAATCACGTCGTCTCCGGCGGTGCGCTCAGCCTGGTAGCCAAGAAGACTGAGGGAACGAACCTCTTCGAATCCGCGATGATCCGAAGCCATCGAACCTTCTATTATGGTTACTATGAGGCGCGGGTGTTTCTGCCGAACGCGAAAGGCGTGTTTCCGGCCTTCTGGCTCGAGGCCGACTACGACCTCGACGGCAAGACCTGGCATCCGCCCGAGGCGGACATTTTCGAGTTCGTAATCAACGGGGTCGAGGATAAGGCAAACTCGCTGCATTCCAACGTAATCGGTCCGTTCAACGAAAAGCAGTACACTTACATTGACAGGAATTTCCTGGCCAAGTTTCAAAACATGTACGCGAGCGAGGATCTCAATCTTGGCTGGCACACCGCAGGCTATCTCTGGGCTCCCGACAAGGTCTCGTTGTTCTGGGATGGCAAGCTGATCTACACCCGCAACTATCAATGGTTGCGCAAGGATGGCCAACTCGGGCCGCCCGCACATGTTGACCTCAATTTCGCCGTCGGCGGCAGCGAATGGGCGGGCCGGCATGGGATCGATGAGGCCGCATTTCCGCAGGCCTTCAAGATTGACTATGTCCGCGTCTGCCAGTTCACCGAATCCGACAAAGGCGCGCGCCAATGCGGGCCGAGCGAAGTCACGCCCGACCCCAAGCAATTCGGTTATTCGACGACGATCAACGACATGCCGAAGCCGACCTTCCTGAAGGTCGGCAACGTCGCCGGCAAGCCGGTCAGTGCCGGTGCGGCGTCTCTCGGCGCCTCCCAGGCGGTCACTGTGGAAATCCCGATCAGGTTGCCCGAGGGATATCCTTCGAACAGGACGCTTCAGGCCTCTCTTGTTGACCAGGCGAACGGGACGGCCGCGGCGACAGCGAATGCGAAACTGGAGCCGGCATCTCTGAAGAAGCGATCCGACGGCGCCAGCGTGGTGGAGCTCTCGCTGCCCGCAGTCATGCGTCCCGGATCCTACGCCCTGACGGCGAGGCTGATATCGGAGGTGAGTGGCGACAAGGGAAGGCAGGTGCTGCCGAGCCCGGTCGCTTGCAGCACCGAGATTGCGCAGCCGGAGAAGGCGCTCTCGTGCCGGCTGCTGTCGCTCCAGGTGCGCTGACGATCCCGCGCCGCTCGTTGAAGTGCGAGCGGACGGGGCGCCACGACGAAAGCCGGGGATCAGCCGGCGCGCCTCATCTTGCCGACATAGATGCCCGGCTGGTTCGGGACGTAAGGCAGTTTTGATAGAATAGCGGCGTGCAAATTATGATCCTCGGGCGTGCCGAACAATTCTTCGTGCACAACCTCGAATTCAGGAGCAAATGTGCGGAGCAGATTGCGCGTGATGGTGATGGGCTCCGCCGGCGTTGGCGGATGATCGATTTCCACGCTCAGGAGGAAAAAACCGCCCGGCTTCGTCACGCGTTTTATCTCGCCGACGGTACCTTCAAAATCGTCGACATGATCGAGTGCATTGAGGCAGGTCACGAAGTCGAAATGTCCGTCGGGGAAGGGGATCTTGTGCGAAGGAGCGGCGCAATATTCCATCTTGTGCCGACCGATTCCGAGCTTGCGATAGTCGGGCACAAGCGGGTCGAGCCCGACGCGCTGGGCCGCGACGTCAGCCCATTCCAGGCTGCCGCGGGGGCCGCATCCGATGTCGAGGACGCGCTTCCCCGAATAGGCACTGCGATCAAGCTCGAAAGCGGACGTGTAGAGCGGCTCGTAGTGCGTGTTGACCAGAACTCCTCTCTCGACGGAATAGCGATCGCGCCAATAGGCCAGTTCAGCTCGCCGCTTGGCGATCGATGGAAATGCAGCTTGGAATAGGGGCCCAACTAGTCCTCGTGCTTGGCTAAACATTTGGCTCGACCTCCCTGTGATGTCGCGCGTTCTAACCTGCTCTCATAACCACATACCGCGTCATAGAAATGGCAGGCTTACGCTCTCGCAACAGCCGGTTTGGGAACCCTCGACAATCCGAGCCGCTGCTTTAGCCAATTCGTCGCAACTTGCTCTCCACAAACATAGACCCAGTGCGCCAGCACAATGCTGATGAGAAACATCCCTGTCAGCGCAAAGATGCCGGTTCCGAAAAGCTGTCTTGCTGTGTCAATGATCGGCAAATGGACTAGGTACAAGGAATAGGACCGGTCGCCCAACCAACGCAAGATGTTGAGGTCCGGGAGTTCCTTCAATTTTTCCAGCGTCAGTCCCGCAACGACGAGGGCGCCGGATGCGCCGCCAATCAATGTCACCCTCGGAAGCGGATGCTCAAGATCGAGTTCAAAGACTTTCCTGCACACGATAAAGAGCACGGCCAGCGCGAGACTCATCAAAAGGCTCGAGATCGCGACTCTCGTTGAGTTCGGAATCATCAATGTCGAAATTAGAACACCGATACCGAACTCCAATAGGAGCGGGCCGGTCCAAATTCTGAGCATGGGGTCTTCCGGTGCCATTAGCAAGCCAGCGAGCACGAGGATGAGCAACAGCGCGATCACCGATAGCGCTGCCTGTCTCGTTAGCATGCAGATGCCGAAAACCATGTAGAAGAACATTTCATAGTTCAGCGTCCATCCCGGAATAAGGAGGGGCCAAATGTGTCCGGTTGGCTCGTAAAACGGCAGGAACAAGAGGCTCTTGGCCAGCTCAGTGAACCCGAATGGGGAATATGGCGGCGCGCCGCACATCCTAAGGACGCAGGTCAGTGAGGTTAGTAGCCAATACAACGGAACAATAGGATGAGCCTAGCTACTATGAATTCGGAGGCTGTACGGTTCCGGCACGTTACGCCCATGATGAAACCGGAAATCACAAAGAAGAGGTCGACGCCAAATAGTCCTAGCTTAAAGAGCTTGAGATGAAAGATAACAACGGCCAGAACGGCTATACCGCGAAGCGCCTGAATAGATTGCAGCACGCTGAAGCTCCTAGTTGTGTGCTATGTAGCCTCACATTCATTTTAGAATCGTCGACGCAACCGTGTTGAAAGCGGCTTAGGTTGCCGGTTGTCCCTGACGACCAACGACTGGTGTCGGTATAACCGCACAAATCGACATATTTGTGTACGCATGTTTGTTTAGTCGTGCACACTCTGACCCTTCAGTCGCGCTGCTCAGGCATAGAGTTTACATGCTGAACGTCGGCTGAGACCGATCTGCGCGAAATGACGCGGACAACTCCAGAATCCGCATTAGCAGTCTGCTGAAGAACCCCCTCGCCACGGAGGGGGCTTGATGATTCACTTTATCCATCTCGAATCGGCAGAGGCGATCATGCGCGGCAGGTTTAAGGACCAGGGCGGCCTGTTTTCGTACATCGCGCCCGATAAGCGTGTGCCAGCGAACCATCCGCTGCGGAAGGTCCGGGAACTTGTCCGGAATGTTTTGAGTGATTTGAACCGCAGCCTTGGGAGGCTCTACGCCAGCGAGGGGCGTCCTTCGATCCCGCCGGAGCAATTGCTGAGCGCCTTGCTGTTGCAGGTGTTCTACGGCATCCGCTCGGAACG